>JBKPMY010000176.1:0-2854 GCA_046732375.1 Myxococcota bacterium
GCGTGCGGTGGCGCATCGTTCCCTTCATCTACTGAGCCCCAGGCCGCCGTGTCGCCGCGGCGAGCGCATCCAGGCTGCGCCGCAGGATCCGGGATGCAGCCGGATCCAGCTCGTTCCCCTCCTGCAGCTTGCGGGGCAGGAACGGCGCCGTGAGCGATTCGTCCAGAACCCGGAGACTCATCGTGCGAAGCGTCTCAACGAGTGCCGCCTGGGCAAAGTTGCCTCCCGCCGCCGAGGCATTGAGCAGCAGCACCGGCTTGCCGGGCAGCTCGGGACACGAGACCAGCCAGTCCAGCGCATTCTTCAACGAGCCCGGGACTCCGTGCGCGTACTCGGGGCTGGAGATGACCCAGGCATCCGCGGCGATCGCGCGGGACCGCAGATCAGCGACGGGCGGAGGCACCGGGCGGCCGTCCTCGTCGTCGTCGGGGTTGAAGTGGGGCAGGCCGGCAAGACCCTCGTAGGTCTCCCACTCCGCTGCGGGTGGTGCGAGCGCCTCGGCCGCGCGCAGGAGGGCGCGATTGGAGGAGCGGGCTCGCAGGCTTCCGGAGATGGCGAGAACTCTCACGCCGCATCGTTAACCGGCATGGGAATGGCCCTGCCCGGAAACCGGCGGTCCTCGTCGCCCACGATCGACGCCCGCCGGGCTGGTAGCTTCCCGCGCATGCCGACCCGAGGACTGCCGTGAGCGATGACGCGTTCCTGCGGCGGTACGGGGGCTGGGCGCTCGTGGCCGGCGCGTCCGAGGGACTGGGTGCGGCGTGGGCCGAGGCGCTGGCCTCGCGAGGGCTCAATCTCCTCCTGCTCGCCCGTCGCCCGGAGGTGCTCGAGTCGACGGCGGCGGCCCTCCGCGCCCGGCATGCCGTCGAGGTACGGACGCACGCCTTCGATCTCGCCGGGGCGGGGTTCGGCCCGGAGCTGGAGCGCCTCGCCGACGAGCTGGAGGTGGGCTTCGGCGTCTTCAATGCCGCGCACGCCCCGCGCGGGCAGTTCCTCGACCTGGCCCTCGCGGACCAGCTGCGCAGCGTCGACGTGAACTGCCGGGGGCCGCTGACGATGGCCCACGTTCTGGGACGGCGGATGGCCTCTCGCGGGCGAGGAGGCCTGGTCTTCATGTCCTCGCTCACCGCGTTCCAGGGCAGCCCGTTCCTCGCCACCTATGGCGCGACCAAGGCCTTCAACCTGGTGCTGGGGGAGGGGCTGTGGTTCGAGCTGCAATCCCGGGGTGTCGACGTGCTCGCCTGTGCCGCGGGAGCGACGCGGACGCCGGGCTTTCTGCGAGCCTCGCCGGACGGAGAGCCAGGGATGATCGAGCCGGCCCAGGTGGTGGAGGAGGCGCTGGGGAGCCTCGGTCGGTCCGGGGTGATGATCCCCGGTCGGTTCAACCGCTTCGCCTCCTTCCTGATGAGGCGCATCCTCCCCCGAGGAACCGCCGTCGGCATCCTCGGGAACCGCACCCGGAACCTGACCCTCCCCTCGTGACTTGCCTCCTTCGACAGGGAGTACATCGATGACGTTCGTGAAAATGGAGTTCCGGGATGGGCTCGCGACGGTCCGGCTCCAGCGCGGAAAGGTCAACGCGCTGAACGAGCAGGTGGTGGACGAGCTGTCCGGCTGCTTCAAGGAGCTCGGGGCCGATCCAGGCGTGGGGGGAATCCTGCTCACCGGGACCGGGAAGTTCTTCTCCTTTGGCTTCGACATCCCCGAGTTCCTCGACGTCCCGAAGAAGGACTTCGCCCGGTATCTCCGGAAGTTCACCGGGCTCTATCGCGAGCTCTTCGTCCACCCGCAACCGGTCGTCGCCGCGCTGAACGGTCACGCCGTCGCCGGGGGGTGCATGCTGGCCAGCGCCTGCGACGTCCGGGTGATGGTGAAGGAGAACGCGCGGATCGGGCTCAACGAGATCGGCTTCGGCTCCTCGGTCTTCGCCGGAAGCGTGGAGCTGCTCCGGTTCTGGGTGGGGTCGCGGCGAGCGCAGGAGATCCTCTACGGAGGAGCGCTCTACACGTCCGAGCACGCGCTGGCGCTCGGACTGGTCGACGCCGTCGTCCCCGAGGGCGCGCTTCTGGACGAGGCAAGCGGACGGCTCTCGGAGCTCGCCGGGAAATCCACCGAGGCGTTTCGCAGCGTCAAGCGACTCCTCCGCCAGCCGGTCGCGGAGGAGATGCACCGGCGAGAGGACGCGTCGATCCGCGAGTTCGTGGAGATCTGGTACTCGATGGAGACGCGGGCCGAGCTGGAGAAGATCCAGATTCGCGGGTGAGCCGCGCTCGCGCCGACAAAGCTCAGAGCGTCTCGCAGAACGCGTGCAGGCGGTCGTTGAATGCCACCGGATCGTCCCAGAACGCCGCGTGGCCGGCCCCCTGCACCCACTGCACCTGAGCGTGACGGATCGCCGCCTGGTGCTGCTCGACGGCGGCGGGCTTGACGATGGCATCCTGTGCGCCGTGCGTCAGCAGGACCGGCTTCCGGAGTCGAGGCAGAAGATCGTCGTTGTCGAACGAGCGCGAGAAGAGGCCCTGACGGACGTACGGGGGCACCGAGACGTTGAATCCGAGCATCAGGTACCGCTCCTCGGCTGAAGGCGGCCTGGCGAAGCACAGCCGGAGCAGGCCATCGAGCCCTCGGACACAGGTCTCGGTGTCCGAGGACAGGAACTGCGGGACCAGCTCGAGGAATTCCGCGGAGAGGACGGACATCGCCGCCTCGCTCCCGAGGCGGGAGATCGCACCGGTGAAGTGCAGGCCCCCCAGCCGTTCCTCTCCGTGGTGGCGCACGTAGTCGAGCGCCACCAGCGGGCCGTAGGACCAGCCGGAGAGCACCGGCTGATCCAGCTCGAGCGCCTGGATGACGG
>JBKPMY010000177.1:0-10716 GCA_046732375.1 Myxococcota bacterium
AGGTAGGGCCATCCTCCATGCATCACGTTGAGCCGGAGCTTGGGGTGGCGGTTGAGGGCGTCCTCGACCAGGGCCGGACTGCCGAGACTCGCACGAAAGCCGCGACAGCACGGATCGTAGGAGATGCCAGGAGGTCCCGTCCCGGTGTGAAGAGCGACCGGAATGTCGAGCTCCTCGGCGAGAGCAAGGTACGGCTCGTACTTCGGGTCGCTGAGAGTCAGCCCGGCGTACTGTGCGCTGACCTCCCCGAGCACGCGGAGCCGGCCTTCCGCAAACTCCTTGCGCAGCAGACCGATCTCCGGCAGCGGCGTATCTGCCGAGCCACGGACGCCAGCGCCGGCGATGATCCGATCGGGAGCCACCGCGCGCCAGTGATCGGCTGCGGCGAGACGATCTCCCAATCCACCGCTCACGATTCCCTTCACGACGTTCAGGCGCTTCATCTCCGCGAGGCACGCTCGCAGGTGGGCCTCACCATCCTTCGCCTCCGGAAGCTTGCCGGTGACTGGATTGGGCGTCGCGGGCAGGACCATGTCGGCCGGATACGCATGCAGGTGGACGTCGATGATGGGCAGCTTCGCGCTCGGGGTGTAGGCGGCCGCGCGAGCGCGGGACATCGCCACCACGCTTGCGCCAGCACATAGCTGAAGGAATCGCCTGCGATCGATCGTCATCTCGTTCCTCGAAGAGGGGGCATCCTAGGCAGCGACAGCGACGGATGGACGCATACAGATGGACGCCGCCGGACACGAACAGCGGAGCCACGCCCTCGAGCTCGATCACGGAGCTGCTCGCCACCGTGGACTCCGCTCCCAGGAAGCCGGGCGAGAGAGTCCCCCGTCTTGCTGGGCATTCGAATTCCGGCCCGCTCGGGGCCTACCGGTTCGCTCGCCGGGACTTCGGCTTGTCCTGGCCCTCGAGGTTGAGCACCACCGCAGCGCGGATGAGATTCTTCAGCGCCTTCTCATCGACCTTGTCGCCTTCGCGGATGTCGATGGCTCGCCTGACATTCCCCTCCAGGCTGGAGTTGAAGAGTCCCGCAGGGTCCTTCACCGCAGCTCCCTTGGCGAAGGTCATCTTGACGACCGCCTTGTACGTCTCTCCGGTGCAGACGATGCCGGCGTGGGACCAGACGGGAGTCCCCCACTTCCACTCCTCGACGATCTCCGGATCTGCCTCGCGGATGAGCTGGCGGATCTTCGCCAGCGTCTTCCCGCGCCAGTCTCCGAGTCCCTGGATCTTCTCGTCAATCAACGCAGACGCAGATTCGACCGGATCGGGCTTGTTCATGGCTGGCTTCTTACCAAACGGCTTTCAACGGCGGGGGTGGCGGTCAGGCGCTCGCCGGGGGGGGCCTTCAGCCGGCGCCAGAAGAAGTACGAGAGCCCCCAGAGCACGGCGGTGCCGGCCGCCCAGCCCCACTTCTCCGGTGCGTCACCCATCGAGAAGTGGGCGGTGAGGGCCGAGCCGAGAACGATGGCGAAGCCGGCATAGGCCCACTCCTTGAGTCGTGCCCGCACTGGCGCGAGCAGCACCAGCACGCCGAGGAGCTTGGCCAGCGAGAGCTCCACCCGGAAGTACGCAGGGAAGCCCAGCCGGGTGAACTCCTCCGCCACCTGCGGCAGGCGTAGCTGCGCGTAGGCGGTGAAGCTCATCTGCAGGCAGAAGAGCGCAGTGGCGATCCAGTAGGCGAGGGTCCTGGCCTTTGGGGTGAACTTAGCGGCGACGAAGACGGGCTCTTGCAGGGTCGATTCCATCGGGTCTCTCCTCGAATCGTTCAGCTCTTGGTCGGCCAGCTGGGGGACTCGACGCCGAGCTGCTTCGCGTACTCGCCGGTCAATCGCTGCCAGCCGTCGAACTGCATCGCGTCGGCGCCGACGATGCGTCCGATGGGCTGACCCGCGAGGAGCCGATCCAGCACGTCGAAGCAGAGGTGCCAGCCCGCGGCGCCCCAGGCGATGTAGCCGCGGTTGATGTTGTGCCAGAGCGTGAGCCGGGTGCCGCCGCCTACCAGCGGCTCCAGCTCCCAGCGGATGTTCTGTCCCCCCCAGTCGAACTCGAGCGCCTTGGGCGGGTCGGCCCGCTTCACCCGTGTTTCGGAGACCTGCGGCGTCGGCGCCCCCACCGCAGTGAGCTTCGCGCTGCCGACGGTCCCGAGGTTCCGGTCGGAATCGAACGGAGCCCACTCCCGGAGATGCTCGGGGTCCGTGAGCGCCGTCCAGACGAGTTCCGGACTGTGGCGGAGGTCGCGAACGAGAACGAGGGTCCACTCCTACGGGCCCTTTCGGACCTCGGCACCGAAGGCGGCACCCGGCACGTACTGGTCACGGCTGTTCATGGCTTCTTCCTTCCTTTCGGGGGTGCGGCCTTCTCCATCCGATCCAGGTGTTCCTCCAGCGCATCGACGTGCCTGGACCAGTAGCGGCGGAACGGCTCCAGCCAGGCGTCGACCTCCTGAAGCGGTCTGGGGTTGAGGCGGTAGACGCGCCGCTGGGCCTCCACGCGCGACTCGACGAAGCCACCGTCGCGCAAGACCTTGAGGTGCTTGGAGACCGACGGTTGCGGCAGGCGAAGCTCGTGCATCAGCTCCCCCACCGAGCGCTCGGACGAGGAGAGCATGCTCAGGATGGCGCGGCGGTTCGGCTCGGCGAGGACTGCGAAGGCGGATTCCACCAGGGCCTATATACCCATATAGGTATATGCCTGTCAAGGGATACTTGCCGGGATGGGACGGGCGGTGAGTGCTCGCGCGTGGCAGCCGCGGAACGCTCAGTCCTGCCGGAGCACCGCCGAGGGATCCTGTCGCAGGGCGCGTCGTGCCGGCAGGATGCAGGCGGCCAGCGCGACTGCGGAGATGACCAGCACCACTGCGCCGAGGATGCGCGGGTCGTCGGGGGAGACCCCGTAGAGCACTGCGCGGAGCAGGCGACCCTGGCCCACAGCGAGGGCGATCCCCACCACCATGCCGACGACCGCCGGGCGAAGCCCGCGCCAGAGGACGAGGCAGAGCAGCTGGTCGACGCGGGCCCCCAGCGCGGCGCGGATACCCAGCTCCCGCAGCCGTCCCAGCAGCCACTGCGACATCACCCCGTAGACCCCGACGGCGCTGAGGAGCAGCGCGATGGCCCCGAGCACCGCCAGCGTACCGGCCCCGTACCGCATCGCTAGCAGCGTGTTGTCGTTGATGACCGTCCGGAGCGGCATGAGCTCCGAGATCGGCTGGTCCGGCGCGAGTGCGTGCACCGTCTTCTGCACCGAGGACGCCCAGCGCTCAGGATCGCCGGCCGTCCGGAGCGCGAAGGCCACCTCTCGCTCCACGGCCTGCGCCAGCGGGAGGAAGACATGGAGCCCGGCGTCGGTGAGGTCGAGGTGCTTCACCGCGGCGGTGATCCCCACCACCGTCCACCAGCGCTTCCCGACCCGGATCCGCTTGCCGATGGCCTCACCCGCCGGGAAGTGGCGTCGGGCGAATGGCTCCGAGACCAGCGCCACCTCCAGCGCCCCGAGCCGATCGGCGGTGGTGAAGGCCCTCCCCTCCCGGAGCGGGATCCGCATCGCTTCCAGGTACCCGGGAGAGATGGCGGTGAGGAGCGTGGTGAGCTCGCGCCCACCCGGCGGCGGCTCCGCTCCCTCCACCTCGAAGGGTGCCGCGCCGAACCGACCACTGAGCGGGAGCTTTCCCGCGACGCCCACCTCCTCGACGCCAGGCAGCGCTCGGAGCCGCGCACTGGCCTCGTCGAGCAGACGCTCGACGTCGGCATCGTCGGGGAAGCTGACCTCGGACACACCCATCCGGAAGGTCAGGACGTCCTTGGGCTCGAAGCCCAGCGGCGCGACGATCATCTGCCGGAGCGTCCGGCCGAACAGCCCGGCATCCGTGACCAGGACCAGGGCCAGCGCCACCTGCACGCCGATGAGCACGCCACGGAGGCGGTGCCGGCCGGGAGATCCGCTGCCGGTCTCGGAGGCCAGCACGGCCTGGGGACCGTATCGGGAGACCTGCAGCGCGCAGTAGATGCTCGCCGCAAAGGTGGCCACCAGCGAGGCGATGGTGCTGAACACCACCAGCCGCCAGTCGACCTGAACCCGTTCCCAGCCGGCCACGAAGCGCTCGATGTTCGCTGGCATCCCTGCCCGCAACAGGCGGATCCCGACCCACCCCACTCCGAGGCCCACCACGCAGGCTCCGAGGGCCAGCAGCAGGCTCTCTGCGAGAAGGTGCGCGACCAGGCGTGCCCGCGAGGCCCCGAGCGCGGCCCGCACCGCGAACTCCCGCGCCCGGGCGGTGGAACGAGCGAGGAGCACGTTGGCCACGTTGGCGCAGGCAAGGAAGAGGAGCAGCCCGACGCCGGCTGCCATCACCAGCATCATGAAGCGCGCCAGCGGATCACCGTAGTCCCGAAGATGGAAGACCTGGGCGACGTGGCCGACCTCCGTGTCGGGGTGTGCCGCCTGCACGCGGGCGGAGATGGCGGTGAGCTCGGCCTGGACGCTCCGCGAAGTCTCACCGGGCCGCATCCGACCGACCCCGAAGGTGGTGTGGCTGGTCCGGGCAGCGCGCATGGCCTCCGTCACCACGAGAGGCGTCCAGAGAGCTGCTCCCTTGGGGAATCGAAAGTCCGCGGGCATGACACCCACCACGGTGTAGCTCTGACCATCGATCATCGCCGGCTTGCCGAGGATGTCCGCATCGCCCCCGAAGCGCCGCTGCCAGGTTGCATGGGAGAGCACGACCACGTGGTCGGCCCCGGCCTCGGCCTCCGAATCAAGGAAACCGCGCCCGAGGGCCGGAGCCACGCCGAGGACCCGGAACAGGTTCGGGGTCACCTGGTACGCGACGAGGTGCTCGGGCTCGTTGACCCCGGTGAGATTCGCCTCCCACCACTGATAGGCGCCGAGGGCCTCCAGGGTTCGCGTCTCCGCCGCCCAGGCGTCGAAGGTCGGGAAGGGAACCGGCCGTCGATCGCGGCCCGGGCTGGTCTCCAGGGCCATCACCCGCCCGGCATGCGGGAACGGGAACGGCTCGAGGAGGATCTTGTCGATGAAGGCGAAGGCCGCGGCGTTCGCCCCGATCCCCAGCCCCAGGGCGGAGATGCACAGGAGCGAGAGCGCGGGATTCCTGAGCAGCGAGCGCGCCGCGAGGCGGAAGTCGGTCACCGGAGAGACCCTCCCTCGCCCAGGTCGCTGGCACGCGGCATGCCACTGGCAACCCCCCGAGGCGGCGTCCGGAAGGGCAAGGTCGCGGACCGTCCGCGGGACGCCCGATCCCGGAACCGACCACCCCCGTCCGGAGACCGCCCAGCCTCACGGGGCCCGGGGACATGCCTGGATCGAAGCTCCCATTCCCGTCACCCAGCGACTCAGCGCCGAGCCAGATCGATGAGCACGATGTCCGCGTACTCCTGGATTTGCTCCAGCACCAGCTCCCGTCCGTCGGGGGAGAGATCGAAGTCACGGACGTCGAACTGTGCGGGGAGGTCGACCAACCGCTGCTCGGCGCCGGTCTGCAGATCGATCACCGACAGGTTCTTCTGATGCATCTCTCCCCGGAGCAACGCGATCGAGCGGTCACCCGGCAGGAAGCGCAGATGCCTGGCGCCCCGCGTGAGCGTCAGTGGGGGCAGCGGGTAGGGAGTGCCATCGGCCTTCACCGCCTTCACCGGGAAGGTGGTACCGACGTCCGGGCCGGTGAACAGCAGCGCCTTTCCGTCGGATGACCACGCGGGATCCACGGAGTGCTCGGAGATGAGCAACGACGCCGGTCCACCTTCGAGCGGAACGCTGTGGAGTCGAGGTGCACCGTCGCTGAGGGCCGCCACCGTGATCGACTGACCGTCGGGCGCCCAGGCGGGAGCGCCGCGCAGCTGGAGGGCTCCGGTGACCAGACGGAGTTGCGTTCCGTCGGCGTTCACGACGTACAGATTCGACCGCGACCGTTCGTTCGCGCCGAAGGCGATTCGCCGACCATCTGGATGGATTGCCGGAGCGCCGAGGACCCGGGCCCCGGGCGCGCTCCACAGCTCCGTGGCAGTGGTGCCCTGGAGCTTCCAGAGGCCGTCGGTGCTCCCCTTGGACGACACATAGAGCAGGAAGCCAGGGCCAGCCGCGGCATCGTGCCGCTCGCGGTGTTCAGGGTGACCTTGCGCGCAGCGGACATCTCTCCGCGGGTCCCGTTCATGGGCACGGTCCACAGCGTGCTCTTCGGACTGGTGAGCGTCGCCACCAACCGCCGGCCGTCGGCACTTGCTGCGAGCGAGCTGAAGGTGTCGACGCTCGCACTCACACGGCGGGGGGCGGGATTGCGACGTCGACGGCGTAGATCCAGGGACCCGAGCCGTCGGGTTCGACGACGAGGTAGAGCAGCGTCCGGGTGTCGATGAAGACCGGGTAGGTCACCGGCGCATCGTGGTGGGTGATGCGTTCGGCTGCACCGCCGTTCGGCCGGATGCGCCAGATGTCCATCCGCTCGTTGAGCGTGCCCTGCACGACGTAGATGAACGACTGGTCGGGCGCCCAGAGTGGGAAGTGGGCGTGCACGCCAGGAGGAGCCGAGAAGATTCGTCGATCGGGACCGACCGAGCCTGGCTCGCGGACATACGTCGGGTCGCCGGGTCCGGGCGTGTGATAGACGAGGCGGGTCCCGTCCTGGGACCACGCGTACTCGGCGATTCCCTCGAGGTAGGGGTGTGGAGCTCCGCCAAGCAGCGGAACCCCCCAGACGTTGATCTCAGGCTCGCCCGTGGACCGTGCTCCTCGCTGCCAGAAGGTGACCTGCGTCCCATCGGGTGAGAAATCGATCGTGCGAACAGAGGGGTTGAAGATGTCCGGGGCCGTCCCACGGGTCAGGTTGAGGAACTGACCGCTGCCCACCTGGGTGACCCAGACATCGAGCGGACCGTCGCGGTCCGAGTGGAAGGCGACGAATCTTCCGTCGCGCGAGACGCCGGCTGCCTGCTCGATGCCGTCGAAGTTCGTCAATCGCTGGAACCGGGCGCCGGCCAGCGGATTGTCGGCGACCGCCGCACCCCGCCGGACTGACCAGATGGCGATCGCGGCAGCCAGGACGGCGCAGGCCGCCACGACGAACCAGCCTCTCCCTCGGCGGCCGATCGCCGGCGTGGGGCTTGGCGCCTGGACCGTGGGCTCTCCGCCAGTCTCTGGCGCGACCTCGGGCCCCGGGCGCACCTCCTTTTCGGGTTGCTCGACGTGCTTTGCCGCGTCGGCCGGACCGCCGCCCAGGCTTCGACTCCTCGTCCAGATGTCGAGCTCGGACGCGAACGCGAAGACCGATCCCATCTTGTCCTGCTGGTGGCGGTGGACCGGCATCCCTTCACGCCGCTCCCACCGTTGCACGGTCGTCACGTCGCGTCGCAGGTACGCGGCGATCTCCTTCCACGAGTCCAGACGGCCGGCCGTCGGGTGCTCGGCCGGCGGCGGCAGCCCCTTTGACGGCGGGTCGTTCATCGAGGCGGCCCCCGAGCCGGACGCTTCCGGATCGCGCGACTCTTAGCTCCGCCGAAGCTGGGGCGGCAACCCGCTCGAGCTTTCCCCAGCTCCGGGGCGTCCAGGTTCCGCCGGTCCGAGAACGCTCGCTCGGCGCCCGGGACCAGTCGGCGCGGTGGACGACGCACCATCGAGGTACTCTCCCGGTCGCGGGGGGAGCACCTCCCATCGAGGTGGACGTGTCGGAGGGATTTCTCGAGAGGCTGGTGCGCGAGTCAGGGGTCGACGACCTCCTGGAGGCGCTCACCGCGCGGCTGGCTCCGTCGGATCTCCGATCGCTCATGCTCACGGTCTACGCCCGCGTCGCCAGCAAGAGCACGCCCGGCAAGCTCCTGGATCAATACGAGAGTGACCGTTTCGTGAGGCCCGCCGAGGTCGACGTCCGGGCGCTCGGCGAGCTGGACCGGATCGCGTGGAGCCTCCTCCCCCCGGGGTACGAGGCCCGGGAGCTGAGCCCGCTCTGTCCCCTCGGCACCTGCTCCGTGGTCGCTCCGGTGAGCCAGAACAAGGTGGTCAGCACCTCGCGCCACACCGAGGTGGTCTCCGATTCGACGAACGTGCTGGCCCTCGAGTGCGCCGTTCGGCGACGTGAGGACCCCAGGACGCCCGCGTTGCTCGCGGCCTCGCAGCGACTCACCCGTGCTCAGCGACTGCCCGGGCAGCAGCGCAGCTGGGCCCATTTCCGGCTGCTGTCCCTGTGCGCCGCCGGACGAGACGGTGGCTCGTTCTCGTTCGAGGTCGAGAGCACCCTCTCGCAGATCCGCTTCCACCTCCGCTACCTCGAAGCTCTCAGCGCGGCGGGCTGGAGAGTCTCGGCGCCGCGGATCGCCCTGACGGATTTCTCGGATGGGCGACTGCTTCCGATCCTCGAGACATCCATCATCGCGCCTCTGAGAGCAGAGTTCCCGCAGTCGGACGTTGGGATCGACCCGACTCGGCGGAGCGGCCGCGGATACTACGGGTCGGTCTGCTTCAAGGTCTCGGTGAAGGACCCCGCCGGCGTCGACATGGAGATCGGCGACGGCGGTGACGTTCCGTGGACCCAGAAGCTCCTGAGCAACGCGAAGGAGCGGTTGGTCATCAGCGCCATCGCTCAGGAGCGACTGGCATCCGTCGCTCCCCTCACAAGCTAATCTCCCCTCGCGGAGATGTGCACGTCGTTCGGGTACGGGGCTCCCTGGCCCCTCTCGAGCAGCGACTTCATGCTCAGCAGAAACGTCGCCCACTTCGTGCTGCAGTGGTGCATGAACTCCACGGGTTCCTTCCAGCCCTGGTGCTTGAACATCACGACCGTGAAGTCACCGTCCGGCCGGAGGTCGAAGCTGATCTTCGTCCCCAGCCATTCCGCGGGTCCGTCGACGACCTGCCAGAGCACGCGCTTTCCGGGCTCGAGCTCGAGCACCTTCATGTCGAAGCCGCCGTTCGGGCCGAATCGAAACTCGATCGTCCCGCCGGGGTTCGGGGAGCCTTTCGTGCTCTTGGTCCACCAACCAGCGAGGCCTTCGAGGGTCGTCAGCGCTCGATAGGTATCGTTCTGGGAGGACTTGATGTCGATCTTGTGCAGGATGTCCGGCATGGCTTGCTCCTCGTGACGTTTGGAAGTGCGTCGGTGCTCTAGGTAGTGCCGGCGTACCCATCGGTGAGAGTGACAAGTGTGTCGGGATTTCGATGGGCTCACGGCTCGCTTCCGAGCGGGCCAGGGGTTGAGCGGGCCTCCTGACCCCGTCACCAAGCCGCTTTACGGTCCGACGCGAGCGACGCCCCAGAACCCATCGTTGTGGGTCATCGAGGGCGGGGTGTGGGTGAGCGGGCCGTCGCGCGTTCCGGCCAGTAGCAGACTTCCATCAGGGAGGATCCGCGCCGCTTGCACCTGGACATCGCGCGGCATCGGTAATTCGAGAACGGCCTGGCGAGTCAGGTCCGGACCCAGGGTGAGGAGCAGGCCCTTCCCGTTCTCGACCTCGCTGTTCGTGTCCACCTGCAGGTAGTCGGTCCGCCCGCCCACGATCAGATTGCCGCCGGGCGCCGCTGCCAGCGCCCAGCCGAAGTCGTCACGGGCGAGATCGATCGTCCGGTACTCCGGCGTGGAAGCCCCGTCGATGTGGCCGCGCATCATGGCGATGTCCCACTCCATCGTCCGGTTGGGCGTATCGTGCTTCGTGATCCGCGCCGCGCCGGCAATGAGGACCACGCCGTCATGCACCATCATCGCGCTCGGATGATCGACCGCGGGTCCGCCGAAGAGACGCGCCCCACCGAACGCCCCGTCGGCGGTTGCGAATCTCTGCACCAGTGCGTCATAGCTGCCCAGCGGAGTGAGCGCAGCACGCCCGAAGTGCTCGCCATAGAAGTGCACGTCGTCCTCGAAGATCTGGGTCGCGACGTAGACGGCGTCGCCGTCACGCTCGATCAGCGAAGGCGAGACCTGGAACGCCATGCCAATGTTCGCCGGCATGACCTGGACGCCCCAGATGCGTCGGTTTGCGGCATCCAGACGGTACAGCTTGAACCCGTAGGTCCACTCGGCCAGGACGTAGAGACCCTCGCCGTCCGCCACACCCACGACGTGGCTGGTCCACCCCAGCCTGAACGGCCCGTTGATCGGGAGCTCGTGAACGCCCGTCCCGTCGTAGTAGAGGTTCTCGCGAGGCCCCGGGACCTCCTCGAACGCCGTCGTCGCAATGGCTTCCCCGTCAGGCGACAGGCGCACGATCTCGAGATCGTACTCCTGGCCACGCTCGTCCCCGCGCATGACGAAGACGCTGAGCTCCCCGCTCGGATGAATGGCGAAGCTCGAGACCTTCGAATGCGCCGGGAACCCGATCCGGCGATCGAGATGACCCGTTGGCGCGTACCGTTCGAGCACCGGAGTGCCGACGAGCTGTGATGGCTCGGTGCGCTCGTCACGGAGGAGCCACACCTTCTCACGTGGATCGACGTCGACCGTCGTGATCGTCGTGCGAAACGACGCGGGGACGCTGCGGGCGGCCACACTGTCAGGCCAGCCTGGTGATCGTGCGAGATCGATCGCGTCCAGCTCTCCCGGCGACGCCGGCTTGCCGTTCGTCATTCCGCACGCCACGAGCGAGGCGGCGACGCAGGAGAGCTTCAGTGCATCGAGAAGTGCACGCATCCAGGGAGGCGGAGCCGGCCTCCCCCGCGCCGGAATTCCACTGAGAACTCGTTCGTCAGGAACCACGGGCGTCCTTTCGT
>JBKPMY010000178.1:0-6177 GCA_046732375.1 Myxococcota bacterium
GGGGCGAGAGGACCTGTTCGGGGGAGTCCGCAAGGCGCCGGGTCGATCTCGAAGGCATGGACGCCCCGAGCCTAGCCCGGCGAAGCGCCGGCGATCAGCGTCCGCAGCTCCGCTCCCGGAATGACGTAGCGGGTGGTGCAGAACTCGCACGTGGCTTCGGCTTCACCTTCGGTGCCCAGGAGGTCCTCCAGCTCGGTAGGGCACAGGGCGAGGAGCGCCCGGTGGACCCGTTCGCGCGAGCAGCCGCAGCGGAAGTCGAGGGGGCGCTTGGCCAGGACGAGCTCACGATCCCGGCGTCTTCATCGGAGGGGTCAGGCGCCGCATCAGATTCTCTTGCGCCACGCTCACCACCAACCGGCCGCTCCGGTCGAAGAACTGACCGCGCGACAGCCCGCGCCCGCCCTGCGCGGTGGGGCTGTCCATCGAGTACAGCAGCCAGTCGTCCACCCGGAACGGCCGGTGGAACCAGAGCGCGTGGTCGATGCTGGCCACGGCGAGCCCGGGGCTGAGCCAGGAGACGCCGTGAGGACGAAGCGCGGTGGAGAGCAGGCTGAAGTCCGACGCGTACGCCAGGACGCAGGCGTGGAGCAGGGGCTCATCGGGGAGCCGACCGTTCGCGCGCACCCAGTACGCCTGTCGCGGCGGGTCCACGCTGGGCAGCAGAGGGTTGCGGGGCTCGACCGGCCGGAACTCCACGGCAGTGCGCCGCTCGAACGCCTCGCGGATGCGCTCCGGGACCTGCGGCACGGCGGCGAGCCACTCCCGGACGAGCTCCTGCCGGGGGCGGAGCGATTCGGGTGCCGGAACCTCGGGCATCGGCGCCTGGTGCTCGAACCCGGGCTCGGGCGTCTGGAAGGAGCAGATCATGCTCAGGAGCGCCTCTCCACCCTGGATGGCCTGGACCCGGCGCGCGGAGAAGCTCCTCCCGTCCCGGACCCGGTCCACCTCGTAGACGATGGGGCGAGTCATGTCGCCCGGCCGCAGGAAGTACGCATGGAGCGAGTGCGGCAGGCGCTCCTCGACGGTGCGGCTCCCCGCGACCAGCGCCTGACCGATGACCTGTCCCCCGAACACAGCCTTCCCGCCGATGTCCCGCGACTGGCCCCGGAAAAGGTTCACCTCCAGCGGCTCCAGGTCGAGCAGTCGGAGCAGATCGTCGAGCGCGGACCCCACCTCGGGCACGGCAACCTCCCAGGAATTCCGACACCCTAGCGCCGTGGTCCCCTCGTTTCGTCACCGCCGCCGGGCGCATGGCGCCGAAAGAGTGGCGCGCCTTCGATGCATGCTGCATATATGCATCGAGCATCGAAGGGAGTCCAGCGATGGCCAGGCGACGGCGGGAGGCACGGAGCGACGATGAGGCCCGCTTCCTGGCCTCGTACGACGCGGGCCGCTTCGACCGGCCCTCGGTGGCCGTGGACGTGGCCCTGCTCTCGGTGGCGGAAGGCGCGCTGTGGACGGTGCTGCTCCACCGCTCGGAGCACCCGCACCGCGGGCGCTACACACTCCCCGGCGGGTTCGTCGGAATCCGTGAGCCCCTCGACGCGGCGGCGGCGCGCGTGCTCGCCCGAAAGTGCGGACTGAGCGGCGTCTTCCTCGAGCAGCTCTACACCTTCGGCGATCCCGGCCGGGACCCGCGGACGCGGGTGATCAGCGTCGCGCACATCGCCCTGGTCGACTGGTCCCGCCTGCTCGAGGCCAGTGCCGGGACCGATGAGCTCCTCCACGCGCGGCTCGACGTTCCGTGGGAAGGCGAGACCGGCGGGCCGGTCGAGGCTCGCCGTGCCGACGGGACGGTGCTCCCCCTCGCCTTCGACCACGCCGAGATCCTCGGGATGGCGGTGAAGCGCATCCGCGGGAAGCTGGACTACGCGCCGATCGGCTTCCAGCTCCTTCCCCCGCGCTTCACGCTCCTAGAGCTGCAGCGGGTGCACGAGACCATCCTGGCGCGCCCGCTGAACAAGGACTCGTTCCGTCGCCGGATTCTCGCCTCGGGGCAGCTCGAGGCCACCGGCGAAAGCCAGCAAGACGTCGACCACCGCCCGGCGGAGCTCTATCGGTTCACACGCCGGTCCGCGATCTGAACGAGCCGATGGAGAGGAGTCCGGGCCATGGCACAGATTCGTCGATGGGGACCGGTCCACCACCTCAGGTCCGACGCGAGCATGTTCGTCCTCCGCTACCGACGGGGCGCGCTCAGCCGCTCCGGGCGAGGGCAGGCGTTCTTCTTCCTCCCCCATGCCTCGAGCATTGCCGAGGTCCCGGTGGACGACCGGGAGATGGGGTTCTCCTTCCGCAGCCGCTCGAGCGACTACCAGGAGGTCACCGCCCAGGGAGTCATCACCTTCCGGGTGAAGGATCCGCGGCGGCTCGCCGACCGGGTCGACTTCACCATCGATCTCGACACCGGCGTGCTCCTCCGGCAGCCGCTGGAGAAGCTGTCGCTGCTCTTCTCGCAGATCGCCGAGCAGCGCGCCCGGGCATGGGTGGCCAGCGTCCCCTTGCGCCGCGCCCTCGCCGAGGGTCCGCCCGCGCTGCGCCACGAGATTCAGCTCGCCTTCCGTGAGGAACGGGCGCTGGAGGAACTCGGGCTGGAGCTCGTGTCGGTCCGCATCTCCTCGATCCGGCCCTCCGCGGATCTGGAGCGAGCGCTGGAGGCACCCGCCCGGGAGCTGATCCAGCAGCAGGGCGACGAGGCCACGTTCGCCCGCCGCGCCAATGCGGTGGAGAAGGAGCGGGCCATCCAGGAGAACGAGCTGCAGACGCAGGTGGAGCTCGCCCGGCGTCAGGAAGAGCTGATCGCCCAGAAGGGCCTGAACGCACAGCGAGAGGCGACGGAGGAGGCCACCGCCTCGCGCATCGCCTCGGAGGGCAAGGCCGAGCGAGAGCGCATCGAGTCGCACTCCGCCGCCGAGACGCTCCGGCTCCGCGCCGAGGCCGAGGCCCACGGGGTCACCGTGCGCGGCGAGGCGGAGGCCACCGCCCTCCGCGCCCACGAGGAGGTGCGCACGGCCGCGGAGAAGGCCCGGATGGAGGCGGTGCGTGACGTGCCCGCCCCCGTGCTGCTGGCGCTCGCCGCGCAGGCCCTGGCCGGGAAGCTGGAGAAGATCGAGCACCTGAGCCTCGGCGAGCCCGCGCTCGCCCCCGCGCTGACCCGGTTGCTGGAGGCCGGCGCGAGCCATCTGGGAAAGGAGTGAGCCATGGCCGCTCCGGTCCCCCGAGTCGTGGTCGTCACCCGTGCCAGCGAGTATGCCGCGCTGCTCGCGCGGCACGGGACCGAACCCCAGGTCCGGTTCTTCCTCGAGCAGCGCGGACAGACGCTCGACGCCGTACGCCGACGGCACGACCGCTGGATGGCGGCGCTGGACGCGGTGTCACAGGCCATCCCGGCCGACTGGCGGCGAGCGCGGGTGAACCGGCCCGAGCTGTCGCGTTTCCTGTTCGAGCCCGGTGACCTGGTCGTGGCCACCGGGCAGGACGGGCTGGTGGCCAACCTGGCCAAGTACCTCCACGGTCAGCTGGTGCTCGGCATCAACCCCGATGCCGAGCAGTTCGACGGCATCCTGGTCCCTCACCCCCCGGGTCGAGCGAAGACGCTCCTCGCAGGGATGGCGGCGGGCCGGTCCGAGGTGGAGGAGCGGACCATGGTGAGCGCCCGCCTCGACGACGGGCAGTCCTTGCTGGCGCTCAACGAGATCTTCGTCGGACACCGCTCGCACCAGTCGGCGCGCTACCGGCTCCGCCTCGGCAACAGGGAGGAGCGGCAGTCGTCCTCGGGGCTCATCGTGGCCACCGGGACCGGCGCGACCGGCTGGGCGAGGTCGATCAACGGCGAGCGGGCCCACCCGCTCCAGCTCCCGAGCCCCACCGACTGGGCGCTCGCGCTGTTCGTCCGCGAGCCGTTCCCCAGCATTGCGACCGGGACCAGCCTCGACGGCGGGCTGGTCAACGGGCACGGGCAGCTGGAGATCGTCTCCGAGATGGACGACGGTGGGGTCGTCTTCGGGGACGGGATCGAGGACGACCGGCTGGACTTCGCCTGGGGCATGCACCTCCGGGTCGAGGTCGCCGAGCAGCGGCTGCGGCTGGTGCGCGCCTGAGGACCGGGCTCGGCTCGGGCGCGCTCGACCGTCGCGAGTCGGTGAACTAGGAAGGCCCTCCAACCCGCTCGATTGCGAGAGACTCGGCGATGGCTGAGCGAGGGCAGCGCACGTCGGAAGAAGATGACCAGACCGGCGGGATCTCCCGTCGCCGCGTCACGGGGCTACTCGGAGCAGCCGGTGCCGCGGTCATCGCTGGCCTGGCCCCCAGGTGGTCGTCCGCGAAGCCTGCGCGTCGTCCCAACCTCCTCGTCATTCTTGCCGATGACCTGGGTTGGGCGGATCTCTCCTGTTACGGGGGTCCGACGATCCGCACTCCGAATCTCGACCGCCTCGCCGCGTCCGGGGCGCGCTTCACTCAGGGCTATGCGGCGTCCTCGGTCTGCTCGCCCACGCGCTTCGCGCTGTACACGGGCCGCTATCCGGGCCGTCTGGCTGGCGGCCTGCCGGAGCCGATCGCGGCCGTGACGGAGATCGATGGCATCCCCCATGACCACCCGACGCTCGCGTCGCTCCTCAAGAACGCGGGCTACCGGACTGCGATGATCGGCAAGTGGCACTGTGGCTACCTGCCGTGGTTCAGCCCCACCCGGGTTGGCTGGGACGAGTTCTTCGGAAACTTCAGCGGTGCCATCGACTACTTCTCGAAGGTCGATCTCGACGGTCGGTACGACCTGTACGAGGGAGAGGTCGAGTACAAGGATCTCCGCTACTACACGGAGATCCTCACCGAGAAGGCCGCACTCTTCGTTCGCCAGCGGCGTTCCGATCCGTGGCTGCTGAACCTCAACTTCACGACGCCGCATTGGCCCTGGGAAGGGCCGGGCGACAAGGAAGTCAGCGCTGCCCTGACGGCGCGCATCAAGGCTGGTGAGCGGAGGGTCCTGTTCCACACCGACGGCGGTTCGATGCAGACCTACCAGGCGATGGTCGAGGACCTCGACAGGTCGATAGGCCATGTCGTGTCGGCCCTCCGGCGCAGCGGGCAGCTCGAGGAAACATTCATCTTCTTCGCGAGCGACAACGGCGGGGAGCGCTTCTCGCACAACTGGCCGTTGTCGGGGCTCAAGGGCGACGTGCTCGAGGGCGGCATCCGCGTGCCGACCATCGCCAGCTGGGCGGGCAAGCTCCGCGGTCAGCAGGTCGTTCACGAGCCGGTCGTCACGATGGACTGGACCGCCACGTTCCTCGACCTCGCCGGCGCGAAACCGGATTCGCGCTATCCGCTCGATGGCGTGAGCCTCGTCGACCATCTCCTTCACGGCAAACCACCGCCCCGACGTGACCTGTTCTGGCGCATGAAGAAGCAGCGCGCGCTGCGTCGCGATGACCTCAAATACGTCCGCCTCACCGACGGAGCCGACCATCTGTATGACCTCGCGGCGGACGTCCGTGAAAAGGCGGATTTGGCAAGACGGCGGCCCGACGACCTTGCTGCCCTTCGAGCGGCCTGGGAGGCCATCAACGCGGGCCTGCTCCCGTACCCGGCTTGAGCTGCAGGGCAGCGAGCGCGGTCTCGACCGAGCTCCGGAGCAGACCGCCGACGCGGCGGGCCGATCAAGGGTCGGGACCGTGGTGCGCGGTCTTTCTCGCGCCCATCCGGCGGCTTCGTGCGAGAGTCCGCTCGCCGGGACTTCACGGCCACCACAGGAGGTGCAAGTGCGCCCTCTCCTGCTCGCTGCCACGTTGTTCGGCACCGCGACACTCTCGGCCGAGCCTCCGGCCGCGCTGCGTCCGGGCGACGCCTACCACTACCTGAAGAGCAATCTCGACGGCTCCGATCCCTGGCAGGTCACGACCTACGTGTCCTCGCCGAGGCGACTCGACGTCCTCAAGTGGGGCCCGGGACGGGGCGAGGTGGTGGAGGTCACCGCCGATCTCGACGCCACCGGCTGCGTCGCCCAGCACCTCGAGCAGTGGAACCTCCGCGACGGCGCGATGGCGCTGTCGATGTGGGCCAATCTGTCGGACGATGGATGGACCCTCAGCTTCCACCGGGAGGGGATTGCACCCATCGCGCTCCGCGGATCCGGCCGGCCGCTGCACCCCTACGGGTTCGACATGCAGAGCACGAACG
>JBKPMY010000179.1:0-6639 GCA_046732375.1 Myxococcota bacterium
CCGGAGAACCCGGCCGGGCACCCGCGGCGATGGCGATGACACGCCAGGTTGCGGGAGACCCGAGGGGGAAGAACATCGCCGCGCCGCCCTCGCCCGCAAAGGAGTTGATCGCCCCTCGTTCCAGAGGTCCGTCTGCCTCGACGTCACCAAGAACGAACTCCTGCGGGTAGCTCCCTCCCTCGAACGAGAAACCCGCTTCCCTGCGCACGAAGCTGTGCGCTCCATCGCAGCCGACGAGGTAGCCCACGCGAAGGTGCTCCTCGCGACCACCGGGATGGCGGAGCACGCAGCTCACGAGCTCCTCCAGGATCTCGAGGCGCACCAGCTCGACGCCGCGCTCGATGACCACGCCCGAGCCGGACAGGTGGTCCACCAGGGCTCGCTCGGTCTCGGCCTGCGAGATGAAGAGGATGAATGGGTAGCGGGTGTCCTCGGCACCGATCCCGGCCAGCGTCGCCGAGGCGACGGGGCGTGCCCCGAGGTGAATGACCACCCGGGTGCTGATGCTTCCTCGCGCCACCAGCGCATCGGCGAGGCCAAGCCCATCGAGGATCTCCAGAGTCCGAGCCTGAACGGCGAGCGCCCGCGATTCGTGGGTGCGGTCCAGCGAACGCTCGACGATCCGGAACGGGACTCCGAACGATCGCAGCTGCGCGGCGAGCGCCAGGCCGGTTGGCCCTGCGCCGACGATCAAGCACGGAACTCCTTGCGGCACTTCCATGTTGCAAAAACCGGCTGCGCGGGTGCCCGGACGAGCTCACCCCGCCCGGGACAGGTTCCCCGCCTCGGGACCCAGGAAGGTGCGGATCTCCTCGAAGCGCGCCCGGGTGTCCTCGTACCCGAGCGTGACCAGCCGCTCGATGTACTGCTGCTCGAAGGCCAGGTAGCTCAGCAGGTCCGAACCGCCCTTCTGGCTCACGCCGAGCCCCTTCAGCAGGAACCGTAGCGTCCGCGGGAAGCGCATCACCTGGTCCGAGGCGAGGGCAGCGAGGTCCTGACTCGGCTGGAGCAGCAGGATTCGCACCGGCCGGAGGTGCGAGTCCGGTGGGTACTCGATGGAGTCGAGCATCTCGGTCACCCGTTCCACCCGCTCGATGTCCGGCTCGAGTGAGTCCAGGAACACCGCGTTCATGAGCACGCCGAGGATCTCCGAGAGCGGCAGATCGTCCCGCGCCGAGGATGCGTTGAGCTCGATCGTCTGCTCCGCGGTGCGGGGATGCCGGATGCCGATCACCAGCACCCGGTCCGCTCCGAGGTGCAGCGCCGGGCTCATCGGCGCGGTCAACCGCACCCCACCGTCGCCGTACCACGAGCCGCCTACCTGCACCGGAGGGAAGAAGATGGGGATCGCCGCCGAGGCCATCACCTGGTCGAGGGTGATGGCGGTCTTCACCCCCATCCGCCTGCTGCGTGCCCAGGGGTCGAGCTCGTCCACGCCGTCAAAGAAGGTCACCGAGGTGCCGGTCTCGTAGTTGGTCGCCGAGATCGCCAGCCCGCGCAGCAGCCCCCGCTGGATGTTCTCGCGGATACGCTCGAACCGGATCTCCCGCTCGAGCAGCTCGCGCAGCGGCGCCGTGTCGAGCAGGTGGTTGTATCTCCGTGGCGGCTGCGCTCCGCCCGCGGTCAGCCCCCGAAACCACCCCGACCCGATGGACACCAGGCTCAGCGCGTCGGTCCGGTACACGTGCTCCGGGGTCAACGCCAGCCAGGTGTCCCCGAGGTGCTTCACCGCCCCGGGAAAATCGTCCGCCTCGGCGGCGAGCGAGGAGCCGTTGATGGCCCCGGCCGACACCCCCGTGACCACCTGGAAGGGGAGGGGTCCGCTGCCGAACAGCTCCGCCAGCGCCCTCAGAGCGCCGACCTGATACGCGGCGCGCGCTCCGCCGCCTGTGAGCACGAGGCCGAGGTTCACCGCTGCGATCGACAGCGTAGCACGCTAGGAGAGGGGACCTTGATGGCTCAGACCATGGTGTCGGTGCAGGCTCTGCGGAAGCACTACACCGTCCACAAGCGTCCGCCCGGTCTCAAGGCCGCCCTGGGCTCGCTCTTCCGCCGGGTCCCCACCGTCGTCAAGGCGGTGGACGGCATCACCTTCGAGATCGGCCGTGGCGAGCGGGTGGGGTTCCTCGGCCCCAACGGCGCGGGAAAGACCACCACTCTCAAGGTTCTCGCCGGTTTGCTCCACCCTTCCTCGGGCGAGGTCCGTGTCGACGGCCACATCCCCCAGCGCCGCGAGGACTCCTTCCTCAAGAAGATCACCCTGGTCATGGGGCAGAAGCAGCAGCTGCTCTGGGACCTGCCGCCGTCCGAGACCTTCGCCCTCAACCGTGCCATCTACGAGGTGCCCGAGCCCGAGTTCCGGCGCACCATCGTCGACCTGACCGAGCTGCTCGAGCTCGGGGACCTGGTCAACAAGCCCACCCGCACGCTCTCCCTCGGCGAGCGGATGAAGTGCGAGCTCGCCGCGTCGCTCATCCACCGCCCCCAGGTCCTCTTTCTCGACGAGCCCACCATCGGTCTCGACGTCTCGATGCAGGTGGTCATCCGCGACTTCATCAAGGCCTACAACGAGCGGACCGGGGCGACGCTCATCCTCACCAGCCACTACATGGACGACGTAGCGGCGCTCTGCCCCCGGGTGGTGGTCATCGACCGGGGACTGCTCAGCTACGACGGTGCCCTCGACGAGCTGGTGCGCCGCATCCGGCCCGAGAAGCGGCTGGTGCTCCGGCTCGACGGCCCGGTCGATCGCGCCGCGCTCGAGGCCGTGGGCCGCGTGGTCTCCACCGACGCGGCCGGCGTCGTCCTCCAGGTCGCGCAGGACGCGGTGAACCCCGCGGTCTCTCGAGCCCTGGCCACGCTCCCGGTCCACGACCTCACGGTCGAGAACGCTCCGCTCGAGGAGGTCATGAGCGAGCTCTTCGCCCAGAGCCGCGCCGCCAGGGGCGAGGTGGTGGACGCCGCATGAGCCTCCGGAGCACGGTCCGCGCGCTGCCCACGCTGTTCCGGATCGGCTTCGCCGAGATGGTCGCCTACCGCGCTGAGATGCTGGTGTGGGTCCTGGCCACCACCATGCCGCTGATCATGCTCGCGCTCTGGTCGGCGGTGGCCCACGACGCGCCGGTGGGTCGCTTCGACCAGCAGGACTTCGTCGCCTACTTCCTCGCCACATTCATCGTCCGGCAGCTCACCGGAGCGTGGGTGGCCTGGCAGCTGAGCTTCGAGGTGCGCACCGGCACCCTGGCGATGCGGCTCCTCCGCCCGCTCCACCCCATGGTCTCGTACGCGGTGGAGAACCTCGCGGCCATCCCGCTCCGCCTGATCGTGGCGCTTCCGGTCGCCGTCCTGGCACTCATCCTCACCGGGGCGAGCCGGCTGCCGCGCGACCCGCTTCTCTGGATCATCTTCCTCCTCTCGCTGCTCGGCGGCTGGCTCATCACCTTCCTCGCCAATGCCGGCATCGGGACCCTGGCCCTCTGGACCGGGAGCAGCGTGAAGCTGATGGACGTGTGGCTCGCCATGTTCATGGTGTTCAGCGGCTACCTCATCCCGGTCGAGCTCTTCCCGCCGCTCATCCGAGGCACCATCGAGGTGCTCCCCTTCCGGTACCAGATCGGCTTCCCGGTGGAGCTGCTCACCCGCGGGCTCGATCGCGGCGCGGCGCTCCGGCTGCTCCTCGGTCAGTGGATCTGGGTCGCGCTCTTCACGCTGGGGGTGCGCGCGCTGTGGAGGCGGGGCCTGCAGCGCTTCGCGGCCTACGGCGGATGACGGCGGTCGGACGCTACTGGCGGTTGTTCCGGGTGCAGGTCCGCAGCTCGGTCCTGCTCGGGCTCCAGTACCGCGCGGACTTCGCGCTCGACGGGATCGTCTCGCTGTTCTGGACGCTCACCGCGCTGGTCCCCCTGTTCACGGTGTTCCACCTCCGCGAGAGCGTGGCCGGCTGGACATTCGAGGAGGCCCTCATCGTCGTGGGGTGGTTCACCCTTCTGGAGGCCATCCTCGAGGGCGCGATCAACCCGAGCCTCACCGCCGTCGTGGAGCACATCCGCAAAGGGACCCTCGACTTCGTGCTCCTCAAGCCAGCCGACGCGCAGTTCCTGGTCTCCACCGCGCGCTTCGAGCCCTGGCGGAGCACCAACGTCATCACTGCCGTGGTGCTCTGGACCTACGGCTTCATGAGGATTGGACACCCGCCGTCACTTCCGGGCTCGCTGGCCGCGCTGCTGCTCCTGGTGGTCGCGACGTCGCTCCTCTACTCCCTGTGGATCATCACGGTGAGCGCGGCGTTCTACGTGGTGAAGATCGACAACCTCACCAACCTCTTCAATTCCATCTTCGACGCCGCCCGATGGCCGGTGGAGGTCTTCCGCGGCGTCATTCGCTGGATCTTCACCTTCCTCATCCCGCTCGCGCTGATGACCACGTTCCCCGCGCAGGCGATGCTGGGTCGGCTTTCACTCACCGCCCTGGCGTGGTCGGTGGTGGGAGCTGGTGCGTTCGGATGGCTCGCCCGCCGGGTGTGGCTCTCCAGCATCGCCCGGTACACCTCCGCAAGCAGCTGAAACCTCTCTCCCGCAACTCGCTCCCTCTTCCCCGTGTTCGAGGTCGCCAGGAGGGGCGCACCCGCCGTGGGGTGCCCGCTCGTCACTCGACGTCATCGACGAAAGAGGGAGTCATGAAGCTCGCACGTCAGTCGTTCCTCGTGGCTGGCCTGGTCCTGGTCGCCGCGTGTGGCAGCAGCAGCAACGGTCCGGACGAGTACCAGGCCGCGGTCCCCACGTTCTCCGGCGTGTCGGCGGAGGTCTCCGGCGCCGCGTCCGAGGAGTCCAGCCTGACCGCGAGCTCGGAGGCGGCGCTGATCGCCCCGGCTCCCGGCGCGGAGATCCAGGCCAGCAGCCGTCCGGAGTGGCTTCCGAAGATCCGTGACGCGATCCGGAGCCTGAACCAGGGGCTGAAGGAGGCCTTCGGTCCGCTGGAGAGGCTGGTCCTCACCAGTGGCCCGTCGCAGGTGCAGGGCCAGGTCTACACCTACGGTCCGTTCGACCAGAACGGCTATAGCTACCTCCTCTCCGTGGTGCGCATCGCGGGCAATCACTACGCCTGGAAGCTTCAAGTGAAGAAGAGCGGTGAACCCACCACGCCCTTCGTCAAGTTCGCTGCGGGGACCACCTTTAAGGTTCCGAGCGACCAGGTGCACCGGGGCCGCGGCACCATCGGCGTCGACCTCGATGCGTACAAGACCGTGGTCACCGACTTCCCCGGTCAGGGCAAGCTCTTCGTCGCCTTCAGCCACCACGGCTTCGGGCCCGACGCGGCCGACGCCGGAGTGACCGGGCAGAGCAAGACGCTGATCTACGCGCTGAGGAACTTCTCGGCCGACACCACCCAGTGGCAGCCGGTGGACGCCATCTTCTACGCGCACAAGAACGCCATCACCGGCGTGACCAGCGTCCGCGTCGCGGCCTATGCCGACATCCCGGAGATTCCGGAGGACACCCCGGCCAAGGAGCTGTTCTTCGGCCGCGCCCGCTTCAACCCCGGCGTGGGTGGCCGCGCCGAGGTGGCGATCGTCGGCGGCGACCTGGGCAACAGGGTCTTCTTCGGCCGCGAGTGCTGGGACGCGCAGGAGGCCCTGGTGTTCAAGGCGACGGCCCTCTGCGGTCCGGGTGAGGAGCCGGGGGAGGGAAGCTGCACCTGGGTCATCGTCGGCGACCCCGCTGCCTGCCGCGTGGTCCTGGCGACCGGCGAGCGCGACCACTGCGACCCGTCGGACATTGACGATCCCACTCCGGATCCCGATGCCCCGGCGACCGACGTGCCGGCGGTGCCGGTGGTGATGCCTTCGGGCAACGACTAGAGCAGGGCACGCTCCGGCGCACCGGCCGGAACGTGACGAGGCCCCGACCGCTGCCTTCCCCGGGCGGTCGGTCGGATCGGCGCCTGGGTACGGGGCGTGTTAGAGGGTCCCGCCCGCCAATGACGTCCGAGATCGAACGGGAGGTCGCCCGCCGGCGCACCTTCGCCATCATCAGCCACCCCGACGCTGGGAAGACAACGCTCACCGAGAAGCTCCTGCTCTACGGCGGCGCGATCCACCTGGCCGGGAGCGTGAAGGCCCGCCGCGCCCGCCGCCACGCCACCTCGGACTGGATGGATCTGGAGAAGGAGCGCGGGATCTCCGTCACCTCCTCGGTGCTTCAGTTCGAGTACCGGAACCACGCGGTGAACCTGCTCGACACGCCGGGTCACCAGGACTTCTCCGAGGACACCTACCGCACGCTCTCCGCCGCCGACAGCGCAGTGATGCTCATCGACGCGGCGAAGGGCGTCGAGCCGCAGACCAAGAAGCTCTTCCAGGTCTGCCGGATGCGGGCGATCCCCATCTTCACCTTCGTCAACAAGCTCGACCGCTACGGCCGAAGCCCGCTCGAGCTGATGGACGAGCTGGAGCAGGTGCTCGGCATTCGCGCCTACCCGATGAACTGGCCGATCGGTATGGGGCCGGAGTTCCGCGGCGTCTACCACCGCCTCGAGAAGCAGGTCTTCCTCTTCGAGCAGGTCGCCCACGGCGCGGAGATCGCCCCGATGGAGGCGCTGTCCCTCGACGCGCCGCACCTCGTGGAGGCGCTCGGCGAGGAG
>JBKPMY010000180.1:0-13472 GCA_046732375.1 Myxococcota bacterium
GGCGCGAGCCGGCGATGAGACATCAGCGCCCGCGCGCACCGTGTTCCGGACTGTGACGGCCAGAGCGAGAGCACACCCGGGCGCCCGATGAGAACCTCGTCCGTGGCTCGCACCCCGCGCTAGCGTCGGAGCACCATGAACGAGGTTTCCGACCCCCTCTTCGCACTCTCCCCCCTCGTCCGGTACGTCGCCCTGCTCCGGGGGCGAGAGCTCCAGTTCCGGGAGCGGCCCGGCCTTTCCGGGGCGAGTGCGTCGGAGACGGACCGGTACGAGGAGCTGCTCGTCAATCCCGCCGTTCTCACGTTGCTCGGACGCCGGGGGGACATCGACTGCGGTGGCCTCGACCACGTCTGGATCCGGTACGGGAACTTCTGGACGGGGCTCTTTCCGCTCGAGGACGGTCACCTCAATGTGGGGCTCGAACCGCAGGCCGTTCCCACCGAGTTCGTCGGTCGAATTCGTTCGGAGCTGCAGCGGCATGGTCTCCGGGGCCGGGACCTGCCTCGATGATCCTCCGCATGTGGACCGCCCACGCGACGTCCGAAGGTGCCGCCCGGTATCAGGAGCATTTCGCGAGGCATGTGCTGCCGACGTTGAGCAGGCTCGACGGGTACCTGGGAGCGTCGCTGCTCGGCGGGAACCTCGGACTGGAAGTGGAGCTGGTCGTCCTCACCCGTTGGCGGTCCATCGAGGCAATCCGAGCCTTCGCCGGTGACGATCTCGAGCACGCATTGGTCGCCGACGAGGCCAGGGCGGTGCTGACGGGCTGGGACGCGCGGGTGCGGCACTACGAGGAACGTGTCGGCAGCGGCGGGTAGCCGGCTTCACCGGGAGACGTCCGGTGAGCGGTCAAGATCGGCGGAGCGCCGGATCGTCCGCAGGTCAGCCGCCGTTCTTCGACGGGAACTTCTCCCGGAGCGCGCGGAACACGTTCGCCGGCACCAGCTCGGAGACGTCCCCGCCCAGCGACGCCACTTCCCGGACCAGCTGCGACGAGATGTAGAAGCTGTCCTGGCCGGTCATCATGAACACGGTGTCGAAGTCCGGGTCGAGCTTCCGGTTCATGTTCGCCAGCTGGAATTCGTACTCGAAGTCGGACACCGCCCGGAGGCCGCGAAGGATGGTGTGAACGCCCTTCCTGCGCGTGTAGTGGACGAGCAGGCCCTCGAAGGAGTCCACCTCCACTCGCGGATCCGGCATCGCCTCGCGGATGAGCGCCTTCCGCTCCTCCACGCCGAACATCGCCTGCTTCCGGGGGTTGTTCAGCACGGCCACGATCAGCCGGTCGAACATGGTGAGCCCGCGGTGGATGATGCTCAGGTGCCCGTTCGTCAACGGGTCGAACGAGCCGGGGTAGATGGCGGTGGCCACGTGGGGCCAGGAGCATCATCGGACCGTCGGCGGACCGTCAAGGAACCGTTGCAGCCCGGTAGAGGCTGACCACCGTGTCGCCGAACCGGCGGGAGTCCACCCGCTGCAGCCCGGCCACCGTGTCCGGCGCGACCTCCCGGCGTCCGTGCTCCACCACCAGCGTCCCGGCCTCGGCCAGGAGCCGTCCTTCCCCCACCGCTCGGACCACCTCTGCCACCGTCTCCTCTGCGTACGGTGGATCGGCGAAGACCAGCGCGAACGTCCGTCCCTCCGCCGACAGCCGGGGGACCGCCCGCGCCACCGGCATCCGGAGGAGCTCGATCGCGCCCTCCAGCTGCAGCGCCCGGGCGTTTTCCTGGACCAGCCGCGCCGACTCGGCCCCCTGATCCACCAGCACCGCCCGGCGCATCCCCCGGGAGAGCGCCTCGAACGCCAGCGCCCCCGTGCCGGCGTAGAGGTCCAGGACCTCCCCGCCCTCGAAGAACTGACCGAGCAGGTTGAAGAGCGACTCGCGAACCCGATCCGCGGTGGGCCGCAGACCGGAGCTCCTCGGTCCAGCGAGCGGACGCCCCCGATGCGTTCCGGCAACGATGCGCACGGCGGAGGCCGCTATCCGGCCCCCGGGCCGGCCAGCGCCTGACTCTCGATCTGCAGCGTGCTGTGGTCGATGCCGAAACGCTCCACCAGCGCGCGCTTCGCGGCCACCAGGATGGTGTCGTTCTCGCAAGCGCTCGGCTCGTCCACCACCAGATGCGCCGAGAGCGCCACCATGCCGCTCCCCACCGTCCAGATGTGGAGGTCGTGCACCGCGGTCACCCTGGGGATCCCGGCCAGCGCCTTCTCCACCCCCTCCACGTCCACGTGCGGCGGCACCGTTTCCAGCAGCACGTCCACCGCCTCGCGGAGCAGTCGCCAGCCGCCCACCACCACCACCGCCGAGATGCCCAGCGAGATGAGCGGGTCCACCCACTTCCAGCCGCTCAGGGCCATCACCGCCGCGCCGAGCAGCACCCCCACGCTGGAGAGCGCGTCTCCCACGACGTGGAGGAACGCGCTCCGGGTGTTCAGCGAGCGGCCGGAGTGCAGGAACCACATCGCCAGGAGGTTTGCCCCGAGGCCGATGGTCGCCACGAGGGCCATCGGCCCCAGGTCCACCGGCGTGGGGCGCTTCAACCGCTCCAGCGCCTCGATCACGATGAACACCGTGATGCCAAGGAGCAGCACCCCGTTCACCAGGGCGCTCAGGATCTCCAGCCGCACGTAGCCGTAGGTGCGCTTGCGGTTGGCCGGGCGGCCCGCGAACCAGGCAGCGAGCAGCGCCAGTCCCAGCGCCGACACGTCGGTCCACATGTGTCCGGCATCGGAAAGGAGGGCCAGCGAGCCGGTGAGCCAGCCCCCGATCGCCTCCACCACCGCGATGAGGCAAGTGAGCACCAGTGCCGCCGTCATCCGCCGGGTGTCCCGCGCCCGGGCCAGGTCTCCGGCGCGCAAACCCGGGCTGTCACACGGCTGGGCGTGGTCCGGGTGCGATTGGGCGGAGAAGGCAGGGGGATGCGAATGGACGTGGGTCACGTGCGAGTGCTCGACGCTCCTCGTTACACTACGGCCCGGTGAGTCGCGACGCCATGCCCTCGCCCGCCCCGGGTGGCCCCGCGCCCAGGCGCCCGTCCGCACGCGTTCGCCAGCCGCGGGGGCCGAGGACCTTCCGGGTCGCGCGACCGGATGGCGCGGAGGTCCACGTCGAGGTCGAGGGAAGCGGCCGCTCGACAGTGGTGCTCTGCGACGGTCTGGCCTGCGACGGCTTCGCCTGGAAGTACCTCCTCCCGGCGCTCTCGAAACGCCACCGCGTCGTCCACTGGCACTACCGGGGGCACGGTCAGTCGCCGCTGCCGCCTCCGGGCGTGGTCCCTTCCATCCCCCAGTTCGCGGACGACCTCGCCGCCGTTCTCGATGCGCTCCGGGTCAGGAGCGCCGTCGTCGTCGGGCACAGCATGGGCGTCCAGCTCGCGCTCGAGTTCCACCGCCTCCATCCGGACCGGACGCGGGGACTGGCGCTGGTCTCCGGCAGCCCCGGGCACCCGCTGGACACCTTCCACGACACCACCCTCCTCCGCCGCGCGCTCCCTTCCCTCCGCCGGGGGGCCGAGCGATTCCCGCGCGTCGCCTCGGTGCTCACCCGGTTCGGCGTCCGGAGCGGCCTGGCGATGGAGATCGCCATGTCCACCGAGGTGAACGCGAGCCTGCTGCGCCGCGCGGACCTCCAGCCGTACTTCGAGCACGTCGAGCGGATGGATCCCCGCTACTTCCTGCGGGCGATGCAGGCCGCCGCCGAGCACGGCGCCGAGGACCACCTCGGAGCCATCGACGTTCCCACGCTGGTCGTCGCCGGGGATCGCGACCGATTCACACCGACCTGGCTCTCCCGGCGCATGGCCCTGGAGATCCCCTCTGCCGAGCTGTTCCTGGTCCGGGGTGGGAGCCACACCGCCCTTCTGGAGCGACCGGAGGAAGTGAACCGTGCTGTGCTCGATTTCCTTCAGCGGCTCGGACCGACAGGTCGGAGGGCGCGCCCTTGACCCCCCGCGCCACCGGGGGTCACGCTCTCGAAATCGGCCGAGGCTCGCCGCACCCTTGAGCGACGACACCACCACCCTCCACCCCATTCCGACGACGCAGCCGCAGCCGGTCGTGGCGTGGCTGGTGGTCACCGCGGCCTCCACCCCGGGCGCCGTCGGCCGAAGCTTCAAGATCAGCGGCGAGGAATCCGTCATCGGCCGGAGCCCCGAGGCCCAGGTCCGCCTGATGGAGGAGGGCGTCTCCCGCAAGCACGCCCGCATCATCCGGACCGCGGAGGGCAAGTTCGAGCTCACCGACCTCGCGTCCACCAACGGCACCTACCTCAACGGAACCCGACTCGGCGGCCCGGGGCGGCTGGACGAGGGCGACCGGGTCCAGCTCGGAGGCCAGTGCAGCCTCCGCTTCACCTTCAAGGAGACCTCGGACGGGGACGAGAACCTGCGCGAGGCGCTCGCCGCCGCGCAGGTGGCCACCTTCAGCCTCGACCTGCGCAGCAGCGTCATCAGCTGGAACGAGACGGTGGAGCGGGTGGTGGGGGCACCGGCAGGCACGCTCTCGCGCACCGCCTTGCCGACGATGGACTTCGTCCACGCCGACGACCGGGAGCGGGTCCGGGGCGCCGTGGATGCGGCGGTACAGGGGCGTCGGCAGTTCGACGCCGAGTTCCGCTTCATCCGCCCCGGGGCCGAGGGCTCGCTGTGGGTGGCGGCCAAGGGCAACGTGATGCGCGACGCGGACGACACGCCGCTGCGCATCGTCGGGACGCTGATGGACGTCAGCGCCCGCAAGCAGACCGAGCAGGAGCTGCGGCGCGAGGCGCTGCTCTTCGGAAGCCTGAATGACGGCGTCATCTTCCTCGACCTCCAGGGCAACGTGGTCGACTGGAACACCTCCGCCGAGCGGCTCTTCGGCTACTCCAAGGGAGAGGTTCTGGGCCGCGCCTGGTCCGACGTGCTCAAGCTTTCGGAGTCGAACCTCCAGGCCACCGTCCTCGCCGCGCTGAAGCGCTACGGCCGCTGGAGCCGGGAGGTGGTCGCTCTCCGGAAGGACGGGTCGGAGACCTTCTGCGAGGTGACCGTGGTCCCGCTCCGCGACGCGGAGGGACGCCACATCGCCACCATCGCCGTGCACCGGGACATCGGCGAGCGCCGGGCGATGCAGGCCCAGCTCCTGGTGGCCAGCCGCCTCGCCTCGGTGGGAACTCTCGCCGCGGGCGTGGCGCACGAGATCAACAACCCGCTCGCCTTCGTCAACGCCAACGTCCTCTACCTCGCCGACGAGCTGGAGCGCTTCCGGACCGCGCTCGGGCCGGCCACGGACGAGATCCTCCAGCTGGTCGCCGAGACCCGCCAGGGCGTGGAGCGCATCGGCCTCATCGTCCGCGACCTCAAGGCCTTCAGCCGCGTCGACTCCGAGGACGTGTCGGCCGTGGTGGACGTGCGCAAGGTGCTCGCCTTTGCCGAGAAGATGGCCGGCAAGGAGATGCGCCAGCGGGCGCGCGTGCTCCGCGACATCCAGCAGGTGCCGATGGTGAAGGCCAACGAGTCGCGCCTGGGGCAGGTGTTCCTGAACCTCCTGCTCAACGCCGCGCAGGCCATCCCCGACGGCGCCGCGGCCGAGCACGAGATCCGCATCCGCACCCGGACCGACGGCCTGGGCCGGGCAGTGGTGGAGGTCTCCGACACCGGTCGGGGAATCCCCGAGGAGCTGCGAGCCCGGGTCTTCGACCCGTTCTTCACCACCAAGCCGGTGGGCGAGGGCACGGGCCTCGGCCTGTCGATCTGCCTGGGCATCGTGCGGTCGCTCGGAGGCGAGATCCTCCTCGAGTCCGAGGTCGGCGAGGGCAGCACCTTCCGGGTGGCGCTCCCGCCCCATCAGCCGGAGCGGGTCACCGCGGTGTACCCCGCTGCCGAGGCACCCCCGGCTCAGCCGGTGAGGCTCCTGGTGGTCGACGACGAGCCCTACATCTGCACCGCGATCCAGCGCCTGCTCCGGCGCGAGCACCGGGTCACCGCGCTCACCACGGTGCGCGAGGCGCTGGCCCTGCTCGAGACCGGCGAGCGCTTCGACGTCATCCTCTCCGACCTCATGATGCCGGAGCAGAACGGCGAGGACTTCTACAAGGAGCTCCACCGCGTCGCCCCCGACCAGGCGAAGCGGATGATCTTCATGACCGGTGGCGCGTTCACGCCCCGGAGCGAGGAGTTCCTCCGCAGCTCTCCGGTGCCCCAGGTCGCCAAGCCGATCAGCCTGGAGATGCTCCAGGGGGCCATCCGGCAGGTGGTCGAGGCGACCTCCCGGAGCTGAAGCGCTCCCGAAGTTGCGAACCCGCGAGGGCGCACGCTATGAGCACGCCGCGCCGCGGCAGTGCCCGGTCGGTCCCTTCATGATCCCCCGCGAGAACATTCGAAACGTGGCCATCGTGGCTCACGTCGACCACGGCAAGACCACCCTGGTGGACCACATGCTCCGCCAGGCGGGGGTGTTCCGCTCCAACGAGGTCGTCGCCGAGCGGGTCATGGACTCGAACGACCTCGAGCGCGAGAAGGGCATCACCATCCTCGCCAAGAACACGGCGGTCCAGTACGGCGGGCACCAGATCAACATCATCGACACCCCCGGCCATGCCGACTTCGGCGGCGAGGTGGAGCGGGGGCTGCGACTGGTGGACGGGGTGCTCCTCCTGGTCGACGCCGCCGAGGGTCCCCTCCCCCAGACCCGGTTCGTGCTCTCCAAGGCGCTGGGAATGGGGCTGCGGACCGTGCTGGTGATCAACAAGATCGACCGCCAGGACGCCCGGCCGCGCGAGGTGCTGGACCAGGTGTACTCGCTGTACATCGACCTCGGGGCGGACGAGGCGCAGATCGACTTCCCGGTGCTCTACGCGGTCGCGCGCCAGGGGCAGGCCTCCACGTCGCTGGCTCAGCCGGGGAAGGACCTCCGGCCGCTGTTCGAGGCCATCCTCTCCCACATCCCTCCTCCACCGGCGCCCGCGGAGGGCGAGGACCGCCTGCGGCTGCTGGTGGCCAACCTCGACTACGACGACTACGTGGGCCGGCTCGCCATCGGACGGGTGCACTCGGGCCGCATCGCCTCCGGCGCGGCGCTGGCCGTGGTTCGGGAGGGCGGGAAGATCGAGCAGGGCAAGGTGCTGAAGCTCTACGGCTTCAGCGGGCTCAAGCGGGTGGAGATCCCCGACGCCGGTCCCGGCGAGGTGGTGAGCGTGGCCGGCATCGAGCAGGTGAGCATCGGTGACACCCTGGCCGATTCCGAGAGCCCGGTGGCGCTCCCCCGCATCACGGTGGACGAGCCCACGATGATGATGATCTTCCGGGTCAACGACGGCCCGCTCGCCGGCCGCGAGGGGAAGTATGTCACCTCCCGGAACCTCCGCGAGCGGCTCTACCGGGAGGCATACCGGAACGTCTCCATCCGGGTGGAGGACACCGACACACCCGACGCCTTCCGCGTCGTCGGCCGGGGCGAGCTGCAGCTGGCGGTGATCATCGAGACCATCCGCCGCGAGGGGTACGAGCTGACCGCCAGCAACCCCGAGCCCATCACCCGGGAGATCGACGGCCAGGTGCACGAGCCGATGGAGCTGATGGTCTGCGACGTCCCCGAGGCCTCGGTGGGCGCGGTGACCGAGCGGCTCGGGCCGCGGAAGGGCCGGATGACCGACATGAACGCGCTGGGGAGCGGCCGGACGCGGCTCACCTTCCGCATTCCCGCTCGCGGGCTGGTGGGCTTCCGGAGCGAGTTTCTCACCATCACCCGGGGCGAGGGCATCATGTCCTCGCAGTTCGACGGTTACGAGCCGTGGTTCGGGTACATCCCCAAGCGGAGCAACGGGGCGATCGTCTCCGATCGTCAGGGGGACACCGTTCCCTACGCCCTGTTCTCCATCCAGGAGCGCGGCTCGCTCTTCGTCGGGCCGGGGGTCCAGGTCTACGAGGGGATGATCATCGGCGAGAACGCCCACCCCTCGGACCTCAACGTCAACGCCTGCCGGGAGAAGAAGCTGACCAATATCCGTGCCGCGGGCCGGGACGAGAACGTCATCCTCACGCCCCCGCGGGAGATGACGCTGGAGCGGGCGCTGGAGTGGATCGCGCCGGACGAGCTGGTGGAGGTCACCCCGAAGTCGGTGCGGATGCGAAAGCGTGTCCTCGCCACGGGCGAGCGCTACAAGGCCGACCGCGACCGGAAGCGCGACCAGCTCGCCTCGGGCGAGTGAGCCCGGGCCGCCGCCCCCTCGCCTCCTCCTCGCCCGGACTGGCCGGCCGCCCGGACCGTGCCCACCTTTGCCGTACCGACGGCGGAGAGGAGGCGACGAGGTGAACGCGATCACACGAGAGATCCGGGAAGGGATGTCGGTCTTCGACGCGAGCGGCCACCGAATCGGCTACGTGGAGATTGTCAGCGATGAGCACTTCTTCCTCACCCACGAGCCGCTCCTGCCGCTGGTGAAGGAGCGCATCGTGGTGGACGCCGCGGCCTCCGTGGCCTCGGTGAACGCCAGCGGCGTGCACCTCCGGCACGATCGTCAGGAGCTTCTCGCCCATCAGATGCGTCCCGCTCATGCCAAGAGCTCGCATCAGGTGTCCCCGGGCGAGGACACGTCGTCGATCCGGCGCGGCGACGAGGACCACCGCCCGCTCGACGCCGACGATCTGAAGGAGCAGCGGAAGGCGTCCGGGGGCCGGCACACCGCCTGAGCCGGTGCGTCCGTCCCGAATTCGCAGTGGACGTGCTGCAATGACCTCCCCGGTCCGGCGTTCCCTGGGCTGACCTGCCGGGGGACCCGCATGTCGCACGTCACGGCGTTGCTCGCGCTGTCAGTCGCCGCGGGCGGGGCGACCTGGACCGAGGCCGATCCCTCCTCCGCGGGCATCGACCCGGCACCGCTCCGCTCCGTGGAGGAGCAGGTTCGCTCCGGCGGCCTGGTGAAGCTCACCGGGCTCCTCGTCGCCCGGCATGGGAAGCTGGTCTTCGAGCGTTACTTCAGCGAGGCGAACGCCGACACTCTGCTCGACACCCGCTCGGCCACGAAGACCCTGACCGGCTACCTGGTCGGCGCGGCCATCGACCGGAAGCTGCTGCCGGCAGGCGTCGCGACGCGCGTGGCGCCGGCCTTCAAGGATCGTCGCCCGTTCGCCAACCCGGATCCGCGGAAGGAGCAGATCACCGTCGAGGACCTCCTCACCATGAGCTCGCTCCTCGAGTGCGACGACTGGAACCAGTACAGCCGCGGAAACGAGGAGCGAATGTACCTGGTCGAGGACTGGCCGCGGTTCTTCCTCGACCTGCCCATCCAGGGCTTCCCCTCCTTCAGCCCGCGGCCGGAGGAGAGCAGGTACGGCCGGAGCTTCCGCTACTGCACCGCCGGGGTGGCCACGCTGGGCTTCCTCCTCGAGCGCGCGGTGCGCGAGCCGCTGGACCGTTTCGCGAACCGCGTGCTCTTCACGCCGCTGGGCATCGACCGGCTGCAGTGGGTGCGCTCACCGCAGAAGACGGTCCAGACCGGGGGCGGGCTCCGCCTCCGGGGTCGCGACCTCCTCGCCCTCGCGCAGCTGGCGCTGGACGGGGGTCGGTGGCGAGGGTCCCGCGTCCTCGATGGGGCGTGGATCGCCGAGTCCACCCGCCCCCACGCGGAGGTCGAGGCCGGGACCCAGTACGGCTACCTGTGGTGGCTGAAGGACCTTCCCTGGCGCGACCGGAAGGTTCACGTGGTCTACATGTCCGGGAACGGCGGGAACAAGATCGGCTTCGTGCCCGAGCTCGACCTGGCCTTCGCCATCACCAGCAACAACTACGTGGCGAAGGGCATGCACGAGCAGACCGAGCGGGTGCTCGTGCAGTCGGTCCTCGCTTCCGTCCAGCCCTGATGGCGGAATCCGCGCTCGCCTACTCGGAGCCCGCGGGCTTGAAGATCCAGGGGAAGTTCACCTTGACGATGCCGTTGCCTTCGGGCTCGGGGAACTTCCAGCGGCGGATCTTCGACAGCATGCACTTCTCCGTCTCGGCATTGTTCAGCGTGGTCTCGGAGATGTTCCCGTCCACGACCACGCCGCTGCCGTCGATGGTGAAGAGCACGGTCACCTTGCCTGCCAGCGACGGGTTCCGGTTCAACTGCACCTCGTAGCAGTACTTGATCTCGCTCTGGTGCTCCTGGATGACCCGCGCGATCACCTCGCGCGCGAGCCCGCCCACCACCGTGGTCTGGCCGGGAACGATGCGGACCAGGTCCTTCTTCTTGCCGCCGAGATCCACCTTGCCGTAACCGCCCGACCCCTGTCCCATCCCCACCGTTCCGGCGCCACCGATGCCGAGACCTTCCCCGCCTCCGCCGAGGCCCATTCCCCGGGCGCCCATTCCACCGTAGCCCTGCTGGGTGCCCTTCTCGGCGGTGCCGACCCGCAGCCCTCCGATGGCCTGGTTCATCCCCGTGCCCGCGGTGCCGGGCCCGAGCACGTCGGAGATCGCCTGACCCTTCAGCGCGCCGAGCAGGCCGCTCCGGAAGGCGCGGGTGCGGTTGGCCTCCCGCGCCTTCGGGTCCACCGCCGGGCTCCCCTTCTTCGAGGCCTCGGCCTCCTTCTGGACCGCATCGGTCTTGCCGACCTTCCCCGCATCCTCCGGCGCAGCCTTGCCCTCCTCGGCCCCGGCGTCCTCCTTCTTCTCCCCGACCTTCGGCTTGGGCGGAGGCGGCGGCGGACGCCGGACCAGAGAGACCCAGTGCTGGTTGTCGGCGAGCGAATCCCACGCGGCGCGCTTCACGGGGGGCGCGCTCTGGATGGCGGTGATGAGGGTGCCGAAGAGCGCCACGCAGCCGAGCAGCATGGTGGTGAAGCGCAGCGTCTCCCAGCCGTTCGGGAGCAAACCCGCCCGGCGTGCCGGCCTCACCCAGCGGAGCAGGAGCGAGAGCTTTCCGAATCGCACCCGCACCGACTCACGCAGCGTGGGCAGGAGCAGCTCCGACCCCGCCGCCCCGAGCTTGAGACGCCCCTCGTCGCGGATGTCCGCGATGGCCACCGGGTGCGCGCCGTCGAAGACGGTCCACTCGGCCCCTTCGGGAACGGTGACCTGGAGCTGTCCCCTCTCCACGCGAGCCAGCTCGAACGCCTTCCCCAGCCCGTGATGGAAGACCTGGAAGGTCGAGGCCTCCTCGTCCTCGCCGACCGTCAATGGCTGAGACTTGGAGAGGTACTCCACCCCGAGCAGCTGGTCCCCCCAGACCAGTGCCGCCTGCAGCACCTTGTGCTTCTCGTTGGGGGCGAGCGCGGCAGGCAATGGGCCGAGGAGCAGCTTCCAGGCGCTCGCCTCGGCACGGGGACCCGCCGCGTGGCGGACCGGAAGGACGCGGGCCAGGGGCACCGGATCCATCGCCAGCGCCGCGGCGCCGTGCACCCGGGGCGCGGGCCCGGAGGGCATCGGGTGTCGGGAGACGAACGGCTCGTGGCGGGGAAGCGAGGCATGCGTGGGCACCGTGGGGCCGATGGCCGGCGCGGTGCCGAAATACACGGTGAGCCGCGAGCGCCCCAGTCGGATGACGTCTCCGTGACGGAGCGCGCGCGGGGCCTGGAGCGGCGTGTCCGCCACCTGGGTCCCCGCCTCGCTGGCGAGGTCGATGGCCAGCACCGTGTCCCGGTGGCGCTTCAGCAGGAGGTGCAGGCTGGACACCGCCGGATCGTGCACCCGCAGGCCCGCGGCCGGTCCCGAGCCGAGGACGAGCATCTCCTCCTTCAGAGGGACGTCGCGGACGGTTCCCTCCACGGTGGTGAGCCGGAGCGTGACCTGCGCGCCGTCGCTCATCGCGGCAACCCGTCAGTGGAGGCGCGAAGCTCGCGCTCGAAGCTGGAACGCAGCCGGACCAGGCTCTCGAAACGGCTCCGGTTGCGCTCCAGGATGTAGTTCCCCTCGGGCCGCACGATGTTGCCCTCCACGGTCTGGTCGGCGAAGTCGACCCGCGTCTCCTTGCGGACCACCGTCCGGTCCGCCTCGCGGACGACCTTGTCCTCGGCGTGTGCCGTCGCCGCTCCGAGGACGAGCAGGGCTGCCATCCACCATCGCCGCATCGCCGCCTCCACCCTCCGCCTCCCCCGTCGTTTCCGGCCCCCGGCTGTAAGAATCACCGGCTTCCCCCCACGTTTGCCCCCTGCTCCCTCGGGCCGCCGCCCGTCCCCTTGGACGAAGCAGGTTCCGGGCCAGCCGGGCCTCGGGCCACCGTCTCCAGCACCGAGAGGCGCCCGTCGATGCGCCGCCGCTCGGCCGCCGAGGTGTCCGGCAGCTCACGGCAGCGGCGGAGCAGCTTTCCTGCCTCCGCCGCGGCCTTCCGATCCTGAGCAAGTGCCCATCCCGCCCCGCAGATGGCCTCCGGGCGATTCGGGGCGCGGGCGAGCACGGCGCGGTACGCCTCGGCGGCGGCCGCCGCCTTCGCGGGATCCTCCGTGGCCTGGCTCGCGAGCGACTGCGCCAGGTGCAGCCGCGAGTCGATCATCCACGGCTCGAGCTCGCTCGCGCGCCGGTAGGCGCGTTCGGCCCCGGCATAGTCCCGCCATCCGAGCGCCAGCGCGCCGAGGTTGGCCCACGCATCCGCCGAGCCCGGATCCAGCGCGGCCGCGCGATCGAACTCCGCGCGGGCACGGCCCACCTCTCCCAGCCGGTAGGCCACCAGCCCGAGCGTCACGTGGGTCGAGGCGCGTTCCTCGTCGAGCCGGAGCGCCGAGAGCGCGAGGAGCTCGGCCTCCCGGTTCTGGCCGCGCGCGGAGGACACCAGCGCCAGCGCCTCGTACGCGCCAGGGTCGCGGCGAAGGCTGAGGGCGTGTCGTGCCGACTTCTCCGCGTCGGCCAGGTTCCCCGCGGCGCGCTCGGTCACGGACCGCTGGACCCACAGGCCAGGCTCGGAAGACAGCGCCGGCCGGCGGGAGGCTTCCTCGAGGAGCTGAACCGCCTGCTCCGCCCGTCCAGTCTGGCGCTCGAGCCGGGCGAGGTTGACCAGCGAGGGGACGTGCTCCGGGTCGAGCCTGAGCGCCGCCTGGTACGCCGAGCGTGCCCGGTCCGCCGCCCCGAGCCGTTCCTCGGTCAGGGCGAGGTTGAACTGGGCGTCCGCGTCGTCGGGGTTCCGGCGAAGCGCGTCGCGGAAGGCGTCCGCTGCCTGCTGCCACTTCCCGGCCCGGAACGCCTCCACGCCCTCGGCGAGCGGTCCCTCGACTCCGCGAGCTGTCTTTGCCCCCGGGGCGCCAGCCGAGGTGGGCTCCGGCGCCTTCACCTCACGGGAGGGCGTCGTCTGAGCCGGGCCATCGTCCCGGGGCTGTACAGGACCGGTGCCGGGTTTCCCCGACGAAGCGTTCGCTGCGCCGGGAGAAGCCTCCGCCCGCGAGCTCGACGGCGCAGCGGTGGAGGGGCCCTGCGGCCCCGCAGCGCGCGAGCCCGCGCAACCGGCGAGGATCGCTCCGCCGAAGAGTGCCGGGAGGAGCCAGCGGCTCATCGCGCCGCCCCCTTCCCCAGCGCCACCGACGCCGAGC
>JBKPMY010000181.1:0-10009 GCA_046732375.1 Myxococcota bacterium
GACAGGCCGTGTCGACCTCGATGCCCTGGGTCGTCCCGGTGACCCCGGCATCGCCATAGAGGATGGCCGCGGTCCCCGGACCGAGCTGCACCGACAAGGTCGTCCGGTCGATCTGGACGGCCGAGCTGGTCAGCGCGGAGAGGTCCGGTGTATCGAGCGCGAACACCGTCTCCTGTCCGCCGAAGTTGCACTCGGTGAAGAGTGCCACCTCGCCTTCCTGCAGCCCCTCCTGAGGTGGGGTTCCGGGCGGATAGAAACGGAAGAGCACCGTGGCGTCCAGGTCAGGGAGCCCCGGCGGCTTCGCGTACCACTTGACGGTGTAGCCGGCGTCGGTGTCGACGAAGAACGCGCTGTAGACCGCGCCCGTGAGTGCGCCGGTCCCCGCCTGCAGCTGAACCTTGTAGTTGCCGAGGTCCACGATCTGGAGAGGGACGAAGCCAAACTTGTTGGTGAACGCCTATCCGTCGGGGCTGGCCACCAGGGTCGACGAGGGTGCGGAGTCGAGCACCGTCAGGTCGAGCGGGCCGGAGCCGAAGATCCAGGGCCCCGGCCCTCCGAGGTTGCCCCCGAGAACCGTCAAGTTGAACAAGGCGTACAGGTCGATCTGACGGCTGGAGAAGTCGGCGACGACCGGTTGCACCGCCGTGTAGACGCCCGAGTCGCCGAAGGTGATCGGCGGCGGCGGCGCGCGAAGCCGACCCAGCCGGCCCTGCCCGGTCGGATCGTCGGGTGCGAGCGCCCAGAAGCCGTCGTGTGGAATGCCGGCGTCGCCGACGAGCGGTGGACTCGCGCCCAGCCGACGCACGAAGGCCACCCGGGGGCTGGAGATGGTCTTCCCGTCATGAACCAGCGCGAGCCGGTAGGTCCCGCTCTCCAGCTGGACGTTGACGCAGTCGCTGCCGGCGTCGAGCGCCACCTGGCGCTTTCCGTTCTCGTCGTCGAGGGTCAGCTGTCGCACCCACGGATCACCCGGCGCGATGCCGAAGCGGTAGCTCCCCCTGTCGAGCGCATGCTGCGACACGTTCTCCACGAGGCCCGTCGAGCCGCTCGGCTCGAGATCGTGGATCACCACCTGGTGCGGAAGCGCGGCCAGCCCGGGCGTCCGGGCGAACTCCGCCTCGTACAGGAACGGGCGCTCGGGATGGGTGACTCTGTTGACGCTGGGGTTCTCTGGTTCCTTGCAGCCGACCTGCGGGGCGAGGAACGCGGCGAGCATCGCGCCGAGAACGCAGACCAGACCGGAAGCGGTCGTCGGGCCGACCTTTGCGGTCCCCACGGTCCGTCCCCCTGCCCCATCGCGGCGCGAGGCTGCTCCCGATCCCGGCCGGTGCACAAGCAACGTGTGGACCACGCCAGGAAGCTCAGGCCGCCTGCCTGCTGGTGGCATGGCGTCGTCGCAACCAGAAGCGGTTCAGCGAGCTCGGTGAACGAGTCACGGATCCGGGAGCAAGCAACGCTCGCTCAACCGGTCCGAGTGCCCAGGGCGGGATTCGAACCCGCACACCTTTCGGCGCCACCCCCTCAAGATGGTGTGTCTACCAGTTCCACCACCTGGGCTTGAAAGAGGACGGTCTACGTATCAGGGAGCCCCTCCGCTTTCCAGTCCCCCTGCGACCAGCCAGACCGCGAGCGGGACCAGCAGGTTGTCCGTCGCCCGCGGTGCCAGCGCTTCCGCGAACGCAGCCGCGAGGCCCGCGGCCAGTGCCCGGTTCCCGCCGAGCGGCACCCCGAAGTGCGCGGCGGCCACGTCGGTGGCGAATGCCGCGAGCACGAAGACCGCGACCGAGCCGTTCACGCTCTTGGTCTTTCCCCACGGCACCCGATAGTGGCCCCTCCCCCAGCGCCGGCCCACCAGCCCGCCGATGCCGTCGCCCAGCGCGAGCGCGAGCAGCGCGGCCGCGGCGGGGAACGGCGATCGACCGAGAAGCCCGATGGCGGTGAACGCCGCCGCCGAGAGCCCGTAGAGCACGAGCCCCGACCACGCCTCGCCGCCACCCGAGACCGCGTGCTCCAGCGCCTGCGCTGCTTCCACCTTCCGGGCGAGCGCGGGAACCGCCAGAAGGAGCGCGAACCCGGTCACCGCGACCAGGACCGGAGGCCACGGGGAGTGCCATGCGCCCCACCCCAGCGGCCACACGCCTGCTCCGACGTGCAGCAGGTCACGCACGTAGGTCCGTGAAACCCCGCGACCGGCGAGCCAGAGGCACACCCCCAGGCCCCCGGCGAAGACCAACGACCAGGCGAGAACGAGCAGGCCGTCGTGCACGGCCGCCGAGCCTCGCACGCCGCCCGGAAAATCGGGTTCGCTACTTCTGCGCGGGGGCGGCCGGAGCCGGAGTCGACGCCGGAGCAGGCTCGGCGTCGGACGGCTTCGGAGCCCCCTGGGCAGGCTCGGTGTCGCTCGCCTTCGGAGCCGCCGGGGCCGGCGCAGTCGATCCGGGCGCGGCGGGAGCCGGCGCCGCCGCCGGAGCAGGCTTCGCAAGCAGGCTGCTGGTCACCGAGCTCCGCACGCCCACGAACGACAGACCCAGCGAGGTCAGGAAGAACAGCGCCGCGCACACCGCGGTCAGCTTGCTCAGGAAGGTCACCGCGCCTCGGCCGCCGAACGCCGAGGTCGCCGCGCCGCCGCCGAGCGCCGCACCCATGCCCGCGTCCTTCCCCGGCTGGAGAAGGATCACGAAGATCATGAAGACGCAGAGCAGGACGTGGATGATGGTGAAGAAGACGACCATGAGAGGGCGCGCACCCTAACGGGCAGCCGGCCCTGGAGGCAAGTCGCCGGCTACCCCGCGGCCGCGACGATCGCCAGGAATTCCTGGGCCTTGAGGCTCGCCCCGCCGACCAGGGCCCCGTCCACGTCCGCCTGCCCGAGCAGCTCGGCCGCATTGTCCGCCTTCACCGAGCCCCCATAGAGGATGCGGACCGCCTCCCCCACCGGACGGCCGAACAGGCGGACCAGCAGCTCGCGGACGTGGGCGTGGACCTCCTGCGCCTGCGCCGGCGTGGCGTTCCGCCCCGTGCCGATGGCCCACACCGGCTCGTAGGCCAGCACCACGTGGTTCATTTCCTCCACCGCCACCCCGGCAAGGCTTCCGTGGAGCTGGCTCGAGCACACCTCCAGCGTGCGCCCCCCATCGCGCTCGGCGAGCGTCTCGCCGATGCACACCACCGGCCGCATCCCGGCGTGCAGCACCGCCCGCGCCTTCTTGCTCACCGTGGCGTCGGTCTCGCCGAACAGCTGCCGCCGTTCGGAGTGCCCGACGATGACGAAGCTGCAGCCGACCGCGCGCAGCATCCCCGCCGAGATCTCCCCGGTGAACGCGCCCTGCGGCTCCCAGTGCACGTTCTGGGCGCCCAGGGCGATGCCGCTCCCCTCCAGCGCCCGGGACACGGCCTCCAGCGCGGTGAATGGCGGGGCCACCATCACCTCCGCGCGCCCTGGTGTGTACCCCTCGCGGAGCTGCTGGATGAGCTCCACCGCCTCCGGACCGGTCCGGTGCATCTTCCAGTTCCCGGCCACCAGCGGCCGGCGACGTGGCGAGGTCATCGACGCCCTCCTCGGGGCTCAGGACTCCAGCGCCTTCACTCCGGGCAGCTCCTTGCCCTCGAGGAACTCCAGCGAGGCGCCGCCACCCGTCGACACGTGGGACATCTTCTTCGCCAGCCCGAACTCTTGGACCGCCGCCGCGCTGTCACCCCCGCCCACCACGGTGGTCGCGTCCTTCAGCCCGGCGATCGTCTCGGCCACGGCCTTCGTCCCCGCGGCGAACGCCGGGACCTCGAACAGGCCCATCGGCCCGTTCCAGAAGACAGTGTGCGCGGGGCGAAGGTGCTCGGCGAACAGCGCCCGCGTGCGTGGCCCGATGTCGAGGCCCATCAGCTCCGGCGGCAGCGCCCGCTCCTTCACCTCGCGGATCGGCGCATTGCCGGTCGCGTCGGTGCTGGCGATGTGGTCGATGGGCAGGACCACCGGCTTGCCCAGCCGGTCCGCGGCTTCGAGGGCCCGGCGAGCCACGTCCAGCTTGTCCGCCTCGACGCGGCTCTTCCCCACCTCGACCCCCTGCGCGTTGAGGAAGGTGTACGCCATCGCGCCGCCGACGATCAGCGTGCTCACCCGAGGAAGCAGGCTCTCGATCACCTTGATCTTGTCCGAGACCTTCGCGCCGCCCAGCACCGCCACGTAGGGCATCCCCGGAGACTTCAGCAGCCGCCCCAGGAACTCCAGCTCCTTCACCATGAGGTAGCCAGCCGCCTTCTCCTTCACGAAGGCCGCCATCCCCGCGGTCGAAGCGTGCGCCCGGTGCGCGGTGCCGAACGCGTCCATCACCCACACGTCCGCGTTCTCCGCCAAGGCCCGCGCGAAGGCCTGATCGTTCGCCTCCTCTTCCTTGTGAAAGCGGAGGTTCTCCAGGACCACGACCTGGGTCGGAGTCTGGTCTTTCACCATCTTCCGCACGCCGTCGCCCACGCAGTCGTCGGCGAGAAGCACCTCGTACGGCTTGCCCAGGAGCTCGGAGAGCACCCCCGCCGCCGGCTCCAGGGACAGCTTCGGGTCCACGCCCTTCGGGCGGCCCAGGTGCGAGGCCACGATGAGCTTGCCGCCCATCTGCAGCACGCGGCGGAGCGTGGGCAGCGCCTCGCGGATGCGTGTGTCGTCGGTGACGTTGCGCTGCTCGTCGAGCGGGACGTTGAAGTCCACCCGGACGAAGACGCGCTTTCCGGTCAGCTGCAGATCGTCGATGGAACGGAAGGACACGCCGGCGCCTCCCTGAACGGGCTCAGCCCTTCGACTGCACGAGCTTGGTGAGGTCCACCATCCGGTTACTGAAGCCCCACTCGTTGTCGTACCAGGCCATCACCTTGGCGAGATTGCCCTCGATGACGAAGGTGTTGGTCGCGTCGACGATCGCCGAGTGAGGGTTCCCGTTGTAGTCCACCGAGACCGTCTCCGCCTCGCTGTACTCCAGCACGTTCTTCAGCGGGCCCTCGGCGGCCTTGCGGTACGCGGCGTTGATCTCCTCGGGTGTGGCCTTCTTGCCCAGCACCACCGTCAGGTCCACCAGGCTCACGTTCGGCGTCGGCACGCGCACGCTCACCCCGTGCATCTTTCCCTTCAGCGCCGGGAGCACGTCGCCGATCGCCTTCGCCGCCCCGGTGCTGGTGGGGATCATCGACAGCGCGGCCGCCCGGGCCCGGCGCAGGTCCTTGTGGGTCAGGTCCAGGATGCGCTGATCGTTGGTGTAGCTGTGGACCGTCGTCATCAGGCCCTTCTCGATGCCGAAGGCGTCGAGCAGGACCTTCGCCGTCGGCGCGAGGCAGTTGGTGGTGCAGGAGGCCGCGGAGAGGATGGTGTGCTTCGCCGGGTCGTAGGCTTCGCTGTTCACCCCGATGGCGATGGTCACGTCGGGGTTCTTCGCCGGAGCGGAGATGATGACCTTCTTCGCCCCCGCCTTCAGGTGGTGGCTCGCCCCGTCGCGGTCGGTGAACCTTCCGGTGCACTCCAGCACCAGATCCACTCCCAGCGACTTCCAGGGCAGCTTGGTCGGGTCCTTCTCCGCGGTGAAGGCGATGGTCTTCCCGTCGACCGTCATCGCCTTGTCGGTCGCCGAGACCTGACCCGGCCAGGTCCGGTGCACCGAGTCGTACTTGAAAAGATGGGCCATGGTCTCGGGCGCGTCGATGTCGTTGATGGCGACGACCTCGATGTTCTCTTTCCGCGCCAGCGCCGCCCGGAGGATGCAGCGCCCGATCCGACCGAAACCGTTGATCGCGACTTTCATGGTGGCCATGGGGCGGTCCATTAGGAGAAGCGGGACCGGAATTCAACGCTCGGGAGCACACGCGTTGACTGCTTCCTGCCTGCAGACTCAGTCTGTGCCGCTGTACCGCTGCCCATGACCGCGCCCGCCCCGGTTCCTCTCCGCAAGCCGCCCTACCCGCCTCGCCGCGGCGAGGGCTTCTGGGCCTCGGCGCTCCACGCCTGGAACGGGCTGGTCCATACGGTGATGCACCAGCCGAACATGAAGGTCCACGTCGTCTCCGCCATCCTGGTGGGGCTGGTGGGGAGCGGGCTGCCGCTCGGCCTGGCGGAGAAGGTCACCCTCATCTTCTGCGTCCTGCTGGTCTTCTTCGCCGAGATCCTCAACAGCGCCCTGGAGACGCTGGTGGACCTGGCGACCCAGGAGTTCGACGAGAAGGCCCGGGTCACCAAGGACGCAGCCGCCGCGGCTGTCCTGGTGCTCTCGATCGGGTCGGTGGTCATCTTCGCCGCCTTGTTGGTGCACAACTGGGACACCGTGCTGGCCAGCGGCCCGCGCATCGAGCGACAGGTCCTGTTCGGGATCCCGCTGGCCGGCTGCGCGGCGCTGCTGATGCGTGACCGGCCGCGGCGCTGGGTGGAGGACGCCCTGGCCTTCGTGGTGGGGCTGGGGCTCGTGGCAGTCATGGCCACCTGGACCACCAGCATCGTCTTCAGCGCGATGACCGCCGGGCTGCTGGTGCTGGCCCTCGCGGCGGCTCGGGAGCGCGCCCGCGCGCGGGCAACAAAAAACCCCGCGGCCACGTGACGGCTGCAGGGTCAACCTTCCAAAAACTGCTTCCGCTCGCCCGGGCCTCAGCCCCGGAACCCGTCCGGAGCGTTCGCGTCCGACCGAGGGAAACCGCTCAAAGTGTAACGCAGCCCGGACGCTTGTCTATGCGGCCGGGCGATTCTCCTCGGCCGGAGGTGCCGAGGGAGAAGCCGGGGCCTTGTCCGCCTCCCTGATGTCCGTGGCGACGAGGTCAATCAGCTCCGTCGCCACTGCAATCACCTGGGTCGGGGTGTAACCGCTCGAACGCAGCTGATTGAAGAACGTCCGAGCGAGGATCTTGGTCGCCTTGGCGTCGGTACTCACGGGCGGGCCAGGCTGCCACACCCGTGCCACCACCTTCCATCATTACAAGTCACTGAAAATAGGCGATGCGGCCGCCGGAAGAGGCCTCCTGGGGTGCGAAGGACTCTGCGCACTGCCAACTGGGTGCGCCGGACCCCGCAGGAGTGCTTCCACCCACCTTTTCCCTGACCGATCGCCGCGGCCCGGGCCTCACTGACGCCGGAGGCTCATGACGTGGCGGACGCCGCGGCCGTGACCTAACACCTCGGGCTTGCCGTACCGGATTCACAACGTTCCGCTCTGGGTCGGGGAGCCCGAGTCGCTGCTTCGCCGCCGCGCCGCCGAGTCGCTCGGCGTCCGCCCGGACGACCTCGGCACCGTCCGCGTCGTCCGCTCGGTTCTCGACGCGCGAAAGAAGGGATCTCCCCGGTACATCCACACCGTCGAGGTGACCTTCGCCGAGGGCCGGGTGCCACGTCAGCTCCCGCCCGGGGTGACCGAGACCGAGCCGCCCCCGTCACCCCCCCGGAAGGTCCGAGCTCCCGAGCGCCGCCCGATCATCGTGGGGACCGGGCCGGCCGGTCTTTTCTGTGCGCTCGGCCTCCTCGAGCGCGGCGTTCCTTCGGTGCTCCTCGAGCGCGGCCGGGAGGTGGTGCAGCGGAGGAAGGACGTCGCCCGGCTGATGCGGGACGGAAGCCTCGACCCGGAGAGCAACATGAACTTCGGCGAGGGTGGGGCCGGTGCGTACACCGATGGAAAGCTCAGCACCCGCATCAACCACCCTCTGGTCCGGAAGGTCATCGAGACCTTCGCCCGCTACGGCGCCCCGGAGCGCATCCTGGTCGACGGCAAGCCCCACATCGGATCTGATCTCCTCCCCTTCGCGGTGGCCCGCCTCCGCGAGGAGCTGGTCGCCGGCGGCTGCCAGGTCCGCTTCGAGGCCCGGGTGGAGGACGTGCTCTCCAGCGAGGGGAGCGCCGCGGGCGTGCTGCTCCATGACGGAACACGCCTCGACTCCAACCGGGTGGTGCTCGCGCCGGGGAACAGCGCCCGCGAGCTCTTCGAGCGCTTCGCCGCCGACGGCCGGGTGGCGATCGAGGCCAAGCCGTTCGCCATCGGCTTCCGGGCCGAGCACCCCCAGGGCCTCATCGACGCCATCCAGTACGGCGCGGCGGCGCAACATCCCGAGCTCCCACCCGCCGACTACAAGCTCGCCGAGAACTTCGAGACCGGGGGCGAGATGCGCGGGGTGTACTCGTTCTGCATGTGCCCCGGCGGCCTCATCGTGCCCACCCCGACCGAGGACGGCCTGCAGTGCACCAACGGCATGAGCAACAGCCGCCGCAACGCCCGGTACGCGAACGCCGGCATCGTGGTCTCGGTGTCGCCGGCGGACTTCGCCCGCGCCGGCTTTCGAGGTCCGCTCGCGGGACTGGAGTTCCAGCGCCACTGGGAGAGCGAGGCGTACCGGCTCGGCGGAGGCCGGTTCATCGCCCCGGCGCAGACCATCCCCGACTACCTCGCTGGCCGGAAGGGCACGGCGCCGGGCGGGACCAGCTATCGCCCGGGCCTCGCCCACGCGGACCTCAACGCGCTCTTCCCTCCCGAGCTGACGGCCGCGCTCAAGGCCGCGCTGCGCCGCTTCGATCAGAAGATGCGGGGCTTCGTCAGCGCCGAGGGCAAGCTCCTAGGCATCGAGAGCCGCACCAGCTCCCCGGTGCGGCTGCCCCGTGACGAGTCCCTCCAGTCGGTCTCGGTGCGGGGCCTCTACCCCTCCGGGGAGGGATGCGGGTATGCCGGGGGAATCGTGAGCTCCGCCATCGACGGGCTGCGCATCGCCGAGCAAATCGCCACGGAGCTCGCATGAAATACCGCGTCCGCACCCCCGAGGGCGAGATGGAGTTCGCCTCGCTGTATGAGATCTCGAACGCCCTCCGGAACGGGCTCGTCGACGGGGAGGACGAGGTGCTCGCCCCGGGGCAGACCACCTGGGTGCGGGTCGACGAGCACTCCGCTCTGAAGACGCACGTGCGCCCCCGGGCAGGAGTGCGGCCGGGCAGCGTCCTCGGTGGGCTCGAGCTCGGGGCCACCCTCGCCTCGGCCCTGGTTGCAGTCACCGGCATCGTCTCCGGCTGGAGCTACTGGGTGGTGGGCGGCGCGCTCGTGGTGGCGGTGTGGCTTTCGACCCGGCTCGCGCTCCGCGCAGCGCGGGTCCGCTCGTCGAACCGGGTAGACTCCCGGCGTCGATGAGTCGCCGTCTCCTGCGGGCGCTGATCCTCCCGCTCGTCCTGCACGCAGCCGCTGCGCGAGCGGACGACGTGTACGTGTGGACCGACGCCGCGGGCGAGACGCACTACACCAACGACCTGGCGAGCATCCCGGAGAAGGCCAAGCGCACCGTACGCAAGCTGGAGGCGAACCCGGACGTCGTGGCCCCGAGGAGCGCGATTCCGGGCGTGGAGCCGGAGAAGAGCACCGCCAAGGCCGACCCCGACGCGCAGGACACTAAGAAGCCCGCCGCCGAGCAGCCGCCACCCCCGCAGCCCATCGAGGAGAGCATCCGAGCTCCGCGGGATGACGAGAAGGTGAGCGAGGAGCAATGGCGGAACATGTTCCGCAAGGCCAACGAACGGGTGCGGCGCGCGGAGCGAAAGGCGCAGCGGACGCGCGAGGCACTGGCCAAGCTCCCCGGTCAGGACCTCACCGCCTACGACTACGCGGGGAACGTGGTCGTGGACAGCCGCTACCAGTCCCTCAAGGTCCAGCTGGAGGAGGACGAGTACCAGCTGCACACCGCGCGCGAGGAACTTCAGGACCTCGAGCGCGCAGCGGCGCGCGAGGCCATCCCGCTGGAATGGAGACGGTAAACCGGAACGGCGGCCGCGCTGACGACTGTGCTGCCGCCCGCCTTGCGAGCCCGACAGCGGACCGCGGCATTGCGCAGCGGCCGTGACTACTGTGGTGCCGCCGCCCTGCAGGCCCGACAGCGGACCCGTTCATCCTCTCCGTCGCTCTGCATGCGGCGGCCGTGACGACTGTGCTGCCGCCCGCCTTGCGAGCCCGACAGCGAACCGGTGCATCTTCTCTGTCGATCCGTTCGCGGCGGCCGTGACGACTGTGCTGCCGCCCGCCTTGCG
>JBKPMY010000182.1:0-7270 GCA_046732375.1 Myxococcota bacterium
CGGCACGACGCACCGCCGCCGCCACCGGCCCCCGGAGCGCCTGCTTGACGTCGCGGAACGCCGGCCGGGGCAACGCGGCGAGCTCCGCGGCGCGGCCCCGGGCCTGCTCCAGCAGCACGGCCTGAGGGACCACGGCCTCGACCAGGCCCAGCGCCCGGGCCTCCTCCGGCGTGAGGAGTCGTCCCTCCAGCGCGACCGGTCCCAGGGAAGCCGGCGTCACCTGGCAGCGGAGCGTCTCCAGAACCACCGCGGGCAGGCCGAGGCCGATCTGCACCTCGTTGAGGCCGATGCGGTAGTCGCCGGCCGCGGCGAGCCGCACGTCGGCCTGCAGCGCGAGCACGCACCCGCCGGCGATCGCGTGACCATTGATGGCGGCCACCACCGGCACGGGCAAGGTGAACACCCGGAGCATCACCTCGGAGAAGCGCCGGATGAAGCGCTCCAGCCCGGGACGGTCGAGCGTGGTCAGCTCCGGCAGGTCGAGGCCCGCGGAGAACGCGGTGCCCTCCCCGGTCAGCACCAGGGCGGTGGCGCCCGAGGCGGTGACGGCATCCAGCTGGGCCGAGAGCCGGTCCAGGAACGCCGAGCCGATCGCATTGGCCTTGCCAGCCCGCATCGGCAAGACGGCCACCTGGCCGGAGGTCTGGATTTCCATCCCCCCACTACATCGTGAGCCCGCCGTCCACGTCCACCGTGCGGCCGTTGAAGTACTCGCACTCGATGCAGAACCGGATCGCCAGCCAGATGTCCTCCGGTTCGCCCATGCGCCCCGCAGGGATGGCCGAGACCAGGGCCTCGCGCGCCCGGGCATTCATCGACCGGGTCATCGGGGTGTCGATCATCCCTGGCGCCACCGCGGTGGCCCGGATCCCGAAGGGGGCGAACTCCCGCGACCAGGTGAAGGTGTTCGCCGCCAGCGCCGCCTTGGCCGCGACGTAGTTGGACTGCCCGCGGTTCCCGTGCCGGGCGATGCTCGACATGCTCACCACCACTCCGGGGCGGGTGCCGCTCTCGACCATCTTCCGCACCGCCTCGCGGACCAGCAAGGTGGCCCCGGTGAGGTTCACCGCCAGCACCGCGTCCCACTGCTCCTTGGGAAGCACGGTCACCTCGCCCGTGTGCCGGTCCTTCTTCACCAGGAGCCCATCCCGGAGGATTCCGGCGTTGTTCAGCACCACGTTTAGCCCGCCCATCGTGCCATGCGCCCACTCGACGAAGGCACGCACCTCCGACTCCTGGGAGACGTCGAGCGTGCGGGCGTGGGCCTTGCCAGTGCTCCCCCGCGCCAGCTCCAGCGTGTCCGCCAGGCCCTGGGGATTCACGTCACCGATGGCGACCTGCGCGCCGGCCTGGCAGAGCCGGAGCGCGAAATGGCGACCCAGCCCCTGGGCTCCCCCGGAGACGATGCACTTCACCGACGCGAGATTCATCGAGCTGGCTCCCCTCCCGGAGCTGCCAGAACCCGCGACTGTAGGGCCTCGGCCCGACACGAGGACAGACGATTCGGAGCTGCTGGCCTAGACTGAGGATCGCCATGGGCCGACTCGTTCTGGTGGCCTTCGCGGTGCTGGCAGCCGGGGGGAGCTTCTGGCTCAGAGAGCAGAGCCGGACCTCCTCCTTCGCCGCCTACAGCGACACCCAGCTCGACACGCTCGCGGCGGGCTACCGCGCAGTGATGGGTGCGCCGCCCGGGACACGGCGCAACGCGGCGCTCGAGGCCGAGATCTCGCTGGGGATCCTGCTGGACGAGCAGCACCGGCGGACCAGGCTGCGCGGTCTCGCCATCCTCTCCCTTCTGGCTGCCGGAGCCGCGCTGTTCCCCTGGCGCCGGCGAGCGCGGATCGACCGCGGCGAGGAGGCACGACTGCGTGAGGCAGCGGGCGATCCGGCAGTCGCGCTCGCGGGCGAGCGGCACAAGGCGGCGCGGCTTCTCGGGGTCAGCCCTGAAGCTCCCCCGGCGGTGATCGAGGCCGCGTTCGCCGCCCAGCTCGCGGCGCACGACCCGGACAAGCTGGACGGCCTCTCGCCCGACCTCCGGCGCGTGGTCCTCGATCGGCGTGAGGCGCTCCGGCGCGCCCGTGACTTCCTGCTGGGCGGGTCCCCGGCCGGAAGCGCGCCTCCTGGCGGAGACCGAGTGGGTTGAGCGGAAGATCGCGCCGAGGGCCAGCGAGGGCCGCTCAAACCCGCTCGGTTTCCGCCATCAGCAGTGAGTCCGCAGCACGTTCACCAGCTCCCGGACGGTGGGCGGCTTGCGCAGGACCGAGACCGCGTCCAGCCCGTGGGCGTGACGGTCCACGTCCCGGTACGCCGAGAGCACCACCACCGGAATCGAGGCCAGCCGGGGCTCGCGCCGCTGCGCGTACCGGAAGCTCGCTCCGTCCATGACCGGCATCATGAGATCGAGGAGGATGACACAGGGCAGCTCGGCGGCACCGAGGAGGAAGGCCAGCGCCTCGGCCCCGTCACGCGCTCCCACGGTCTGGAACCCGTGATCCTCGAGGATGTCGACCAGCGCTTGGCGGACGTCGAGGTCGTCCTCGACCACCAGCACGGTGTGACTCATCGAACGGCCCCGAAGGTGGGAGACCGCGGAAACCGGATGACGAAGTGGGCGCCCTTCGGTCTCGGCCGGGTGAGGCGGATGTCCCCACCGTGCCCCTCGACGATCTGCCGGGCGACGTAGAGACCCAGCCCCAGCCCGCCGAAGTTTCGCATCGAGGCCGCCCTCTCGAACCGAAGGAAGATCCGGTCCCATTCCGATTCGGGAATGCCCGGTCCTTCGTCGGACACGGTGAGCGTCACCTCCTGCTCGTTCCCGCTCAGGGCGATGTCCACCGGAGTCCCGGCGGCGTACTTCAGGGCATTGCTCAGGAGGTTGGTGACCACCTGCTCGATGCGCAGCCGGTCCCAGCGACCCTCGAGCACTCCCTCGGAGCGAACGGTGACCACCGACCCGGCGCGGAGCGCGTGCTCGCGAAAGCGCTCGACCACGTCCTGGACCGCCACCGTGAGATCGAACTGGGTGGGGTTGAGGGTGAAGCTCCCGCTGGTGATCCGCGACACGTCCATGAGCGCGTCCACCAGCGCGACCAGCCGCTCTCCGCTCCGGCAGGCCCGCTCGATCTTCGCCCGCACGCGGGGTTCCATCCTCTCGGGGCGTTCGAGGAGGGCCTGGAGCTGCAGCTGCACCGCGCTGAGCGGCGTCCGCAGCTCGTGGGCGGCGATGGAGAGGAACTCGTCACGGAGGCGAAGCGCCTCCTCGGCGTGCGCGAGCCGGAGCTGCTCCTCCTGCGCCCGGAGCCGCTCGGTGAGGTCGCGCGTCACCTTGGCGAATCCCATCAACCGGCCACGGTCGTCGAGGAGCGCGGTGATCACCACGTCGGCCCAGAAGCGCGTCCCGTCCTTGCGAACCCGCCAGCCTTCGCTCTCCACCCGCCCGTCGTGGACGGCCTGCGCGAGCAGTTTTCCTGGGAGCCCCCGAGCGAGGTCCTCCGGCGTGTAGAACCGCGACATGTGCTGGCCGATGATCTCGTCGGCGGTGTAGCCCTTCGTCCGCTCGGCTCCCGCGTTCCAGGTCTCGATGTTCCCGGAGGGATCGAGCATGAAGATCGCGTAGTCCTTGACGCTGGAGACCAGTGCCCGGAAGCGCTCCTCGACGGAGCGAGGGCCGTCCGCATCCGTGGGCTCCGGATGGGGAAGGGTCGCGGTGTCCGACGGGGAAGAGGTCATCCGGGCGTGAATATCGAAGCTTGACACCGGAACAGCCACCACGCTCGTTTCCTGCGCTTGGTGCGTTCAGTCCCCGGCAGAAGGTCGCGTCGACTCAGGCTCCGGGTAAACTCTCTCGGCCCGGGGCCCTGGCGCCCGCCGGATGCCGGAATGGTTACCGGGCGATCCACCGCCTCCGGCTTTCCGATCCGCTGATGCGAACGTCTCAGGCCGCTCTCGTCCTCGTCGCGCTGCTTGTCGCGAGACCTGCTCCCGCCGGAGACGACGACGCGCTGCTTCGCGACGTGGAACGGATGGCGCAGCTGCAGGGAGGCGGCTCCGCCTCACCCGAGGAACTGCGGGCGCTGGTCACGGAGATGCTCCCCCGGGTGGGCAAGGTGATGCGCCTGCCCATTCCCTCCCGGATCGACGTGAAGGTCGTTTCCCGCGACGAGGCACGGGCGGCGCTGCTCGAGGTCCTCCGACGCGACTATCCGGGAGATCTGCTCGAGCGCCTGTCCGACAGCCTGGCCGCGGTGAAGCTGGTTCCGCCCGGAACCGACCTCCGTCGCGAGGCCCAGGCGCTCTACGCTGACAACGTCTCTGGCTTCTACGATCCGCACCGGCGCCGGCTCTACCTCCTGTCGGATCAGCCCCTCCCCGCCCAGGGGCTCATCGTCGCCCACGAGCTGGCCCACGCCGTCCAGGACGAGGCGATCCGGCTCGACGCAGCGTCGCAGAAGGTGCGAGCCTCCGAAGACGCGCAGCTCGCGTTGTCGGCGGCCATCGAAGGTCAGGCTCAGCAGGTGGCGGCGCTGGTGCTGGCCGGTGACGGGACGAGCGGAGAGGAGGGCCTCGACCTCGGCAGCCTCCTCAACGACAGCGCGGCGGTGGGGGCGGCGATGGCCGGCAGCCAGGCCTCCGTTCCGTGGTTGGGACTCCAGCTCTCCTTCCCCTACGCCTCCGGTGCGAGCCTGGTCGCGGCAATCCGTACCCCCGACGACCCGGCGGCGACGTCCCTGCTGCGGCGGCTCCCCCGCTCCACGGCGCAGGTGCTCGACCCGGCGCTCTACCGCGCCGACCAGCGACCCAGGGAGGCGCGCCTCGATCTCGCCGCCCAGCTCCCCGGCAGCGCAACGGTCCATGCCACGACGCTCGGCGCCGCGAACCTCGACCTCTTCGGCGAGCTCCACGGGGGTGGAAACCTCGGACGCGGCTGGCGCGGGGACCGGCTGGAGACCGTCCGGCTGCGAGGCCAGCTCTGTACGGCCTGGGCAGTCGCGTTCTCCTCTCCGGAGCAGGCGGAGCGGCTGGTCAAGGCCTGGGGCGGCGCGGCGGGACCGCGGTCCCTCGCGCGGAGGAGCGGCAGTGTGGCCCTCCTCCTGGAGAACGTTCCTCCCGAGCGGGCAGAGGAGCTGATGACCGCCGCCGCCAATGCGTTCCGCTGAGGAGCACCGGGCCCGGGGACGGGCCTACTTCCCGCCCTTCGCCGGCGCGGACAGCTGTCGGAGGTAGGCCACCACCGACTTCACCTCGGGCGGCGACAGCTTCGTCGCCGGCATGTCCTTCGACAGCGCCTTCGCCGGACCGCCCTCGGTGATGACCGTGGACAGGAAATCGTCCGTGCGCTTGGGGAGGACCTTGGGGTCGGTGAAGTCCGGAGGTTTGGTGGTGAAGTACGCCGCGTCGTCCCCGTCGCCCTTGCCCGTGGCGCCGTGGCAGCTCGCGCAGTCGCGGTCGTAGACGGCCTTCCCCGCCTTGGCGTCGGGCTTCGTCGCCCCCCCGGCCAGGCACATCCCACCGGCGAGGACAGCTGCGAGGGAGACGGACCACTCCATGCTCCGGATCCGCATCGGCACACCCTCCCCGGGAGCCCGCGTGGGGCGGCCCATGGCGGCCAGCCTATCCTGCTCCCGGGCCGGCTACGGGCGCGCGGTGGGCTTTCCGGCGTCCTTCCACCCCTTCAGGCCAGGGGCCAGGACCGCGACCCGCGAGTATCCCGCCTCGACCGCCCGACCGGCGGCCGTGTGCGAGGCCGTTCAAAGCCGGTCCGCGCAGTAGAAGACCAGCGGGGCGTTCTTGTCCGCCGGCAGCTCCTTGGCGAGGTCGTAGCGGTCGAAGGAGCTCAGCAGCTTCGCTCCGGGAATGACCCCGTTCTTCTGCCGGAACTCTGCGTCATTGGCGTCGAGCAGGGTCGGAGGTGACTTCGAGTCCTTCTGCATGGATTCGAGGTCGGACACCTCGATCATGCGGAGCTTTTCCTTGGGCACCCCGGCCACGGCGAGGCCAGCGGCGAGCACAACACCCAGGGAGAGGAGAGGGATACGCGTCATGAGGGTCCGTCGGGCGTATCCGTCTTGACCTTGCGCGGCAAGCCGATCCGGTGCGTTCGCAACGCACCTGACGCCCCGGGGGGTGATCAGGCCCCGTCCTGCGGGACAGCTGGAGGGCAGTCGAGCCTTCGCTAGAGTGTCGACAAGGTGACCTCCTCATCGGTCCGTCGGCTCTGTACGCTGCTTATCGCCGCGTGCGCGGGATGCGGCATCGCCGCCCCGGAGATCGACACCGCAGGGCAGTGCAACCTGGGGACCATTCCCCTGCTCCTCGAGAAGGGCGTCACAGTCGGCGGCTCGCCGGCGAGCGTCTGCCAGGCGTACGCCTCCATCCTCACGGACTATCGCGACACCTTCGTAGAGTGGTGGGGTCCGGTCGCGCTGCACGAGGAGGAGTGGACGGTCCGGGTGCGCGCAGGCGCCGCGGTGGATGCGGCGGGACACACCGGAATCACGTACCACTACTCACGGGTCGTCGACGTCGCCGAGGGTGCCCTGGAGACCTTTCCTCACGAGCTCCGTCACGTTCAGCTGGGACGGGGCTCCGACGACCACCACGGCTGGTGCAGCAACTTCGCGCCGTGGGAGGAAGAGGTGCTCGGGGTCAACGAGCGGGACTACCTCGGCTGCCAGTTCTGAATCCTGTTCAGCCGATGTTCTGGGTGACGGTGACCGGCGCGCTGGCGTGGCCGTTGGCGGTGACGAAGTTGCGGACGATCGCGCCCGAGCCGCCGACGCCGACGATGGCGAAGATGATCCCGGCGAGGAAGAGGCCCAGCGAGCGGTTCTGACGACTGGCAGAGAAGAGAGAGACGGTGTTCATGGCGAGCTCCTTTGGAGAGGCGAGTCGCCCTCTCCCCAGTGCATGCCGGCTGCCAGCCTCGAATCGAGGAAATCCAAGCACTTGACGGGAAGCGTGTTGCACCGCCGGTGACGCCAGGGCCCGGGAGTGTCGCGCCCGGGGTTCCACCCACCGAGAACCCCTCAGCGCCGCCGGTGTGGGATGCCTTCCCTCAGCTCCCCAGCAGGGCGATGGCCATCGCGATGAGCACGCCCATGAGGCTCTCCCCGGCGATGAACCCGCTCGCCACCGGAGTGACGGTGGCGTCCAGCTCGGGGGGTCGCCGGCGCCGGACCAGCTCGGCGACGAATGCGCCGATGAAGAAGGCCAGCGAGTTGGCGAAGGGAATCATGAAGGACACTCCCACCGCCGTCGGTGAGGGCACGAA
>JBKPMY010000183.1:0-13795 GCA_046732375.1 Myxococcota bacterium
GCTGCGGGCGCCGGCCGATCGCGCCGGCGACTGGCTGCTTCACCTGTCGCTGGACACCGATGGCGTGCTCCGGGCGGCGGCGACGAATCCGAGCGGGAAGCGTCAGCCGCTGCAGCTGCAGCTGCCCGCCTCGGCGACCGAGGCGGAGACGCCGGCGCTGCAGCGCACACCCTCCGAGCCCGAGACCCCGGCTCTGCCTCCCAGGCCGGAGACGGGCGTGCTCGGCGGGCTCAAGCGACTCTTCGGACGACGGTAAGTGCCGATGTCGGCCCCCTGGTCGGCGTGAGCCCGGTCGGCGGTCGACGACGTTCAGCTGACGATGCTCGCAGCACCGGAGGTGCCGATCCGCCAGCTGGCACACTGGATCCACCGGCGAGGATGCGGTGTGCTCGCCTCGTGCGTCCTCGCGGCCATGGGCGGCACCCTCCTCGGCGCAGTGCCCATCGCATGGCGCGCCGTCGTTCCATTGCGGGTGCGCCGTCGACAGATCACCCCGATCTCCCGACGACCGACCGTCACGCGCTCGCCCCTTTTCCGGGCGCGGGGACGAAGCTCGTGATCGCGGGAGCTGCGCTCGCGGTCACCGGAGTGCTCAGCATCACGGCGCTCGTGGTCCAGCTGCTCTGGTACGACCCGCCCTGCCGGCCGCTCGTCGCCTGGAGCTTCATCGGAGCGTGCGGGGTCCTCCGACTGCTGGTGCTGCTGATGCTTCCGACCCTCGCGCTGGGACTGGTGCTCGTCGTCCGCGGGCTCGTGCTCCGTCGCCGGCAGGTGGCCGGCTGACGATCAGCAGGGGCCGGGAGGCACATTCGAGGTCCGGGAATCGGTCCCTCGACGCCGCCGTTCAATCGACACCCTGAGAGATCTGCGCTCAGCCGCGAAGCAGCGCGAACCGCGCGAGCAGCCGTGCCGGCGAGGTCTCATCCTTCGCCGCCTCGAGCACGTCCTCGGCCGGGGACCGCCCCGAACGTGCTCGTGCCTCGAGCGGGTCGAGGAGTGGGATGTCGTCCGGGTCCAGGTGCATCAGCCCCACCCGCGCCAGGCGCACCATCTCCAGCGCCATCGACCCGAGAGACGTCCGGCGGAGCTTCCCCTTCAGCCCGTTGCGCTGCGCCTCCTCGTGGTAGGCCAGGTGCTCGGCGAACGACAGCCGCGGCACGAGCCCCAGCGCCGCGTCCAGCGATGCATCGTCGTAGAGGAGCCCCCGCCACAGCGCCACCAGACCCGCGGTCTGCTCCAGCGACACGGAGTCCGCGCCCCGCACCTCCATCACCCGCTTGATCCGGACCTCGGGGAACAGCGTGGAGAGATGGTCGGTCCAGTCGGAGCGCCGCGCCGGCTCCCCCTCGAAGCCGTTCTCCAGCAGCTTGCCGAAGGTCATTTGCGGCGTCACGTAGTCGCCGTTCCGGCGCAGGAAGAGGAGCGGCGCCCGCAGCGCCCAGTCGACGTAGGCGCGGTAGTCGAACGTCCCGTCGAGCATCCGCGGGAAGTACCCGCAGCGGGTGGGGTCCACGTCGCTCCACACGTGGCTCCGGTAGCTCATCCAGCCGCTCGGCTTGCCCTGGACCAGCGGACTGTTGGCGAACAGCGCCACCAGCAGCGGGGTCAGCCGCGCGGTCGCGGTCACCTTGCGCGCGCAGTCCGCCTCCGAGGACCAGTCCAGCGAGACCTGGCCGGTGCAGGTCATCAGCATCATGTTCAGGGCCAGCTTTCCCCGCACCGGGAGGGTCTGCCGCATGACCTGGTAGCGCCTCTTCGGCACCCAGGGGATGTCGGCCGGAGTCCCCCAGGGCCGGTACCCGAGCGTGACCGGCTGAAGGCCCAGCTCGCGCGCGGCGTCGGTGAGCATCCGTGCGTGCGCAACGTTCTCTGCATTCACCGCCCGTGCCGTCCTCGCCGGGGTCCCCGAGAGCTCGAACTGCCCGCCGGGTTCCAGGGAAAGCGTGTGCTCCCCCTGGGTCAGCGCAATCGGAGGGGCGTCCGGAGCGTCCCGGAAGGGTGTGTACCCGCGAGATTCCAGGAGGCCCAGCAGCGCGCCGATCCCCCGGGGGCCCCCGTATGGGACCGGAGTGGCCGGATCTTCCAGGGGGTAGAGGAACTTCTCGTGCTCCAGCCCGACCCGGTGGTCGGCCCGCGGCCTCTCCGCCGTCCGGAAGTCGTCGACCAGCGCGGACACGGAGGTGACGGCCTCGTCCTGGGTCGGCGCGCGGTCGAGCGACATGCTGACCGCCGTCTATAACAACGGTAGCGGGCCGCGCCCGCCCCCTCGCATGGAAGATACGCCAGAGCTGCCGCAGCACAGTGGTCCACTCGACCCACTCCGGGGGGCGAGCTTCCCGTTCCGGGCAGCCGCGCTGGTGTTGCGCGTCCCCCGGCTGCGGCGGCTCACGCTGCTCTGCGGCGCCCTCACCCTCCTGATCTTCGTGGCCTGGGGTTGGGCGCTGTGGACCTTCCTCCCCGGGGCCCTCGAGCGGCTGTGGCCGCATCCGGAGGGACCGGTGGGCTGGCTCTGGACGCTCACGCTCGTCGTCAGCGGCGCGCTGGCGTGGCTCCTCGGCGCGGCGACGCTTCCACTGCTCGCGCTTGCGCCGCTCGAGGACACGCTCGTCGAGGCCACCGAGTCGGCGGTGGGCGCACCGCCCGCTCCCCCGTCTGGCATCGCCGGCGCCACCCGTCAGGCAGTCTCGGCCATCGCTCGCACCGCCATCCGGGTCACCCTCCTCCTCGTCGGCCAGGGGGTGCTGCTCGTGCTTCAGCTTCTCGTTCCGGCCGGCGCGCCGCTCTGGGCAGGGGCCGGGTTGATATGGACCGCGCTGTTCGCTTGCGCCGAGTACCTGGACCCACCACTGAGCCGGCGCGGCGGGTCCTTTGCCGAGGTGCGGCGGGTGCTTGCGAGCCGCACCGCGCTCGCGCTCGGGTTCGGGCTGACGGTGACTTTCCTGCTGTGGGTGCCTCTCCTCAACCTATTCCTCCTTCCGCTGGCCGTCGTGGCCGGGACTCTCCTGCACCGTTCGCTGGTTTCGGCAGGAGCCCTGTCTTGAAGGCCCCATACCCGGTGGTTAGAGTCGAATCCCCCCCATGCCCCGCTTGATGCGCCGTTCGTTCCTGGTCCTCGCTCTCCTCGGGGCCTGGGCTCTCCTCGCCCGCGACCACGCTCCTCTCCCCTTCACGGTGGGGGAAGCGGTGGCCGGTCCCGCCGCCCGCGGCGAAGGCTCCTCCGAGATCACCCGCAACGCGGATCGCCCGCCGCACGACCTGTCCGCGCTCAAGATCTTCAACAAGGTCGTCATCTACGTGAAGGACGCGTACGTCGACCCGAAGCGGATCAACCCGCGGGAGATGATGGTCGCCGCGCTCGAGCAGGTGGAGCGCACCGTCCCCGACGTGATGGTGGACGCGGACAAGGACCGCCAGAAGCTCCACCTGAACGTGAATGGCAAGACGCGGGACTTCGACATCAGCCACGTCGATTCGCTGTGGAAGATGTCCTTCCAGATGAAGGACGTCTTCGAGTTCATCGGGACCAACCTGCGCCCCAGCGAGGACACGCGGGACGTGGAGTACGCCGCGGTGAACGGGATGCTCTCCACGCTCGACCCGCACTCGGTGCTGCTCAAGCCCGAGTACTACCGGGAGATGCGGCTCACGACCAAGGGTGAGTTCGGCGGCCTCGGTTTCGTGATCCAGATGAAGGAGAGCAACCTCACCGTGGTGCGGGTGCTCCCCAAGACCCCTGCCTCGCGTGCGGGCATCAAGAAGGACGACCAGATCAAGAAGATCGGTGAGGAGTCCACGGTCAACATGGACCTCAACGAGGCCGTCTCCAAGCTTCGGGGCCCCGTGGACAGCCGCGTCACCATCACCGTCGAGCGCAAGAGCCTCGACAAGCCGATGGTGCTCACCCTCGCGCGAGCCACCATCTCCATCGAGTCGGTGCAGTCCAAGCTGCTCGCGGGAAACGTGGGCTACATCCGCCTCAAGAACTTTCAGGGCAACACCACCCGCGACATGCAGGCCGCCCTGGGCAAGCTCCAGGGCGACGCCGAGGCGAGCGGCGGGCTGAAGGGTCTGGTCCTCGACCTCCGCGGCAACCCGGGCGGCCTCCTGGAGCAGGCGATCCAGGTCTCGGACCTGTTCCTCAGCCAGGGCACCATCGTCACCACTGTCTCGCTCAGCGAGCGACAGCGCGAGGAGAAGCGCGCCCACTCGGACGACGGGGACAACAAGTATCCCCTGGCGGTGCTGGTGAACCCGGGGAGCGCCTCGGCCTCGGAGATCGTCGCCGGTGCCCTGAAGAACCTGAACCGGGCGGTGATCATCGGCCAGCAGACCTTCGGCAAGGGCTCGGTCCAGGTGCTCTACGAGTTCGGCTCGCCGTCGGGGAACCCCAATGACGAAAGCGCGCTCAAGCTCACCATCGCCAAGTACCTCACCCCGGGAGACGTGAGCATCCAGGAGGTCGGCGTCGAGCCGGACATCGAGCTGGTCCCCACTCGCGTCACCGCCGACCGGGTCAACGTCTTCGCCCCCCGCAAGACCCTGGGCGAGGCGGACCTCGAGCACCACTTCGGCAACTCGGCCAGCAATCCCGCGGCGACGAAGCGGGAAGAGGTCCTGGGCAAGGAGAAGCCCTTCGTCAGCATCAAGTACCTGAAGGAGGACGCGAAGCAGAAGGACGCCGCGGCCCGCCAGCAGAAGGTGGAGGAAGGGAAGGACCCGAAGCTGTCCAAGAACGAGAAGCCCGCGGACAAGCTTCCGAAGCCCGCCGGCAAGGGCAAGGACGCGCCGCATCCGCTCCTCGACACCGACCCCAACAAGCTGGACGAGGATCTCTACGACCAGCTCGACGCCGAGGCGCAGGACGAGGTCAAGGAGGACTTCGAGGTCCTCTTCGCCCGCGACTTCGTCCTCAAGGAGCCGTACGTCCAGCGGGACCGGATGCTTCAGACGGGCAAGAGCTATCTCGGCGAGCGGAACCAGCAGGAGCAGGAGCGGATCAACGGCGCGATCGCCGCCCTCGGCATCGACTGGACCCCGGGCCCGACTCCCAAGACTCCTCAGCTGGTGGCCACGCTCCGGCCCGGCCCGGACAAGCGGCTGGCACCGGGTGACAGCTTCGACCTCGAGGTCACGGTGGAGAACCGGGGCAGCGAGCCGCTGTCGCGGATCCGCGGCTGGACCGAGAGCGAGGATCCGCTGCTCGACCGCCGGGAGTTCCTCTTCGGCACCCTGAAGCCGGGCGAGAAGCGCACCTGGAAGGCGCCGGTGAAGGTACCGAAGGACATGTACAGCCGTCGCGACGACATGACGGTGAAGTTCTTCGACGACCAGGGTGCGCTTCCCCAGCAGCTGGTCGCGGAGGTGAACTTCGGCGAAATGGCCCGGCCCGCATTCGCGCTGGACTGGCAGGTGATCGATGACTGCGCCCAGTGCAATGGCGACGGGGTCGCCCAGCGGGGGGAGGCAGTCACGCTCCTGGTGGACGTGACCAACCAGGGAACGGGCAAGGCACTCGACGCGGTGGGCTCGATCAAGAACGCCGCGGACCAGAACGTCTTCATCGAGAAGGGACGGTTCCACCTCGGGGAGATCGGCCCCGGCGAGACCAAGACCGCGCGCTTCCAGCTCGAGGTGAAGAAGGGCTACGTGGGCGACAGCTTCCCCCTGAAGCTGGCCATCATCGACGAGCCGCTGGAGGAGTTCGCCACCGAGCGCCTGAATCTTCCTCTCTCCGATCGGCCGTTCACGGTCGAGGCGCGAAAGGGAATTGTCCGCGTGGAGAGCGGCGCGCCGGTGCTCGCCGGGCCCGACGAGCGCGCGCCGGTGATGGCCCGGGTGAAGAAGCCCGGAGTGCTGCCGGTGCTCGCCCGGGTGAACGGTCTGACCAAGGTGGAGACCGAGAAGGGCCGCTTCGGATTCCTCCGGGCTTCCGACGCGCACGAGGCCCGCAGCGCCAAGGCCGCCGCGCCCGAGCTCGCCGCGACGCCTTACCGCGAGCCGCCGCAGATCGTTCTCCAGGTGGATCAGAGCCAGGGCGGCGTGGTGGCCCCCTCGGACCGCTACACCCTCTCCGGGACCGTGTCCGAGCCCAAGGGCCTGCTGGACATGTACGTCCTGGTCAACGACCAGAAGGTCTTCTTCCGCACCTCGGACAGCCCGAAGAACGAGCCCACCAAGCTCAAGTTCAGCACCGACTTCCCGCTGAAGGAGGGCGCGAACACGGTGATGGTCGTGGCGCGGCAGACGCAGGACTTCGCCTCGCGCAAGGTGCTCATCATCCGCCGCCGTCCAGCCGCGGTGGCCCAGGCGCTGGCCCGCACCCAGGGAGAGCCCACCGTTCAGCGCTGACACGCCGCCGGCGGTCAGCGTTCCAGGGCCGCCCGGAGCGCTCCCGGGCGATTGGTGATGCAGGCGTCCACGCCCCAGGCGGCGAGCCTGCGTGCCATCTCGGGGTCGTCCACCGTCCAGACCGCCACCTCGCGTCCACCGGCGTGCCACCGCTGGACGTCCGCCTCGGTGAGCTGTCTGGCCTCGGGGTGCACCGCGTCCCGGCCCAGGAGTGGCAAGGTGAGATGGCGCTGGACGAGCTGCGGCTTGTCCGGATCGAGCAGGAGCCCGCGCCGGAGCCGGGGGTGGGCGAGCGCCAGCCGGAGCAGGCATCGCGGGTCGAACGAGGAGACGACCACGTGCGCCTCGTGCTTCCCCGCCTCGAGCAGCGCCCCTGCAGCGTCGGCCACCCGGGTGCCGGGCCAGTCCTCGCTCTTGAGCTCGACGTTGATGAAGGCGCTCCTTGGGAGCGCCTCCAGCACCTCGGTGAGGAGCGGGATGCGCCCCGGCGACGTGCCCGCCGGTCCCGCGCGCACCTCCAGGCGGGCGAGCTCGGTCCAGGGCGTGTCCGCCACCCGGCCGCTCCTGCCGGTCAGTCGCTCGAGGCGTTCGTCGTGGAAGACGACCACCTCGCCCGAGGCGCAGAGCCGCGCATCGAGCTCCACCCCGTCCGCTCGCTGCTCGAGCGCGAGCCGGAACGCAGCGAGGGTGTTCTCCGGGGCGTCACTGCTCGCGCCCCGGTGACCGAGGATGCGCACGGCGTCACACTAACGCCGAAACCACCTGGATCGATCCGGCCCTCGCTTGCCCTCGCGGCCGATCCCGGCGTCGCTCCTCCGTCACGTGACGACGGCCACGCTCCGTCGTCGCTCCTGGGCCTCGGCCGCGATTTCGGCGCGATCATCCGTTCGACCCAGGTGGTCTCGGCGTTGGCGCCGAAACCACCTGGATGATGCCGCTTGCGCCCGCCGTCTGAAGCGGGGATGTTCCTGCGGCGCCATGCCTCACCTGGGATTCGGAGAGCTGCTGGTCATCGGCTTCGTGCTGCTGGTGGTGTTCTCTGCCTCCCGGATGTCCTCGCTCGGCAACGCGCTGGGGAAGTTCGTCTACTCCTTCAAGAAGGCGTCGCAGGGGAAGGGCTTCGTCGACGTGAAGCCCGAGCGGACGCTCCGCTCCCCGCGCGATCGCGACGTGGACGGAGACCCCGGAAGCTCCTGAGCCGGGGCGCGGCCTCAGCCCCCCGCACCAGGGGGAGGCTCACCGCTCGACGGTGGCGGTGACCTTCAATCGCAGGCCCGAGAGGTCACCCGGAGCGTCGTCGAGCAGCACGAGAAAGTCCGCCACCTGTCCGTCCGCCACCGGCTTCGCGGCGCCGACCAGCCGGGCCCGCAGCGCCTCGACGTCTGCCGAGTTCACGGCGCGCCATAGCTCCTCGGGCGTGGCGATGGACCCGGCGAGCGTTTCGCCGCTCTTCACTGCCTGCGCGCCGTCCCAGACCTCGGCGCGCACCCGGACCCGTGCCGACGGAGCTCCTCGATTCTGGACCCGCCCGCGCACGTACATCAGCGAACGCCCCGACCGGGTCTCGTAGGTGCCGGGCGTCACCTCCACCGGCGTGACACCGACCCCGGCCCGCAGGGTCTGGAGCAGCCGGCGCGGGGAGAACGCCGACCCGTCGACGCGGCCGGCGGTGGCCCAGCTCGAGACCAGACCGGCCACCACCAGGAGCAGGAGGCCGGCGAGGCCCACGTTGAGGATGACCGCGCTCACCTGGCGGGCAGTTCCCGGGAGCTCCCTCTCTTGAAGGCCGAGCCGGATGCGACCGGGCGGCTTGGAGAGGCTCGGCATCGGCCCGGAGACCGTGGAGAGGACGGGAGCGGGCGGCGGCTCCACGGTCTCGGGGATGTCGGGAAGCAGCGCCCCGGGCTGGCCGGGCGCGCGTTCGCCCGAAGACCCCGGCATCTCGAACAAGTCGACCGGAGCTCTCGGGCCGAGGAGTGGCGCCTCGTCCAGCAGCACCGCGTTCGGGGCCTCCGCTCGTCGCGCCGGGGCGGGCGCCTCCGCGACCGGCGGCGGTGGCGGACGCGGCGGTGGAGGCGGCTCCGAGAACGGGTCGTCCCAGCCGAGAGCAGCCGCGGGCGCTGGCGTCGGCGCCGGCGGCGCGGATGCATTCGGCGGCATCCAGTCGAGATCCGCCGGAGGAGGGGGCGCGAGCGCAGGCGGGGAGGTAGCCGGAAGCGGAGCGAGCGCCCAGGGAGGTTCCGGGGCCGGGGCGGGAGCCGGTTCCGGCGCCGGACGGCGATCGAGCTCCATCGCCGGGAGCTCCGGCTCGAGATCGATCTGGTTGCCGCCCAGAGTGGCCCCACCGATTCCGTTCCACTCCGGGGCGCTGCTGCCTGCATCGAGCTCGATGTCGCCGTGGGCCGGCAGGGGTCCCGGCTCGGGAGACGGGAGATCGTCGAGCACCGTCCCCTCCCCACCGAACTGCGGAGCCGGAGGCGGCGCCACGGGCTCCGCCACGGGGGCGAGGCTCGGGGTATGGCGGGAGAGGATTCCGTCGACCGACAGCGCGCGCGACGGAGAGGCAAGGCCCCACGCCGGGGTGAATCCGGCCAGCGAGGCGAGATCCTCGCCCGAGGGCAAATCCGCCGGAGTCCGAGCCGCCGCCAGCTCCGCCCTCTCTCCGAGGCGCGGCGGGGGCGGCTCCTCCTCGGGCCGGTCCTCGAAGAGGTTCGCGAGGCCCGAGGGCGGGACCGGCGGGAGCGGGCGGACCGAGGCGGGCGCGCGGCTCTCGGCCGGCTCGACGGGCAGATGGGGCGAGGTCTCTGGCTCGTCGTCCGGGAACGGCTCCGGGTCATCCGCGTGTTGGAGCGGGCGGACCGGCACCGGTGACCGGGCGGCCGCCGCGCCCGCGGACGGGCCGGCCAGCGCCTCGGGCGGCGGTTCTTGCAGGGTCACCGCGGCGGCCACGGCGGGCCCAGGGCGCGACGGCGCGGGAGGGAAGTTCCAGGCCGGCTCGATGCTCGCCGGTTCCACCCCCGAGACGTCGACGTCGAAGTCATCCTCGGACGGCGTCGGAGCCAGCTTCGCGAGCAGCGCGGAGACGGCCATGCCCCGCTCGGGGGTCTTCTCCATGTCCGACGTTCCCTCCGGTGCGAAGGCATCGAACGGGTCGGGGCCGCGAGGACGCGCTGCGGCAGGCGCCGGGTCGCCCCCCTGCTTCGATTCCGAGTCGGGGTAGATGCGGAACGTGTGCCCGCATCGTGAGCAGCGGACCTTCAGCCCCCGCGCCTTGACCTTTCCGTCAGGCACCTTGAAGCGGGTGTGGCACTGCCTGCAGGGGATGATCACGGGGTTCGCCGGCCGGGGGGTCGGAACCTGCGAGAATACCAGGGGAAGCCCGCCCGCCCCCCGTGTAGGTGTACCCCCTGCACCTTGTTGCACTGAGCCAAACCGTGCTGCTATCCAGCCGGAACCTGGCGGTCCGTGCAGGGAGGCGCTGCAGCGCGGCATGGTCGGGCAGAAGTCGCGGGCCCACCGTTCACGACGGCGACACACGATCCATGACTTAACCCGAACAGCTCCAGCCCCCCCAGGACGAGGCTCCTCGCGAGCCGAAGATCATCAAGCGGTACACGAACCGGAAGCTCTACGACACCGTCGAGAGCCGGTACGTCACGCTCGACGAGATCGCCGAGATGATCAAGCAGGGAGCGGAGGTGAAGATCGTCGACAACCGCACCAAGGACGACCTCACCTCGGTCACGCTGGCGCAGATCATCTTCGAGGAAGAGAAGAAGAAGAACCAGATGCCGCTGAGCGTGCTCCGGGAGATCATCCGCCGCCCGGGTGACGCGCTCTCCGGCTTCATCCAGAAGGAGGTCTCTCCGCGGGTCGCGTCGATCCGCGAGGAGGCCGAGACCCGCCTCGACCGGCTGCTGCGCCGGGAGGAAGGGGGCAGCGGCGAGTTCAAGGAGGACCTCCTCCGCGCCGGCCAGCGGACCATCGAGGACTGGCAGCGCCGGGCGGATGACCGGGTGAAGGCGCTGGTGGAGAGCGTGACCGGCAACCTGCCGGCCCTCGGCTCGGACCTGGGGCAGCTCAGCCGGCGGCTCGAGGAGCTGGAGCGCCGCCTGGACGCGCTGGAAAAGAAGCCGTCCACCCCCCGCGAGGGCGGCTAGGCGGGCGCGCCGAGCGCCCACACCGACTCGGCCACGGCGTTCATCATCTGCGCTCCGCGGCTCCGAGGCGCGTAGTCCCACACCGTCTTGCCGTGGCTTTGGGCCTCGTCGATGGCGACGTTGATGCCCAGCGGCGGGGTGACCCGGCCCGGGAAGTACGCCTCGAGCCGCTCGCGCACTGCCTCGGCCAGGGCGGTGCGGCGGTGCATCATCGGGACCACCGCGGAGACCCGGAGCCCCGGCCGGTCGTGCTCCCCGGCGATCCGTTCCACGGTCCGCGCCACCTCGGCGCAGCCGTCGAGGGCCAGGTAGGTGAGCGCGACGGGGATCACCACCTCGGTCGCTGCCAGGAGCATCGCGGTGACGCTGAGTCCGAGCGACGGCGGACCATCGAGCACCACCGCGTCCTGCTCCGACGCGAACTCGTCCAGCCGCTCGCCGAGCCGCTCCGCCGCGGCCGGGGAGCTGCCCAGCGCCGTGGCCAGGCCGGCCATCTGCTTGTAGGCCGGCACCACCGAGAGACCCGGCACCTCGGTGGAATGGCGGACCCGGGTCAGGTCCACCGACGGGTCAGTCAGGAAATGGAAGACGTTGGGCTGGATCTCCCGGACATCGAGGCCGAGCGTCTTTCCGGCGTGCCCCTGGGTGTCCATGTCCACCAGGAGCACCCGGAGCTTCCGGGCCCGGGCGATCCACGCGGCGACGTGAACGGCCAGGGTGGTCTTCCCGGTGCCACCCTTCTCGTTGACGAAGGCGATCCTCCGCACGGGTGCCGCCGGCAGAGAGCTCAGCGGGGCTGCTCCGGGACCTTCTCCAGCTTCGACTCGATCCGACTCAGGGTGGCGTCGAGGTCGGCGAGCTTCCGCCGCAGCGACTCCACGTCCTCGGTGGACGGCAGGTTCATCGCCGCCAGCGCCGAGCGCAGGCTCTTGTCCAGCACCCCCTTGGCGGAGAGCGTGCGCTGGATGAGCGTCTGGATCGCGACCACGAACCTCTCGTTGGAGAGGAGGGCCTGGGCGAGCTTTCCGACCCGCTCCTCCCCCGTCTCGACCAGCTTCTTGACCACCGGATTGTTCTTCAGCATGGCGCCCCTGTCCGGCGGGGACTTCGCAGCGCGGAAGGGACGTGTCAAGCACGCTCACGCCAGGCGTTGACAGCCCGCGGAGCTGCTCCCTACGGTCCGGCGCTCCCTCCCGACCTCCATGTCCGGTCTGCTCGACAGGCGTCTCCTGCTGGTGACCGGAAAGGGAGGCGTGGGCAAGAGCACCGTGGCGGCGGCGCTGGGGCTGCGGCTGGCCTCGGCCGGGCTCCGGACCCTGCTCTGCGAGGTGAACGCGGACCGCCGGCTGGGCCGCACGATGGGGCATCCCGAGGTCGGGCCGGAGGTGAAGCCGGTCGAGCCCAACCTCTCGATGGTGGACCTCGAGCCGGACGCCTCGATGCGCGAGTACGTGCTGTCGAAGATTCCCTCCGAGCGGGTCTACCGCGCGGTCTTCGAGAACCGCCTGGTGCGCTACTTCCTCCGCTTCATCCCCGCGCTGGCCGAGACGGTGATGCTGGGCAAGGTGCTGTGGCACCTGCGGCAGTGGCCCGATGCACCGGGCGGCTTCGACCGCATCGTCCTCGATCTTCCCGCCACCGGCCACGCGCTCACCCTGCTCGGGGTGCCGCACAGCCTGGTGTCCGCCCTGCCGTCCGGGCCCATGTCCACCGAGGCCGACTGGATGCTGGAGCTCCTGACCGATCCGGCCGTCACCTCGGCGGTCCTGGTGAGCCTCCCGGAGGAGCTGCCGGTCAACGAGACGCTCGAGCTGGCCCAGGCGCTACGCAGCCGGCTGAAGGTCCGCATCGGCGCGCTGGTGCTGAACCAGTCGGTGGAGTCGCGGTTCGGGCCCGGTGACCTCGCCGCGCTCTCCGGTCGCCCCGGGCTGACCGCCCTGGCCCGGGCGTACGAGGAGGATGCCCGGCGAACCGGCGAGGCCCTGGAGCGGCTGCGCAGCATCGACGCGCCGCTGGTGCAGCTGCCCCGGCTGGTCAGCCCGGGGCTCGGGCGGGCGGAGCTGGAATCCCTGGGCGACGTGCTGGCGGAGGGGCTCCGGTGAGCGCGGGGTCACTGGAGGAGGTCCTCCGCCGCCGGCGAGTGCTGGTGTGCGTCGGCGCGGGCGGCGTGGGGAAGACCACGCTCGCCGCGGCGGTGGCGATGCGGGCCGCCGCGCTGGGGCGGAGCGCGCTGGTCTGCACCATCGACCCGGCCCGGCGGCTCGCCAACGCGCTCGGGCTGACCTGGCTCGGCAACGCTCCGACCGCGGTGCCGGCGGAGGTCCTGGGCCGGGAGGGCATCCGGCTCGCCGCCCCGCTCCAGGCGATGATGCTGGACCTCAAGGCCAGCTGGGACGAGCTCATCCAGCGACAGGCTCCGCCGGGGCAGCGCGAGCGCATCCTCCACAACCGCTTCTACCAGACGCTCTCCACCGCGCTCGCCGGCTCGCAGGAGTACATCGCGCTGGAGCGGCTGGGGCAGCTGCGCGAGCGATCGGACGCGGAGCTCATCGTGCTCGACACGCCGCCCACCGCGCACGCCCTCGACTTCCTCGACGCTCCCTCGCGGATCCTCGACTTCCTGGACAACGAGGCCGCCCGGTGGCTCCTGGACCCCGCGCTCCGGGCCAGCCGGATCTCGCTGCGTCTGGCGCACTGGGGTGGAGGAGTGGCGGCGAAGACCATCGGTCGGATCATCGGCGGAGACACGCTGGAGGAGCTCGCGGCGTTCCTCGGGGCGGTGAGCGGGATGAACGAGGGGTTCCGCGAGCGGGCGCGAGCGGTCCGTGCGCTGCTCGCCTCGCCGGAGACGGGGTTCCTCCTCGTGGCGGGGGCCTCCCCCGAGCGGCGCGAGGAAGCGCTGCGCTTTCACGCGGTCCTCGGTGACCGGGGACTGCAGCGCGACGGCGTGGTGGTGAACCGCGTGCAAGAGGAGCCGCCGGCCTCGGCCGACTCCGAGCTGGAGGGACTCTCCGAGCCGCTGAGGAGCGAGCTGGTCCGCACGCTCGGCGAGGCGCGCGCGCTGGCCGAGCGGGACCGGGTGAGCATGCGGCTCCTTCGCGACGGAACAGCGCCGGTGCCGCTGGTCGCGGTTCCGCGCTTCTCGGCCGAGATCCACGACCTGCGCGCACTCTGGCGGGCGGGGTCCTACCTGCTGGGCGAGGCTGCGATCCTGTAGGCTGCTGACTCGGTTTCCCCTCCCCTTGCGCGCCGCGATCCACCGGGCACTGGCCCTTCTTCCGCTCCTG
>JBKPMY010000184.1:0-12747 GCA_046732375.1 Myxococcota bacterium
GGAGCACCGGGATGCGGCGCGCCCGGCGTATGCGCGGGACCCGGGGTGTACGGCGCTCCGGGAGTGTACGGAGCACCGGGGGTGTAAGGCGGACCCGGCGTGGCCGGCGTGCCGCCCACCGCGCGGGAGCGGCGAATCCACGAGCGGGCGAAGTCCTCGAACTTCCGCCGGTCGTCACCGTTCTCGATCGACTCCGCGAGCTCCGCCACCAGGGCCCGCGGATCCTGGGTGGCGCGAGCAGCTCGCCGGACGAGGGTGTGCGCGAGCGGGCCGATGCTCCGGGCGAGCACGGCGCCCAGCTCCTCCAGCGCCCCGGCCACCCAGCCGCCGGTGACGATGACCGGGGCCGGCGCCGGTGGAGGAGGCGGCGCAGCGGGAGGGGCCTCCACCGGGGTCACCAGCGGGATCGGCTGCAGCACCGGCGGCGGGCCGGCGGCGGGGACCCCGGCCGGTGGAGTGCGGACGGTGGGCCAGGTGACCTCCACCTCTCGCTCGATGTGCGAGCCGAGCTCGTAAGCGTCGACCTCCTTGCCTTCGGCGGTGCGCCGCCGGCCGACCGGGTGGAGCAGTGCCTTGTGCTCGGCGCTGAGCGACGAGACCACCTCGTAGAAGGAGCGGCTGGCGAGGATCTGGCCGGGCGCCGCGACCCCCGCCAGCTGGGCGCCGACCGTGGGCCCCTCGCCGTGGGCGACGCCCTCCACGATCCGGACCGGGCCGAGGTGAATGGACATCCGCGCCCCGAAGTCGGTCCGGCTGGCGGCCTCGTGGTCCAGCGCGTCCCGCAGACCCAGGGCGACGAAGAGCCCGTCCTCCGGGTCCCCAGGGAAGACAAGCACCAGCCCGCGGGAGTGCGAGACGGAGACGACGTCCTCGGATTCGAGGTGGCCCACCGCGCGCGCCGCCGCGTCCTGCACGCAGTCCAGGGCGTCAGGGCGCGGGTCGAGGACATCCAGGAACACCAGCGTCCCGACGAACGTCCTGTGGCCGTGATCGCTCATTCCACTCCGGAGCCGGGCGACGGCCGCCAGTCTACTCCAACAACTTCATCGCCTTCTCCAGGCTCCTCCTGAGCCGGTTGAATGACGTGGCCAGCACACCGATCTCGTCACGACTCCCCACCGAGAACTCGGGGACGTCGAAGTTTCCGGTGCTCACTTCGTCGGCCGCCCGGGACATGCGGACGATCGGCCGGATGACGAGGAGTGAGAGGACGACGTTGAGGACGATGAACGCGAGGAGGAACACGCCGACCAGCGAGGTCATGAAGGTGCGGAACGCCTGGTCGGCCTTCGCCAGCGGCACGGACATCGGGACCGAGATGATCTGCGCTCCGACCGTTTCCCCCAGCTTCCAGCCGAACCCGTTCGCGGTCCCGTAGTGCGCCACCATGGACTTCGGCGCGGTGTCCGGCGTGTCGTGACACGGGATGCACCCCGGGTCGGTGATCTTCAGCGGCTTGGCCAGGTACAGCGCCCTGCCGGTCGGCGTGTCGCGCGTTCCGCGGATCTCCGTGCGGTTGGCGTCGTTCCGGAACTGCTGGACGATGTCCGCCTCCCATTCCACCGCGCGGTCGCGCGGGTTGGTCGGGTTCAGCGTCGCTTCCTTGTAGGTGTACTCCGGGTGCTGCTGGCGGAGGGTGTTGAACATCTCCGTCGCCGCATACGCCGGCACGGATTGCGGAAGGAAGGCGCGCATGAGCTGCAGCTCGAGCTGCGGTTTCACCTGCTTGGAGGTGTAGCCGCGGACCGCGAGCGCCGCGCCCATCATCAGCTCGGCGTTGCGCGTCACCTCCTCCTGCGCGTTGGCCTCCAGGATTCGCTTGGACACGTACCCGGAGGCGGCGAGCCCGAGAGCGAAGACCAGGATGAGCACCAGGTTGAACTTGAGTCGCAGCCCCATGTGAGTGACGTCCCTCCCCTCAGCGACAGCTCGCCTGCATCTCGTCCCACGCCTTGGTGAAGCCGATGAGGCTCACTTCGATCGCGTGGGTGCCGGTCTCGGGCCACGTTGGCCAGAACCGCAAGGTCACGTTGGCCCTCAGCCCGGCCTTGAACTGGGCGATGAGCGTGGCCGCGGCCGGGCCCTTGAAGACCACCACCTTCGCCCCATCCAGCGCGTCGGCCTTCACCGCCTCCCGCTTGTCCACCTGGATCGACAGATCGCCCTTGCTGTCGTCGAACGTCGAATCGCTCACCACGCGAACCTCCGTGGGCGTGACCCGGATCTGAGCGTTGGTCTTCTGGTAGCCGTCGGTCAGCGAGCCCTTGTCCGAGTCCAGCCGGCATCCACCGCTCTGGACCTTGGTGAGCGTCCAGGCGTCCTTTTCCGAGGCCGCTGCACCTACCAGGCCCACGGACAGCGCTGAAATCCACCACACCAAGGTCGAACGCATCCGTTCCTGCTCCCCCGGGAGCACCGGCGGACCGACAGACGGCAGGCCCTGATGTCGGTCCAGGGCCCTGGTCCACGCCGGATTGGCGACGGACTCTAGGCGCGGGCCACGGGGGGCGTCCATGGGTCCGTACGCCGGGAAGGCGCCCCGCGCCATGGCGGGAGGTTTCGCGCAACGATCGCGGCCGGCGGGGTCATCGGTACCCCGGCTGTTCCCCCTACAGTCCGAGGAGAGCGCGGATGCGCCGCGCCACGGGCGGGAGGTCTCCCGGGGACTTCACCGGCTCGAAGCGGGTGGTGGCTCCCTCGCCGCGCGGCACCTCGATGAACCTGACCGGCAGCAGCGGCGCCCCGTCCTGCCGGCGCAGGGCGGATGCCTCGGGGGTCACCTGCTCGAACTGGATGACCTCCGCTCCGTCGACCTTCTTCTTCACCGCCCGGTAGGGCAGCGGGATCGGCGCCCCGAGCAGCGGTGCCAGGCGGAAGGTGATGTTGTTGGTGGAGATGGTGGCGTGGGCCGCGGGGTCCACCTTCTCGACCAGCTGGAGCTGCCCTCCGACGCGGACCGGCGCCGCTCCCACGTCGAGCTTTCCCTCCGGCGCGCGGCGCGGAGTCACCTCCACGGTCATGGCCGCGCCTCCCTCGGCGTGCATCGCGAGCACCACGGGGTCGAGGGTCGCGGCGAGGTTGTCCACGTTGGAGAAGTAGACGTGCTCCACGCCCAGCTCCCGGAGCCGCTCCCCCACGCCGCTCGCGCGCAGCGCGCGGAACACGTCGCCGTGGCCGCTGGGCGCGAGCGACGGCTCGCCGGAAGCCTCGCGGGCGATGGCTCCCTCCGGGGTGAGCCGCGGCAGGTGCGCCTGGAGGAACGGCAGCACCGGCACGCGCGAAGGGTGGGCGGCCAGGTGCTCGGCGATCCCCTCCTCGGTGAGGAAGGAGACCATCAGCGCCACCGGGACCGGCCGCCCCACCCGCTCGGAGGTCCGCGCCACGTCGAGGAGCTTGAGGTCGAGGAAGGTCCGGTCCTCGACGACCGGGATCAGCGCCTTCACCGCCCCACCGAACCGCGTCCCGGCGCCCCCCGCCACCACCAGCGCCGCCACCTTCCCCGCCCGGAGCAGCTCCTCGCCGAGCGCGCCGAGCCGGACGTGCTCGGGACTTCCCCGGGCGGGCAGTGGCGTCACGTCGCCGGGACGGAGTGGCTCGAGCGTGCCGGGCGGCGGCGCCTCGACGACCTCCCCCCGCTTCCAGGCCTCCAGCAGGTTCCGGAACACGGCCTCGTCGTAGCGCGGGCTCATCTCGGCGAGACCTCCCAGCCCCATCCCGGCAGCTCCATCGCCGGCGCCGGACCCAGGTTCACCGTGACGGTGAGGCCGGTCCGTTCCAGCCGGTAGGCGCGCCCCTCGCGGCGGACCCGCGGCCACTGGGAGGCGATGCGGTTCCGGTGCTGGCGGCGGAGGGCGAGCATCTTCCGGTAGTGCTCGCGCAGCCCGGCGTTCCCGGCCCTCGACGGTCGCGAGTCGAGGAAGGTCTTCTCCGCCTGCGGGTCCGGAACCTCCGCCGCCTGGGAGATGAACTCCGCGCGCCGGCCCTCGGACACGGCCTTTGCCAGGTCCGGATCGGTGTGGCTGGTGAAGTAGAGGAAGGGCCTGGTCTCCCCGTTCTCCTCGCCCATGAAGAGGAGGGGGAGGCCCGGACCGAGGAGGAGCAGCGTGGCGAGAGGCTCGAGCGCCTCTGCGGGGACCAGGCTCGCCAGCCGCTCGCCGGTGGGCCGGTTGCCGACCTGGTCGTGGTTCTGCAGGCAGGTCACGAACTGCCGGGGCAGCAGCCCCCGGGTCTCCGTCCCGTGCGGCCGTCCGCGAAAGCGCGAGCGCTCGCCCTGGTAGACGAACCCCTGCTCCAGGGCAGTCACCAGCTGCTGCGGGTCTCCGAAGTCGGCGTAGAAGGCCCCGCGCTCGCCGGTGACCAGGGCGTGGATGGCGTGGTGGAAGTCGTCGGCCCAGGCGGCGTCGCACCCCCAACCAGACGGAGGCGGGTCCACCACCTTGCGGTCGTTCAGGTCGCTCTCGGCGATGACCTTCGACCGTCCCGAGGAGGCATCGTGCACCGCGCGCACGATCTCCTGGACGAGGTGGTCCGTGCTCTCGTCCACGATCGCGTGGACGGCATCGAGCCTGAGCGCGTCCACGTGGAAGTCCTCGACCCAGGACCGGGCCGCCTGGACCATGAACCCCCGGACCGGCACCGAGTCCGGCCCGTCGTAGTTCATCCCGTCGCCCCAGGGAGAGCGGTGCCGCGAGGTGGTGTACGGCCCGAACTCGCCCAGGTAATTCCCCTCCGGACCGAGGTGGTTGTAGACCACGTCGAGACACACGCCCAGCCCCAGCGCGTGTGCTCGGTCCACGAACCGCTGTAGCGCCGCCGGACCGCCGTAGGCCATGTGCACCGCGTGCAGCAGCACCCCGTCGTAGCCCCAGTTGCGTGCCCCGCCGAAGGGCTGCACCGGCATCAGCTCCACGCAGGTGATGCCGAGGTCCACCAGCTCTGGCAGCCGCCCGGCGGCGGCATCCAGCGTGCCGGCCTCGGTGAACGTCCCCACGTGGAGCTCGTAGAAGACCAGCGCCTCGGTCGGCACGCCGGTCCACCCGCCATCGGTCCAGCGAAACTCACCGGGGTCGAACAGGGCCGACGGCCCGTGCACGCCAGCCACCTGGGCCCTGGCCGCCGGGTCCGGCCGCTCGCGCCCGTCGGGGAAGACCAGGGCGTAGGGCGTGCCGGAGGGCAGCCGCGGCAGGTCCAGGGTCCACCAGCCGTCCGGGGCTGGCACCATCGGCTGGAGCGCTTCCCCGAGCCGCAGCCGGAGGTGCTCGGCTCTGGGGGCCCACACCGCCAGCCGTAGCCGCTCCCCCTGTCTGGAGACTCCATGGCGCATCGCCGACGAGTCCTAGTCACGTCCGGTGGGTGGAGGGGAGTGGAGATCGCACGAACCATCGTCAGCCACCGGACGGGTCGGGGCCGTCAACTTCCCGCGCCGACCGGCGGTGCACACCGTCGCCGGGCGATGCGCCTCGTCCGGACCCTCGCGCTGGTCGTGTTTCCGCTGCTGGTCGCCGCTGCCGCCGAGGCCGCGCCCCGGGGCCGTCCCCTCTCGCGCCCCTCGCTCGAGGTCCGCGCCCCGGTCCGGACCGTGACCGACACTCGCCCCTTCACCGAGCACGTGCTCCGGGAGCTCCCCACCGTCGCCGGCCCGCCCGGCGCCTACGCGCAGGTCACCCGGTGGGTGGAGGAGGTCACCCGCCCCCGCCGCGACGGGGCATCCCGGCTGGTGGTGGTGACGGTGCCGGGCGGACTCGGCCTGGCCTGGGCCCGCCGCTGGTGAGCAGCGGTGCGGCGAGGTGGTCCGATGGCGGCCCCGGCCATTCGGGTCACGGCGCACCGACACCGGCCTGACGGCGAGGGGCGCTAGAGTCAGCACGTTTGCGCTCCGGCATGCCGCTGCCCTCTCCCTCCGGCCCCGCCACCGCCCCGGCCTTTCGCGTCCGCCTCGCGCGCCGCGGCGACGGCGAGCAGCTGGGAATGCTCCTCGCCGAGCTCGGCCACGCCGGCGCCGGTGACACCGCCACCGTGCACTGGGTACTGAGCCATCCGGAGATCGAGGTTCATGTCGCCGCCGACGGAAGCGACCGTCCGCTGGGCCTGCTCTCCTTCTCGCACCGCCCCCAGCTCCGGCTGAGCGGGCGCATCGCCACCATCGACGAGCTGGTGGTGCTGCCGAACGCCCGGCGCCAGGGGGTGGGGCGAGCGCTGGTCCAGCGGGCGCTGGAGCGCGCCCGGGTGCTCAGCGTGAAGCGCGTGGAGCTGCAGCTGCCCAGCGTCCCCACCGAGGCCACCTACCGCTTCTGCGAGGCCATGGGATTCCGGGACGCCGAGCGGGGCGTCGTCACCCGGGCGCCTTGAGCGTCCAGGCGCCGGGCAGCGTGCTCGGCCCGAGCCGGTGGACCAGCGCGCCGAGCCGCTCCTTCGCCCCGGGCTCCACCTCGCGAAAGCGCACGCCGATGGCCTGGTCGCGGGACCGGGCCCAGGCCACCACTCCCTCGAGCTCGAAGCGCTCGTCCTCCACCAGGAGCACCAGCTGCAGCAGGTGGCCCACCGGGTAGCTCCGGTCGGTCTTGAGGCAGATGCCCCCCACCGAGAAGTTGACGGCGTAGGACCGGAGCGCCTCGGCGGCGGCGGCCGCGTCACGGAAGTGGACCTCGATCCGCACCGGGATGCGGTCCGTCGTCCGCCGCTCCTCGCCCTCGTGGGGAGTGTCCATCCGTCCGGCCGGAAGCCCTGGCGGGCACCCGGTCGGAGCCGGTGTCTACCGGAAGCGCGGGTCAATGGCCAGATACGCCGCCGCCCGGAGACTTCTCCGATGAAGCTCCCGCGGGTGCCGCATCACCTGCATCAGCAGCTTCCGGCCGAACACGCGCCGGAACAGCCCCGCCTCGTGCGTGGCGTCCCACAGCTCGAGGTCCAGCGGGCTCCGGGCCCGGAGCTTCACCAGCACCGCGTTGGGGAGCAGACGCCCCTGGAGACGCACGATGCTCTGGCGGTGGCTCCGGTCCAGCGAGTCCGCCACGCGGAGCAGCGTGGAGAGCTTGCGCACCACCCGCACCTCTCCGGGGCTCAGCCCCTCCATCCCGGAGTGGCTCGGGTCCGGTGGGCTCCGCCGGTGATAGCGGGCGATGCGGGCCACCAGCTCGCGCTCTCGCTCTCGCAGCCCGGGGATCTCGGCGTTGACGATGAGGTAGTAGCTGTGCCGGTGGTGCTTCTGGTAGCTGACCGCGTTGCCCACGTCGTGGAGCAGCCCCGACACCTCGAGCAGCGGCCGGGCCGAGGCGGGGAGGTTGTGCAGCGGGGCGAGATCATCGAACAGCTGCAGGGCCAGCCGCGTCACCTGGGTGGCGTGGGCCTCGTCGAAATGGAAGCGCCGGCCGACGACCAGCGCCGCCTCGTGGAGGCTGTGATCCTCCCCGGCGTCCTTGCGGCGGATGAGGTCGACCAGGATGCCTTCCCGCAGCCCGCGCTGCACCGCGGTGACCGACTCCAGCCCCAGGTGCTTCACCAGCTGCTCGAGGATGACCGCCCCCGCGCACACGACCTCCGCTCGGCGAGCGTCGAACCGCTTGCGCCGCTGGGCCGGTGAGGTGTCCACCAGCTCCTCGGCCACCTGGGAGATCTGCCGGGCGGTCGCGTGCGTCGTCCCCTCGGAAGCGGCGTAGGCGACCACCGCCCCGATGGTCCCGGAGCTGCCCAGCGCTGCCCGGGGTGCGCCGGCGATCCGGGCCGGGAGCCCCTCGGTGAGGGCCTCGGAGACGTAGCCACGCATGAGCTTGAGCTGCTTCTTGCTCATGGTCTTCGCCGTCCCGAACAGCTCGGTGAGGCGAACCGCGCCCAGGCCCACGCTCCACATCGCGTTGGGCGTGTCCCCCAGCGCCGAGGCGACCTCGGTCGAGCCTCCGCCGATGTCGATGCACAGCGAGCGCGCCGAGGGTGGCTTCCCCCAGAGCACGCCGAGGGTGATGAGCCGGGCCTCCTCCATCCCGGAGATGACCTCCAGGCGGAGCCCGGCCTCCTCGCGGGCACGGCGGACGATCTCGTCGCGGTTCTTCGCCTCGCGCACCGCGCTCGTCGCCACTGCGCGGACCTGGGCGTGGTACCGGCGGCACAGTGCGCCCCAGCGCCGCAAGGTCGAGAGCAGCCGGTCGGCGACGTCGCGAGGGATGACCCCGGTCTTGAACACGCCCTCGCCCGGGCGGACGGGGTCCCGCTCCTGATGGAGGAGCTCGAGCGAGCCGTTCGCCAGCAGGCGGGCCAGCTCCAGGCGCACGGCGTTGGTGCCGACGTCGATCGCCGCGAGCACGGGTTCTGGGACGGGTCGGGTCAAGGCTGTCAAGACAGGTGTAACAATGCGCTCCGACGCGCAAGGTCGCGGGCTTGCCCGGTTCCAGTCTTCACGTCATCGTCATCCGGCTGGAACCCCCCGGACCCACCCCACCGGACACTCCTACCCCCGTGGAAACGACCGACCCCCGGATGTTCATCAACCGCGAGCTGAGCGCGCTCGCCTTCAACCTCCGGATTCTGGGGGAGGCGCAGGACGCCCGGCTGTCCCTGTACGAGCGGGTGCGATTCCTCTCCATCGCCTCGGCGAACCTGGACGAGTTCTTCATGGTGCGCGTCGCTGGCATCAAACAGCAGCTCGCGTCCGGCGTCACGGCCACCGAGGCGGATGGTCTCTCCCCTGCCGAGCAGTTCCAGGCGATCACGGCCGAGGTCCGGGATCAGGTCCGGCTGTTCGACGCCATCTGGCGCGACGAGCTGCTGCCCCTCCTCCTCTCCCACGGGGTGGAGATCGTCGCCCCGGACGCGCTGGACCGGGCCCAGAAGGACGCGGCGCGGGAGCACTTCCGCTCGACGGTCTTCCCGGCGCTGACGCCCCTGGCCGTCGATCCGGGCCATCCCTTCCCCCACCTTCGCAACAAGTCGCTGAATCTCGCAGCGGTGTTGCACCGCGAGGGCCGGAAGCGACGCTCGGGGGGCGGTCCGGGAGACCTGGCGGTGGTGCAGGTGCCAACCGTGCTGAGCCGTTTCGTTCCCCTCCCCGCCCCCGAGGGCCGGAGCGCGTACCTCTTCCTCGAGGACCTCATCGGGATGTTCCTCGGCGAGCTGTTCCCCGGCTTCACTGTGGAGCACCGGGCGGCATTCCGGGTGACGCGGAACTGGGACCTGGACCTGGACGAGGAGGAATCCGAGGATCTCCTCTCCACCATCCAGGAGGAACTGCGCCGGCGGGACCGCGGGATGGCGGTGCGGCTCGAGCTGGACCAGGGCGCCACCCTGGCGCTGGAGGCCTCGCTCCGGCAATCGCTGGGGCTGACCCACGAGGACGTCTACCGCTCGGAAGCCCCGCTCCAGCTGTCGGATCTGACGGCACTGGCCGAGCGGGACCATCGGCCCGAGCTCCGCGCAGAGCCCTTCACCCCGGCGCTGCCGCCCTCCCTCCGCGACGCCGAGAGCCTCTTCCCGGTGCTGGCCCGGGGAGACGTCCTCCTCCAGCACCCCTACGAGTCGTTCGATCCGGTCACCCGGTTCATCGAGGAGGCGGCGGACGACCCCAACGTCCTGGCGATCAAGCAGACGCTGTACCGCATCGCCCCCGACAGCCCGATCGCCCGGGCGCTGAGCCGCGCCGCGGAGAACGGAAAGCAGGTGGCGGCGCTGGTGGAGCTGAAGGCCCGCCTGGACGAGGCGAACAACATCGCCTGGGCACGGCGGATGGAGGAGGCCGGGGTCCACGTGGTCTACGGGCTCATCGGGCTGAAGACCCACTGCAAGATCGCCCTGGTGGTCCGCCGCGAGGGCCAGGGCATCCGCCGCTACGTCCACCTCGGGACCGGGAACTACAACGCCCTCACTGCCCGGCAGTACACCGACCTGTCCCTCTTCACCGCCCGCACCGCGGTGGCCGACGACGTGAGCGCCCTGTTCAACATGCTCACCGGCTACGCGGTGCCGCCGACCTTCAAGCGGCTGGTCGTGGCGCCGTTCGGGTTGCAAGAAAAGCTGGCCGAGCTGATCCGCCGCGAGGCGGACCGTGCGCGCCGCGGTGAGGGGGCGCGCATCCTGGCCAAGGTGAACCACCTGGTCGACGCGGCGCTGATCCGTGAGCTGTACGCCGCCTCGCAGGCCGGCGTGCGGATCGACCTGCTGGTGCGGGGCATCTGCTGCCTCCGGCCGGGGCTGCAGGGAGTGTCGGAGAACATCCGGGTGCGGGCCATCACCGACCGGTTCCTCGAGCACGGGCGGGTCTTCGCTTTCGGGAGCCCGGAACGGGCGGAGGTCTTCCTCTCCAGCGCCGACTGGATGACGCGCAACTTCGTTCGCCGCGTGGAGGTGATGGTCCCGGTAGAGGACCCGGTCATCCGCTTGCGGCTCCTGGACGAGGTGCTGGGCATCGGGTTCCGGGACGACGCCAAGGCGACGGAGCTGCAGTCGGACGGGACCTACGACCCGGTGCAGACGGAGGACGGCCCCGCCGTCCGCAGCCAGATGGTGTTCCTCGAGCGCGCGCACCGGACGGAGGCCGGCAAGGAGGCCGTCATCCGGCACATCGCAGCGCCCGAGCCGGCGCCGGCAGCTCGTTCGGCCGTGCCGCAGGGATGAGCGCGATGGACGGCCCACGACCGCCCGGCGAAATTCCGTGGCACGAGCACGTCCGTGCTGAGAGACACGGGCGCCGTGACGCTTCTCCGGGCCGCTGACATCTCGCTCTCCTTCGGGAGCCGCACCCTCTTCCATGACCTGACGCTCGTCGTCGAGGAGGACGAGCGGGTCGGCCTGGTGGGCGTCAACGGCTCGGGCAAGTCCACCCTGATGCGCATCCTGGCCGGCGAGCTGCGTTCCGACGCGGGCGAGCTCCAGCTTCGCCGGGGTGCGCGGGTCGCCTTCCTCCCGCAGGAGCGGGCGTTCGCCGAGGGGGCCACCGTCGCAGGTGAGCTCTCCGTGGCGCAGGCGCCGCTCCGTGAAGCGCTGGAGCAGCACCACGCCCTGGCGCACCAGCTCGGCTCGCTCGCCGGTGAGGCTCAGGTGCGCGCGACGGCCCAGCTCGCGAGCCTCGCCGACCGCATCGAGGCCCTCGGCGGCTGGGACACCGAGCACCACGCGCGCACCTTGCTCGACCGGCTGGGGGTGAAGGACTGGGACCACCCGGTGGCCCAGCTCTCCGGTGGCCTCCGCAAGCGGGTGGCCATCGCCCGGGCGCTCCTCTCCCGTCCGGATCTTCTGCTCCTGGACGAGCCGACGAACCACCTCGATGCGGACACCGTGGAGTGGCTCGAGGACGCCCTCGACGCCCTCCCCGGCTCGCTGCTGCTGGTGACCCACGACCGGTACTTCCTCGACAGCCTGGTGGACCGGATCGTCGAGATCCAGCCGGGTGGCGGACTGGTCTCCTACCCCGGAAACTACCAGGCCTATCTCGAGCAGAAGCTCGCCGCGGAGGAGGAGGCCGCGCGTGCCGAGCACAAGCGGGGACGGTGGATCGCGCAGGAGGTGGCGTGGCTCCGGCGCGGCCCGGAGGCACGGCGGACGAAGAGCCGCGCCCGCATCGAGCGCGCCCGCCGGCTCATGGCCGAGCCGCGCTTCCGGCGCCCGCGGGTCCCGGAGCTCCAAGTCTCCGAGGCGCCGCGACTGGGGCACACGGTCCTCGAGGCCAGGGAGGTCGCGTTCGGCTGGCCGGGTCGCGATCTCTTCCGGGACGTCTCGCTCCTGGTGCAGTCCGGGGACAGGGTGGGCATCGTCGGTCCGAACGGCGCGGGGAAGACGACTCTCGTCCGGGTGCTCCTCGGCGAGCTCGTTCCGCAGCGAGGGACGGTGGTCCGCGGACGGACGGTGCGCGTCACGCACTTCGACCAGGGCCGCGAGTCGCTCGACCCCGAGCAGACGGTCTACGAGGCGGCCTCGGCCGAGGACCAAGTCGAGCTGGGAGGGAGGACCGTCGCGCTCCGGGACTACCTGGACGACCTGCTATTCCCGGTTCCGATGCAGCGAATGAAGGTGGCCGCGCTCTCCGGTGGCGAGCGGAACCGGCTGCTCCTCGCCCGTCTCTTCCTCCAGGGCGCGAACGTCCTCGTCCTGGACGAGCCTACCAACGATCTGGACCTCCCCACCCTCAACGTCCTCGAACGGCTGCTGCTCGGGTTCACCGGGGCGGTCCTTCTCGTGACACACGACCGCTACTTCCTGGACAAGGTCGCGACCCGGATCGTCGCGGTGGAGGGGGACGGAACGGTCGTCTCCTGGCCCGGAAACTTCACCACCTACCGCACGCTCCGGTCACGGGCCGCGGCCACGCTCGAGGCGCCCGAGCCGAGGCGCAACCCCGCTGTTCCCGCACCGGTCTCCGCCGAGCCGGGGCGGCCGAAGCGGCTGGGGTACCAGGCTCAGCGTGAGCTCGAGGGCATGGAGGCGGCGATCGAGGCCGCGGAGGCGCGCCGGGCCGAGGCGGAGGCGCACCTGCTGCGCCCCGAGGTCTACTCGGACGGACGCCGCGCCGCCGACGCGCAGGCGGCCCTCGCCTCGGCCACCGCGGAGGTGGACCGGCTGTACGCGCGGTGGGCGGAGCTGACCTCGCTCGGGTGACTGCCCGGCCGGCCGCCGACACCACGGGACGAGAGCACTCCCGCTCGTCGTTGCTTGCGTCGGAGCCGGAAGCGGCGCATCCGATGAGCGCGGCACCTGTATCCATCACGACAAGGAGTCCACGACATGGCACAGAACGATCCTCGGAGCATCGAAGCGGCACCTCAGAGC
>JBKPMY010000185.1:0-5229 GCA_046732375.1 Myxococcota bacterium
TCCAGAGCGTGACCCTGCTCTCCGGTGGCGAGAAGGCGCTCACCGCAGTGGCGCTGATCTTCGCCATCTTCCTCATCAAGCCCACCCCGTTCTGCCTGCTGGACGAGGTGGACGCCCCGCTCGACGAGGGGAACGTCGGCCGCTACAACGACCTGCTCCGCGAGATGTCGAAGCAGTCGCAGTTCATCCTCATCACCCACAACAAGCGCACCATGGAGGTGGTGGACACGCTCTACGGGGTGACGATGGAGGAGCCCGGCATCAGCAAGCTGGTGTCGGTCCGGCTTCGCGAGGCCGCTGCGGCCAACGACGACCAGGCCGTGGCCTGATCGAGCCTGGAGTCGTCTCGGCCCCGTGCGGAGCGGGAACCTCGGTGCACCCGCCCCGGCACAGGGCCCGGACCTAGAACTTCTCCTTCGGGCAGGCCTTCTCGTTCGCCGCCTTGAGCTGCTTGGAGGCGTCGATCTGCTTCTGCGTGTCGGACAGCGCGCCGGCCGAGGCCTTCTCCGCCTCGCCCCAGGCCGGGTCCTTCACCTTCAGCGTCTGCGCCAGGGTGAGCGCCTGCTGCTCGATTTCCGCCTCGCCCTCGAGCGCCTTGGTGTACTCGTCATCGACCTTGACCAGCGAGGCGCAGCCGGCCTTGAGGTCCTTCACCATGGCGTCCGCGGACCTCCGCTTCTTCGAATCCTTCGACTTCACCGCCGCCTGGTAGGCCTGGACCTGCCCGTCGTAGGCGTTGGCGACGTTTTGCCGCCGGGTCAGCGTGGCGAAGGCCTGGGCCTGACGCAGCTCGCGAACCACGTCCATCTGCGCGAACTGCAGGGCGGGGAGCGTGTTGGCGGGCATGGTGGTCGAGCCACTGGAGTTCAGCAGGATGACCTGCGAGGGAACGATGAACTGCTGGCTGGTGGTCTTCAACGGGAGGGTCTCGATGTGCTGGTTCACGCAGCTCGCCACCTGAGCGCCGGAGGGATCGGAGGACTGGAGCGCAGCGGAGACGGTCTTGCTGGAGGCGGTTCCTCCGTCCTTCGCCGTCGGCAATCGGTCGGCGTACTTGGCGACGTCCTCGCGGGTCAACGTCACCGAGCCGGTGAGCTCGGGAGGGGCCTTGGTCTTGATCGGCTCGAAGCAGCTGCACCACTGCGGCAAGCCGAGGCGGATGGCGCCCTGGGCGTCGGACGCCTCGTTGATGCCCATCCGGACCATCTGGCTCGGATCACGCTCGAAGGGCGCCTCGAGGGTGAGGGGCTGCTTGAGGTTTGCGGGCGCGGTCACCCCCTCGAGCTGCGCGCGGATGGCCTTCTCGATGCAGGCCGCGCCCGCAGGCTGCAGGCCGTCGCCAGTGACGGTCACCGTCGTTCCCGACCCGTCGATGGACATCGTCGCCTTGCCCTTGGTGGGAGCTCCGGGGTTCTGCACCCTCCCATCCACAAGGCACTCGTTGATGGCCGGGCGTGCGCCGCGGTACGCCGCCTGGAGCGTGTACTCGTTGGCGGTCTTGCCCAGGTCGAGCTTGCTCGGGAAGCAGGTGCCGATGTCGAACGGCACGAGGTTCTGCACTTTCTGGCGGTCGGCGGGGGCGGCGCCGGCACCAGCACCAGCACCGGCACCGGCACCGGCACCGCTGCTCTGGCCGCCCGCGCAGGCCAGGATCATCAACCCGATCATCAAGGAAAACCGGCGTCTCATCGGCGCACCTCCTCCTTGGACATCCGTCGAAATGGCGGGGGGGTTACCAGAGAATGGCCGGAAGATGCACTCCTGAATGCGCATGGAGCGTCCGCGATGGTGCAGAGTGTGGGCATGGCGGACGCGCTCGGGGCCTGGAGGGGAGACGGGGGCGCCTGGACCGCGCTGACCTTTCTCGCCTCGGTGGGTGTCGCCGGTCTCCTGGAGCGGGTGCAGTACCGCTTGCGCGCGGACGAGGGCCGCGCCTGGTGGGCCTCGAACGGGCGGGACGTCCTGAACGCGGTGGCGCTGGGAGCGGTCAGCTCCGGGCTGTGGATGTACGGCTTCCGAGGCCCGCTGGTGGTGTGCGTGGCCGGGACGCTGGTGCTCCTGCTCTCCATGGCCCAGATGCGCCTCGAGTCACGGCACCACTCCACCTGGTGGTCGGTCGGCGTGGCGCTGGCGCTCGGGTTTCCCGTCCTGGTCGCGCCGGCAGCGGTGTCGCGCTTCTTCGAGCACGTGCTGCTGGCGCTCGCGCCGCCCTGAAGCGGGGTGGGCAACTCCAGGCGGAGGCCCGCGGAAGCGCGCAGGAGCGCGCCAGCGTCCAGTCTCACGGCCAGCGGACGCGGCGCACCGCTCCGGTCGCCGGCTCGACCTCGAGCCGCACGTCACGGGTCCCCAGCCGGGCGCGGTCCAGCGCCTCCGGCGTTGCCGGAGCTCCGTCGATCGCGGTCACCACGTCGCCGGCGTGGAGGCGGGTGGTGATCTCCGCCGCGCGGACGAAGACTCCGGGTGGACGGCGCATCAGCCGCGCGGCCTCGTCCTCTCCGAGACCCGGGTTCGCCATCCGCAGCTGTGCGAGCCGACGCACCTCCCCCTCCAGGCCCAGCGCTCCCGGGGTCGGTCCGAGCAGGCGCCAGCCGTCCACTCCGGGGCGGGGCGGACTCGCCCACTTTCCCTCGAGGCCGGCCACCGCATCCTCGACCACCCGGTCGAGCAGTGGGCCGGGGCCTTCCCCGTCGGTCCGGAAGGGATCGACCCGCACCTCGGCGTTGCTCTCCACGACGATCCGGCCGGAGCTGGGATGGATGAGCTCGATCCGCACCCGGTCGATCCACTCGGCGCTGGAACCGACGCCGGCTCCGCTGCCGCGGCCGGCGACCTCCTGGCGGCCCTGGGACGAGGTCCGGTCGAGGCGGGCGCGCACCAGCAACACCTCGGGCGGCTTGACGCCGGCGGCCTTGATCGACCCCAGCGCGTCGGTGGCGGTCCAGTCGGCACGCTCGGGGTGCAGCAGGTGGATCTCGGTGGGTCCCCAGACCAAGGCGCGTCCGGAGGTGGCGCTCACCGTACGCAGGCCGACCCGTGCGGACAGGGCGAGCACCTCGTCGTCGCTCACGCCACCCGAGGCACGGAGCTGCTCGACCACCAGCGCTGAGACGCGCAGGTCGGGGACCGGCTCGGTGCGACGCAGGGGCGGGCTGGAGCACCCGAGTGCGGTCAGCGCGATCAGCGTGAGCAGGCTCGGAGGAGGGAAGGGGCGAATCCCTCGACACTAGCCCAGGAGCGCGCCGGTGGGCTCAGTAGGCCGGGGCGTCGCTGGCCGGGAAGCTCTCCTGGCTCGCCTGTTCCACCCGGCTCTGGTCCTGGGCAGCGGCAGCGGTTCCGAGCCGGCTCGCGAGCAGCGTCTTGCAGCGGGCGGCGAGGTCCAGCGACTGCTCGCGCACGTCGTCGAAGAGCGCGGCGAGCTCGGTGTCGCGCCCCCGTTTCGCATCGGCGGCATGGCGCTCGGCGGCGGCCGCCTGCTTGAGCGCGTGGTACAGCGTGCCCACCAGGTCGTAGAGCGGGTCCGGGGCGGTTGCTTGAATGTCAGCCATGGTGGTTCCTCCGGCAGTGACCGAAACGTAGGCACCGGACGGCACGGGGGAACCCCACTCCCGGGATTTAGGCGCGGGTCAGGAGAGGCCGGAACTTGCCCTCGCGGTCCAGCGCGACCAGGTCGGTGTAGCCACCGACGTGCACTTCACCGACGAAGATCTGGGGCACGGTTCGCTGGCCGTCGGAACGCTCGACCAGCCGGGCCCGGGCCTCCTCGTCCCCCGTCACGTCCACCTCCTCGTACGCGACGCCCCTGGAGCGCAGGTACTCCTTGGCCCGTAAACAGAAGACACAGGACGCGGTGGTGTAGATGGTGACGGCGGTCATGATTTCCTGACTTGGTTGGACGTCCCGGTCCTGGCGTGCTCAACTGCCAGTCCGGTCTCACCCCAGTCATGCGACCGGGAACGGCCGGATGCCAGTGCAACACACTGGTGTCCGTTGGGGGTCAATCGGAGTGCAGAACACGCGGGTCCTCGGCCGGCAGCGCCGACGGTTCAAGGTGCAGATGGGCGCTGCGTCGGGCTTCACGGTCGACGTGTCTGCCGGCGGATTCTGCGCCGAGCTGATGCGGGTCTTCCCCAAGGGAACCGCGGTCAAGGGCACGCTCCTGGTCGAAGGGCAGGAGTACGGCTTCTCGGGGCGCGTCGCCTGGGCGAAGCAGGGCGACTTCCGGCTGAACATGCGCGGGAGGATGGGAGTGACCTTCACCGACGCGCCGGAGGAGCTGCGCCGCATCTTCGGTGTCGGGCCCGGTGGAACGCCGCTCCCCGCTCCCGGCCCTTTCCCCCACGGTCGCGGCTGAGCCCGGACGCTGGCGCGCTCCGGCGCGCTTCCGCAGGCGTCCCCGCGGTGCGGGGGGGCTGAGCGCAGAAACGACGCGGCCCCCGCCCCGGCCCTGGAAAAGGACCGGAACCGGGGGCCGTCAGGTCAGTGGCTCCGGCGCTCAGGCCGGAGCCGGAGACTCACATCCCCATCCCGCCCATGCCGCCCATGCCGCCGCCCGGCATCTTGGGCTCGTCCTCCTTCGGACGCTCGGCCACCATCGCCTCGGTGGTGAGCATGAGGGAGGCCACGGACGCGGCGTTCTGCAGCGCGTAGCGGCTCACCTTGGCCGGGTCGATGACGCCGGCGGCCAGGAGGTCCTCGTAGGTGCTGGTCGCGGCGTTGAAGCCGTACGAGCCCGTGCCCTCCTTGACCTTGTTGACGATCACGCTGCCCTCGAGGCCGCCGTTGGCGACGATCTGGCGCAGCGGCTCCTCGACGGCGCGGCGGATGATGTCCACGCCGAACTTCTCGCCGGCGTCCACCTTGAGGGACTCCAGCGCCTTGGAGCAGCGCAGCAGGGCCACGCCACCGCCAGGGACCACGCCCTCCTCGACGGCGGCGCGGGTCGCGTTGAGCGCGTCCTCCACGCGGGCCTTCTTCTCCTTCATCTCCGTCTCGGTCGCGGCGCCCACGTTGATGACGGCCACGCCGCCCACCAGCTTGGCCAGCCGCTCCTGGAGCTTCTCGCGGTCGTAGTCGCTGGTGGTCTCCTCGACCTGGGCGCGGATCTGCTTCACGCGCGCCTCGATGTCCTTCTGCGCGCCCGCACCGTCGACGATGGTGGTGTTGTCCTTGTCGATGGTGATGCGCTTGGCGCGGCCCAGGTCGTTGAGGGTCAGCGTCTCCATCTTGATG
>JBKPMY010000186.1:0-10402 GCA_046732375.1 Myxococcota bacterium
CTCCAGGCCGATCCCGCGGTTCGCACCGGTCACCACCACGCGCATGGCCGTGACATAAGCAGCACCCGGGCGGGTCGCGAGTGGATTCGCGGCCGGTGAGACGTTCGCCCCAGGAGGAAAGTCCGTGCCGCAGCTGCGCACCGCCATCGTGGGAGCTGGCATCTCGGGGCTGACCCTCGCCTGGGCGCTGCAGGGGCGCGGCACTCCGGTGACGGTGCTCGAGGGATCGGACCGGGTCGGGGGGCAGATCCGGTCCTGGCTCGACTACGGTTTCGTCCTCGAGGCTGGCCCGAACGGCTTTCTCGACCGGGAGGGCGCGGTGTCCCGGGTCGCGACTGCACTGGGCATCGCAGACCGGTTGCGTCCGGCCTCGGCCGCGGGCGACCGGCGGGCCCTCTTCGTCCGCGGCAAGGTGCGGAGCCTGCCCTCGAAGCCTCCGGAGCTGCTGCAGTCGGACATCGTCCCCTGGTGGGCGAAGCTTCGCCTCCTGCTCGAGCCGTTGAGCCGCCGCGGGGCGACCGGCGTGGACGAGAGCCTGGCCCACTTCGGGCGCCGCCACTTCGGCCGGCACGTGACCGAGACGCTGCTCGACGCGCTGCAGACCGGCATCTTCGGCGGCGACTCGGAGCGGCTGAGCCTTCGCGCGGCGTTCCCCCGACTCCACGAGATGGAGCGGAGCCACCGGAGCCTGCTCCTGGCGGCCAAGGCGATGCGAGGCAAGGGACCGCGGGCTGCACCCCCTCGGCTCGCCTCGTTCGAGGGCGGACTGGAGACGCTTCCCCGAACGCTGGGGCAGGCTCTCGGCGACGCAATCCGTCTCGGCATCCGGGTCCGCGCGCTCGAGCCCGCGGGGGGCGGATGGCAGGTGCGCTGGGACGGTGGTGGCGAGCGGTTCGAGCGGGTGGTGCTCGCCGTCCCGCCGCGCTTCTCGGCGGAGCTGCTCCGACCGCTAGATGGGAGCATCGCCACCGCGCTGGAGGCAATTCACGCGGTGCCCATCTCGGTGGTTCACCTCGGCTGGCATCCGGCGCTGGATCCGGACCCGCAGGGCTTTGGCGTCTTGGTGCCGGCGCGTGAGCGGCGGCGCGTCCTGGGGGTCATCTTTGTCTCCTCGGCGTACCCGTTCCGTGCGCCGGGAGGTGGAACGCTGCTCACCACCCTCGTCGGCGGCGCGCATGGCGCGCAATGGGCTGCGCTCCCCGACGAGGAGCTGGTCGCCGTGGTGCGCGAGGAGCTGGGAACGATGCTCGGCATCCAGCGGCCGCCGGACTTGGTGCGCATCGTACGCTGGGCCCAGGCGATCCCCCAGTACGAGGTGGGCCATCACGCACGGCTCGATGCCATCGCGACGGCGCTGCGGCACCATCCGCGCCTCGTGCTGGCGGGGAGCGCCTACCGCGGGCCTGGGATCGCCGACTGCGTGCGAGAGTCACTGGCCCTGGCGGACAGCATCGCCCCGGCGAGCGCGGCGCCACCGGTCTCCGCCGTCGCAGGCTGAGCAACCCCGGAAGGTGTTGCGGGAAGGTGTCTGCCGGAAAGGTGTCAGACGACTCGTAATTGGACGGCCCGTAATCGGGCCCTCACCTCGCGTCGCGTCATCCTTCGGGAAGACCCGGAACGTGTCGACCCGGAAGGTGTCAGACGACTCGTAATGGACGACTCGTAATGGCTGGCCCCCACCCGGAAGGTGTCAGACGACTCGTAATGGACGACTCGTAATCGACCGAGCGGCGACCCGTAATCGCCCGGAATCACGGCTCCTCGTTGTTGCTCTCGGCGCCGGCGACGTCAGCTCGTCAGGGCTCGCTTCTCGCATCGTGCGATGCGCCCGCCGGCAGTCTCGATGAGCCAGTAACCCTCGTGACCCGCCTGGGTGGACGAGCCGGCGCCGAAGATGTGCGGCTGACGCTCTGTTGCGGGGAAGTGGTACCGCTGGTGAATGTGCCCGTGGAGCACCGCGAACCGCTCGCCGGGGATCAGCGCCAGGAGCGCCGGTGCATCGACGAGGCCGTGCAGCAGCCGGTCCGGCTTCCCCAGCTCGCCGAATGGCGCGTGATGGACGACCACCAGCACCGCCCGGCCCTCCAGCTCGGGGCGGCGGACAAGCGCCGCGAGGGCGTCCCGCTGCTTCCGCCCGACGATTCCATAGGAAAGCCCCGGGAAGTAGGGCACGCGCGCCGACTGCAGGCCGATGACCGCGTCGCGCTCGCCGAGAAGGCGGACGAACGGAAAACCTTCCTCCACGGCCACGTCGGGAAGGTCGGAGACCAGGAGGTTCCCGAAGCTCTGCTCGAAGCGCCGTGTCCGGTGCGCCCCGGGCGTGTACCGGTCGTGGTTGCCCGGGATGACCGTGCAGCGGCGTGGCTCGTCGGCCCACTGGCCGAGAGCGGCACGCGCCCCCTCGAACTCGGCGGGGAGCGCATAGGCGGTCACGTCCCCGGAGAGGATGACGTGATCCACCCCGAGGGTCCTCGCCTCTTCGAGGATCTTCGAGATGGTCTCCGGGGCACGGGCGAAGGCGCGGGCCCGTCCGCCGACGGTCAGCTCGCCGAGGGCAAGCCACCGGCGCCAGCCCAGGCGCAGGAGTGAGTGCCGCGCGTAGTCGGCAGTGACGTGGACGTCGGAGATGTGGAGGAACCGCATCCGGCGCCGCGCTCTTAGCAAAGGTCGGCATTGCGGGTCACAGGGGTGCTGTGGCACCTCTTCCCGGACGTGACGGCGACCCATCGCGGCCGGTTCGCCCCCAGTCCCACGGGGCGGCTCCACCTCGGCAATGCCTGGGCGGCGGTGCTCGGGTGGTTGTGGGCCCGTTCGCAGGGCGGCGAGTTCCTGCTCCGGGTCGAGGACCTCGACACGGCCCGCTCGCGGACCGAGCTGACCGAGGCGATGCTCGCCGACCTGGCCTGGCTCGGCCTCGAGTTCGACGGGGCGCCGGTGCTTCAGAGCCGCCGGCTGGACCTTTACCGCGCGGCCTTCGAGCGGCTCCGCAGCGCGGGCCGGGTCTACCCGTGCTTCTGCACCCGGAGCGAGATTGCCCGGGCGGTGTCCGCCCCGCACGGTCCGGCGGACGAGGGACCCCGGTATCCCGGGACCTGCCTCGGGCTCTCCCCCGAGCAGATCGACGAGCGTACGCGGACCCGTCCGCCGGCATGGCGCTTCCGTCCGCGCGAGGGGGTCACCGAGGTCCACGACCTGCTCCATGGCACGCTCGTGCAGGACGTCGCCCGCGAGGTCGGTGACTTCGTGGTGCTGCGGAACGACGGCGTCCCGAGCTACCAGCTGGCAGTGGTCGTGGACGATGCGGAGATGGGCATCACCCACGTGCTTCGCGGCGACGATCTGCTCGGCTCGACGCCGCGGCAGATGCAGCTCTGCGAGGCGCTCGGTCTCCCGGTACCGGTCTACGCCCACGTCCCGCTCCTGCTCGGGCCCGACGGCAAGCGCCTGGCCAAGCGCGCCGGAACGCCCAGCCTGGCAGAGCTCCGCGAACGCGGCATTGCACCGGAGCGACTGATGGGTCTGCTTGCAGCCTGGGCCGGGCTCGGCGACGGACAACCCGTCGCGCCGGGGGCGCTGGTGCCCAGGTTCGTTCTGGACCGGCTTCCCCGGCAGCCCATCGCCGTGGACCCTGCCCGGGTGAACGAGGCGCTGTTCGGCCCCCGGTGACGCCGACGGCCCCGGCGCGGTAGGACGCGCCCGGCAGATGAGCTCCCCGCCCTCCGAGCGTCGCGACCGAGTCACGCTCCACTGCGAGACGGATCCGCGCTGGCTGCCGAATGCGCTGGCCCACCTCGACGAGGTGCTGGTGGACCACGCTCACTGCGAGAAGAAGGCGGTGGCGAACGCCCTCGCGCTGCTCCAGGCCTATCCCGACGTGCCGGGGCTCCCGACACACATGGCTCGGCTCGCACGGGAGGAGAGCGGGCACCTGGCGCGCGTCCTGCAGCTCCTCGAGAAGCGTGGGCTCGCACTCCGGCGCGACCCTGGGGACCCCTACGCGCAGGCGCTCCAGACGCTGGTGCGGACGCCGGCGGCGCAACGCCAGCTGGACCGATTCCTGGTGGCGGCGATCATCGAGGCGCGGAGCTGCGAGCGCCTGGCGCTGCTGGCCGGAGCGCTGCCCGACGCGGACCTGCGGCGCTTCTACGCGGAGCTCGCTCGGAGCGAGGACGGCCACCAGAAGCTCTTCCTGCGCCTCGCAGCGCGGGTGCACGGCGAGGCGACGTGGCCGCGGCTCGAGCAACTGCTGGAGGCCGAGGCCGAGCTGGTGCGGCGGCTGCCGCTCCGAGCCGCCATCCACTGAGGACGCGCGCTAGATCCCGGGAGGGACGAAGTGCACGCCGCTCGGCGCGCGGTGCTCTCCGGAGGGCTCGCGCACCGGGTAAGGCCCGCTCCCGGACCCCGTGCCGCGGCGCGGATCGGACCAGATCCGTTTGCGGGAGGTCTCGGGGAGGTACAGCGCACCGAGCGCCGCCGTGATCAGCGCCACCGTGCAGGGGAACACCAGCCCGACGAGCTTGTTGTTCGCGCTCACGGCCCAGGTCGACGCCAGGTACCCGGTGAGCCCGCCGAAGATGCCGTTGCCCAGATGGTAGGGGATGGAGAGCGAGGTGTAGCGCGACCGCGCCGGGAAGAACTCCACCAGAAACGCGGCGATCGGTCCGTAGGTCACCGTGACCAGGAGCATCTGGACGAAGATCAGGGCGGTCATCGCCGCCTCGTTGAGCGGGTGCGAGACCATCTGCATCGCCCAGTAGATGGGGACGAAGCTGATCGCCGCCAGGAGGTTCCCCACGACCATCAGCCTCTTCCGGCCAATCTGGTCGGAAAGCGCTCCGAAGACGACGAAGAACGGAATACCGCAGAGGAACGCCACGGCAGCGATGAGCGTCGCGGTCTGCGAGGAAACCCCGACCAGCTTGGTCATGAACTGCACCGAAAAAAACTGGGCGGTGTACCAGATGACGCCCTGACCGGCAGTGGCGGCAAAGAGCGCCAGGGCCAGCTTCTTCCAGTTCCTCGCGGCGTCGAGCAGCGGCTCGCGCGACAGGCGGTTCTCGAGCCGGAGGCGCTCCCAGAGCGGAGATTCGGGAAGCTGCGCGCGCACCCACCCGGCGATTCCCAGCAGGAAGAGCGAGAACACGTACGGGACACGCCAGCCCCAGGCGGCGAAGTCGGCCGGGCCCAGGTAGCTGCGGACCGCGAGCTGCACCATCATCGAGACGAGGAGGCCGAGCGTCGCGGTGACCTGGACGTAGCTGGTGTAGTAGCCACGCTCGCCGTCCGGGACGTTCTCCGCAACGTAGATCACGGCGCCCCCGTACTCGCCGCCGAGGGCGAAACCCTGCAGCAGCCGCATGAGCACGAGCAGCGCCGGCGCCAGGATGCCGACTCGCTCGTAGCCGGGGAGGAGACCGATCGCGGTGGTGGCTCCGCCCATGAGGAGCAGCGTGGCGAGGAAGGCCGCCTTCCGGCCCCGGAGGTCGCCGAGCCGGCCGAAATAGACGGCACCGACGGGGCGAATCACGAACCCGGTGGCATACAGCGCAAGGCCGATCAACCAGTCGGAAGTCGGGCTCCTGGTCGGAAAGAAGTGCGGCTGCATCACCGTGAAGAGCGAGCCGTACAGGTAGAAGTCGTACCACTCGATGGTCGTGCCGGTGACGATCGAGGCGATCCGCGCGCGCCGCCGGGCGCGGTCACGCGGGTAGGTCGGGACCTCGGAGCCGGGAGAAACGGCGGGGGCGAGCATCGGGCGACGATGCTAGCAGCCCGGTCCGTGAAGACCGCCCGCGCGCACCGGAGCGCACACCCGAATGATCCGAGGGGCCGATCGACCGGACGGTCACCAGATGAAATCCGTCCGGAAGTGTTTGACACCGCCGCGACTCGCGGCATCGAAGGTCTCTGACGCGTCGACGCACAGGATCGGCGCGGAGGGACATCACTCCTTGGAGTCGGCCCGTCGAAGGTGTTTGACACCTTCTGGCCGGACTGCCGGGACAGAGGCGGGTCGAGTGCGCTCGACGGTTCGTCCGTCGAAGGCCGTCGAAGGTGTCGGACACCTCCACGGAACCTGAGCAGCCGGCCCGAGGTCCTGGCCGGGCCGCCGGACGGTCACCGTGGCGCCCCGGGACTGAAGACGCCCCCAGATTGCCCGAAGAGCTGACTCCCCTGCGGCCGAGCCGAAGCTCGCAGGTTTTTGACACCTCCGCTGGGCTCCGTTCGCCCGCATGGGTGTCAGACACTTCGTAATGGACACCCTCCCCCGCGCTCCGCCGGCACGGGAAGACCCCGGGGGGAGCTTCAGGCGTCGGAGCCATGACAAGTCGTCCATTACGACTCGTCTGACACCTTGCTGGGGGACACCTTGCTGGGGACACCCTGCCCAGGAGGAGCCATTACGAGTCGTCTGACACCTCGCTCGCGGACACCTCCTCGCTCGGGCAGGTGCCCCGGCGGCATTTCAAGCGTCGGAGCGGCCCGTTCAGGCTCCCGTCCGTGGCCTCGGGGAACGTCGAAGGTGTTTGACACCGTCGGGGAACACGTCGTCGGCGCCAGGCTCGCTCCCCTGCGTCCGCTGCGCTGCGCTTTCGCGGCGCGTCGTGACGTGCGGCCCTTGCTAATCCACCGGATGAGCGCACAAGGTGTTCGACCCGGGGAGTCGCGCCAGACACGCCGCAAGTTTGGCTCGGCAAGACGTCACAGCTTGTATTAGGAGAACCGCCCCTCACGGATTTGCTCGGGAGATGAACTGATGGCGACCCAGATTGACGGGACCGCGACGACGCTCACCCGGAACAAGGCCCTGCTCGACTGGGTGCGGGACTGCGCCGCGCTCTGCCAGCCGGACCGCATCGTGTGGTGCGACGGCTCGGAGGCCGAGAAGGAGCGGCTCACCAAGCACGCGGTCGACACCGGCGTGCTCATCCCGCTGAATCCGGCGAAGAGGCCCGGCTGCTACCTGCACCGGTCCAACCCGAATGACGTCGCGCGCGTCGAGCACCTCACCTTCATCTGCACCAAGACGAAGGATGCCGCGGGCCCGACCAACAACTGGATGGCCCCCGAGGAGGCGTACGGGAAGCTCACCAAGCTCTTCCACGGCTCGATGAAGGGCCGGACGATGTACGTGATCCCCTACGTCATGGGGCCCCTTGGCTCCCCGCTGTCGAAGGTCGGCATCGAGATCACCGACAGCGTCTACGTGGTCCTCAACATGCGGATCATGACCCGCATGGGAAAGCCCGCGCTGGACACGCTCGCGGACTCCGACGACTTCAACCGCGGCCTGCACTGCACCGGTGACATCAACCCTGAGCGCCGCTTCATCTGCCACTTCCCCGAGGACAACACGATCTGGAGCTTCGGCTCCGGCTACGGCGGCAACGCGCTCCTGGGGAAGAAGTGCCTCGCGCTCCGCATCGGCAGCTGGCTGGGGAAGGACGAGGGTTGGTTCGCCGAGCACATGCTCATCCTCGGCGTGGAGAGCCCTGACGGTCAGATGACCTACGTGACCGGCGCGTTCCCCTCCGCCTGCGGCAAGACCAACTTCGCGATGATGATTCCCCCGAAGCGCTTCGCCGGGTGGAAGGTCTGGACCGTCGGGGACGACATCGCCTGGATGCGGGTCGGCAAGGACGGGCGACTCTGGGCCGTGAACCCCGAGAACGGGTACTTCGGCGTCGCCCCGGGAACCAATTTCGCCTCCAACCCCAACGCGATGAAGACCATCGCCCGGGACACCATCTTCACCAACGTCGCCATGACCAAGGACGGCGACGTGTGGTGGGAGGGGATGGACGGCGAGGTTCCGGACGAACTCACCGACTGGCAGGGTCGCCCCTGGAAGAAGGGCTCGACCGAGAAGGCGGCCCACCCGAACTCGCGCTTCACCGCACCGATGACCAACAACCCGGTGCTGAGCAAGCACGCCAACGATCCCGAGGGCGTGCCGATCAGCGCGATCATCTTCGGCGGCCGTCGCGCGACCACCGTCCCGCTGGTGCTCCAGAGCTTCAACTGGGCGCACGGGGTGTTCCTCGGCGCGACGCTGGGCTCGGAGACCACCGCTGCGGCCACCGGCAAGGTCGGCGTCGTGCGACGGGACCCGATGGCCATGCTGCCCTTCGCCGGCTACAACATGGGCGAGTACCTGCAGCACTGGCTGGACATGCAGGCCAAGATTCCGTACCCCCCCAAGCTTTTCCAGGTGAACTGGTTCCGGAAGGGCAAGGACGGCAAGTTCCTCTGGCCGGGCTTCGGCGAGAACATGCGAGTGCTGAAGTGGATCGTCGACCGCGCGCACGTCCGCGTGGGCGGCCAGGAGACCCCCTTCGGCTGGGTCCCGAAGGCCGGCGACCTCGACCTGTCCGGTCTCGACATCCCGCACGAGAAGGTGGACGAGGCCACCCACATCGACGCGGGCGAGTGGAAGACGGAGCTCACCGAGGAGGCCGAGTTCTTCGACATGCTCGGGAAGTCCGCCCCGGAGACGCTCCAGCTCCAGCGCAAGCTGCTCCTTTCCCGCCTGAACTGATCCCCGGGGCCGCTGGGCGATGACCAGCGCCGCCTGGTGGGAACAGTTCTTCGACGAGGACTACCTCCGCGTCTGGGCCACGGTGTCGAAAGGTGGCGACGAGGAGGCCGCGGCGCTGTGGCGCATCCTCGGGCTGTCCGAGGGAGCCCGCGTGCTCGACGCCGGCTGCGGTTACGGACGGGTCAGCCTGCCGCTGGCGCGACTGGGCGCACGCGTCCTCGGCGTGGACCAGTCGGCTCACCTGGTCGCGGAGGCCGACCGCAGGCGCGGGGATCTCGCGCCCGAGCGACTGCGCTACCTGCGGCACGACCTCCGGGCCCCGCTCGGCGAGTCGAGCTTCGACGCCGCGCTCAGCCTCTTCAGCTCTCTCGGTTACGGTGAGGAGGCCGACGACGCCGCGATCCTCGGCACGCTCGCTGCCGCAGTGAGGCCCGGGGGCAAGGTGGCGGTCGACACCATGCACCGCGACGTCCTGGCCGCGCGGCTCGCCCGCGAAGCAGTTCCTGCGCACCGCCTCCCGGACGGTACCCTCCTGGTCGAGGAGGCGCGCTTCGATCCGGTCGCCGGACGGGTCGAGACCACCTGGTTCTGGGCCGGGCCCCGGGGCTCGGGCCAGAAGTCGGCGTCGGTCCGCGTGTACACCATCACCGAGCTCGTCCGGCTCCTGCAGCGCGCTGGCCTCCGGCTCGAGGCCGCGCTCCACCCCGACACGGGCGCTCCCTTCAGTCCGGCGGGCCCGGCGCTCGGCGGACGGGTGCTCCTGGTCGCGGTCTCCTGAGCTCCGGCCGGGGAATCGGTCCAGCGCCAGATGCGTTTGTGTTGCCGGCGCCGGCCGGAGCAGGCATCACCCCGCCTCGAGGGCGCCGCGGGACCCAGCAGGGAGCCCGCTCGGGCGCGGGAGAGGGGCGAGCAGTGGCGAGGCGTCGAGCCTGGTGGATGGCAACGCTGGTGTTTGCCCCCGCGCTCGCGCTTGGCCAGCCGCCCGCCCAGGAGCCTCCTCCCACCGGCGAGGGCGCACCGACCCAGTCCGCACCGGAGGCTTCAGGCCCGACGCTCACCCGCGCCCCGGAGGTGGAGCGCTTCGTCGAGGCCGAGTATCCCCCGGAGGCCGAGGTCCAGAAGCTGGAGGGCCGGGTCGTCCTCAGCATCGACATCTCGGCGACCGGCGAGGTGACCCGCGCCGAGGTCGTCGAGCCGGCAGGCCACGGCTTCGATGAGGCCGCCCTCGCCGCCATTCGCCAGTTCCGCTTCATCCCGGCGGAGATCGACGGCAAGCCGAGCGCCGTCCGCATCACCTACGCCTACGACTTCGTGCTCCGGCCCGCGCCCACCGCCTCGCAAGTGACGCAGCAGGGACCGGTGAACTTCTCCGGCCGGATCCTCGAGCGCGGAATCCGCAAGCCGTTGGCCGGCGCCGAGGTGGCGCTGCCCGCGCTGGGCATGAGCACCGTCACCGACGCTCGCGGAGAGTTCGCCTTCCGTGAGGTCCCCGCGGGCAGCGTCCAGGTCGTCGTCACCGCGAGCGAGTTCCAGAAGTTCGAGACCACCGAGCGGATCGACGCCGGCAAGCTGACGCAGGCCACGTACCACGTGCTGCGCACGTTCTTCTCGCCCTACGAGACCGTGGTGCGAGGCGCCCGGGAGAAGAAGGAGGTCAGCCAGACCACCCTCTCGCTCCAGGAGATCCAGCGCATCCCGGGCACCACCGGCGATGCGCTGAAGGTCATCCAGAACCTCCCCGGGGTCGCCCGGCCTCCGCTGAATGGCGGACTCATCGTCATCCGCGGCACCAGCCCGCGCGACTCGGGGATCTTCCTCGACGGCGAGCGCATCCCCCTGCTCTTCCACTTCGGGGGGCTGACC
>JBKPMY010000187.1:0-7460 GCA_046732375.1 Myxococcota bacterium
GTGCATGGCCAGTTCAGCAACGTTCAGGATTCGCCGCGTCAAGTGTCGGGACGAGATGGGTGGGTCGTTCCGGGAGAACTTCGGCAACGACGAGATCAAGTGCGCCGTGTTTTCGGCGGATCTCCGGGGTTCGACCAGGAACAGCGGGCGGATCAACATCTACGACAACTTCGATGACGGGGACGAAATGAAGTTCAACCCGCCGAAGGAGGTCGTCACCCTCGATCTGGCGGGCGCAACCGGAGAGGTCGAGCTGGCGTTCTCCGTCCTGTTGATCGAATCGCAGCTGACCGAGGGCGACGGCCTCAAGAACGCCTGGGACGCGTTCGTGAAGCTCTACGAGGAGTCCTTGAAGGGAGAGCTCGCTAAGCGCCAGATGACGCCCGAGAAGGCACGGGCGATCGCCCAGCCGGGATACCTGAGTCCCCCTGCGAGGCGGCCCGGTATGTTGGTGTGGCATGCCGCCCTGAGGCGCGATGCGCTGATGGCGGCAGCGGCCGGAGGAGGCGGGGTCCTCGCTGCTCCGGGGACGGGTCCGATGTTGGTTGCGGCTGCCGCTGACTCCGGGACCACCACTGAGGACGAGAAGAAGAAGGAGGAGGAGAAGAAGACGGTGGGCGACGCGTTCATCGTCGCCCTCGGAACCGCGTGTGCGCTGTACGTCGTCAAGTACGGCGGCGCGGCGATCAGTGCGCTGATAGGCTGGGCGAAGGACAAGCTCTTCCCGCCCGTGGCGATCAAGGCGAAGGTTGATGCTTCCGCTCCCCCGGAGACCGTCCCGCCCAACGCCACCGGCGTCGTGGAGTTCCGTGGCCACGATGGCATCTACGAAATGGAATGGGACATCGTGGTCCGTTGATCCGCTGAAAGGGGCAGGGGCCGCAGACCGCGGCTCCTGCTCTCGTCCTATCCGGCGCTACTTGCCGGGCGCTTCGTGCAGCTCGATCGGGTTGCCGTCGGGATCGTCGAGCTGGATCTGCTTGCCCCCTGGGCCCGCCTCGACCTGGTTCCGGAACCGGGTTCTTGCGGCCTGCAGCGAGGCCATCGTGGAGTCGAGGTTCTCCACGTAGAGCACGATCCTGTTCCATCCGCCCGGCTCCTGCTGGCGGCCGTCAGGCATCGGTCGAGAGCCGGAGCTTCCCGGCCCGCTCAGGATCAGATGAAGGCTCCCCCGGCGGATGATCGCGAGCATCGCACCAAACTGCTGCACGACCTGGAATCCGAGCTGCTTCGTGTAGAAGACCATGGCGCGTTCGAGGTCCCGCACCTGGTAGCGAACCACTGCCGACGACGTATCCGCCGAGAACGGCTGTGAGTGTTGTGCGGTTCGTGGCTCCGTCATCGGGACTTCCTCCGTGGTTCCGCCGGCGGCCGACAGGACGAACCTGCTCACCATGATGCAGTGGGACACCGAGGAATTTGAATCTGAAAGGGTGGAGATGCTGAGGGGCGGGCTACTCTGCAAGGTCGTTCCCAGCTTGACCGGAAGCATGGCCTCGGAGTCCTCGTGAATCGTCCCTGTCGCACACTCCTGGTGCTGGGTCTCGCCATCCTCACCGCGTCCTCGGGGAGGGCTCTGGCGGGCGCCTGAGCAGGGTGAAGCAACCCCACGCTCCCGGTCGGGGGCGCACAGACCACCACGGTGGACCCGAACCATCTTCGGCTCGACTTCGCCCTCGCGGTGAGCCGGGCGGTGGCCGTGCACGACGAGGAGTGTCCGGACATCGGGCCCATCTGCCAGGTTCGCCCCGAACCTCCCCAGCAGCACCACATCACGCTCTGGCTCGCCGAGCTCTGGGTCCTCGCCGAATACGGCATCGCCCCCCATTTCGCCATCCAGGGCGTCGTACCGCTTCGATTCGTCGACACCCGAACCCAGTTCACGGATCTCAGCGGCAACCCGATCACCCTGGACTACGAGAACATCCATCACCGCAACGGCACCCTGGTCGGGTTCGGCGACGTGCAGCTCTGGGCGCACCACGGCTGGAAGCTCGGAGAGTTGCTGGTCTCCGAGAAGCTCGGCGTCAGCATCCCCACCGGAGGCGTCGAGCCGAATCCCTATCGCCTGGGCGAGGAGGGCCTGCCTCACCAGCACATCCTCTTCGGCACCGGAACGTTCGACCCGCTGCTCGGGCTGTCCCTGGCGCACGACTTCGGCTCCTTCCAGCTCTCGGCGTGGGCGCAAGCGCAGATTCCCCTCTACCGAAACAAGTACGGGTATCAGGCCGGTACCCGCATCCTCGCGGGTCTGCTCGGGTCCAGCGCACTGGGGACTGCCGCGACCTCCTTTCGCCTGGCGCTCACCGTGGTGCAGGAGTTCGCCGAGCGATGGGACGGAGTGGTCCCCACCACCGACGGCAACCAGGGGAGGACGGACCTCCTGCTCGGACCGGGGATCACGATTCCCCTCGGCGCGGACTGGGGCCTCAGCATCGACCTGCGGGGAAGGGTGTGGGGGCAGACCGTCAATGCGCAGCTCTCGCTCCCGGTGATCCTGGAGATCAGCCTCGGCAAGCTCTTCCACCTCGAGCAGGACGCCGACGAGGCGCACCCGGTCACCAGCCCCGAGGCCGACGTGCAGGACGTCGTCGAGCAGGGCGAGGCGGAAAAGCTGGTACCGGTGCCGGGTAAGGTGACCGTGTTCGACTTCTGGGCGTCCTGGTGCGAGGCCTGCAAGCCACTCGATGCCGCGCTCCGCGCCCAGGCGGCGAAGAATCCCCGGATGGCGCTGCGCCGGGTGAACGTCGTGGACTTCGATTCACCGATCAGCCGGCAAGAGTTGCCCGGCGTCTCGGTCCTCCCGCACATCCGGATCATCGGCGAGGACGGACGGACGGTGTTCGAGGCCAGCGGAACGCCCGACCAGCTCCTCGAGGCCGTCGACCGTTTTCTGCCGCCCGTCCGGTGACTGCAGCGGACGGGGTGGCAGGGCGAGCTGACCGGCGCCTGTCAGGAATTCCGCTGCCCTGCTGCCCGGTCGACGGCACACACGGAACTTCGCAATTCAGAGCTGGCCGTTCGTGTTACCCGCGTGCATCCCATTCTGGATAAGGAGAACCGTCATGGCCAAGCCCATTCCCGAAGGTCTTCACACCATCACCCCCCAGCTGAATGTCGACGGTGCATCGGAAGCGATCGAGTTCTACAAGCGCGCGTTCGGTGCAGAGGAGCTGATGCGCGCTCCGGACCCGACCGGCAAGAAGGTCTGGCACGCCAATCTTCGCATCGGAGACTCCTGCTTCTTCGTCAACGACACCGCACCGGAGATGGGTGCGACAGCCACCCCGTCCTCGCTGTGGATCTATGCGCCGGACGTCGACGCCGCCTTCGCCCGGGCGACCAAGGCCGGCGGCAAGCCGGCGATGCCGCCGCAGGACATGTTCTGGGGTGACCGGATGGCCTGTGTGGTCGACAAGTGGGGGATCAAGTGGAACCTGGCGACCCACATCAAGGACCTCACTCCGGACGAGATGAAGAAAGCGCAGGACGCGTTCCTGGCCGAGACATCGAAGCAGAAGAAGTGACCGCCTGGACTTCCCGAAGGCGTGAGCGGAGGCCGGTGTCAGCGCAGGGGTCACTCCTGCGCTGACCAGCATCGAGGAGCGAGTGGCGGCCAGACCCCAGACGTACCCCACCGTCTCTTCTATGAGCGACTGATGAGTGGAAAAACGCTCATCCTTCAGCTGCACCGGTGGGACGCAGAGGAGCACCCGAACTTGACGAATGCCGACCAGGCACCGCCTGGTCATGGCGTCCTTCTCTGGTTCGAAGTCGATGACTTCGATGCTGCCGTCGACCGCGTCAGACGCCTGGGCGCCCGGGTCATCGAAGAGCCGCACGTCAACCCAGCTCCGCAGCACCGCGAGATCTGGATCCAGGACCCCGACGGCTATTTCGTCGTGCTGGCCAGTCCGGACGGAGAGGCACGAGCCCTCCCGGGACGCTGACCTACTCCGCCTGGAGCGCCTGCAGTATGTCCACGTGCGCTGCCCGGACCGCGGGCACCAGCGAGGCCAGCACCGCGGCGCCTCCGAGTACCAACGCGGCACCCAGCACCGGCAGGACACTGGGCAACTGCAAATTGTCGAAGTAGCTCTCGGCCACGCGGCCGACCCCGTAACCGCCCAGGAGACCGGCTGCGATGCCGATCGCGACGAGGAACACGCCCTCGCGTAGGACGTGTACCAGGAGCTGGCGGGGAGTCGAGCCGACGGCGAGCCGCACACCGAACTCGTGTGTGGACGCGCTCACCGAGAACGCCAGCACGCCCGCCACGCCCACGACCGCGATGAGCAGGGCGACGGCGGCGAACCCCGAGAACACGAACGCGTTCAACCGGTCCGGCGCCAGCACCTCCGCCCGAACGTCGGCGAGCGTCGAAGCGCGCTCCACGGGCTGGTCGGCCGAGAGCTCGCGGATGATACGGGTCACCGGCGTCACGAGCGCGTAGGGGTCGCCGGTCGTGTGCACGAACAGGCGGCCGCCGTAGGGTACCTGCCGGAAAGGGTGGAAGACCGTCATCACCGGCCCGGGCACGACGTTCTCGTCGTCCACGTCCGCAACCACACCGACGATGCGACGCAGTTCCTTCTTCCCTCGCCCTCCGAGGATGTGGTCGGTCCACCGGAAGTACCGGTTCACCGCGTCGCCATTAGGGAACATCCGCTGGGCGAGGCTCTGGCTCACGATCACCACGAGCTCGTGGCCGTCCCGATCGTCGTCGGTGAAGTCACGACCGCTCAGCAGTGGGACGCCGAGCGCCGCGAAGAAGCCGGGCGAGACGTTCCTGAAACGGGCAAAGGGATCCGCTTCGCCCTCGGCGGCCGCGTAGCCCTCGACGGTGAACTGGTTGCCGGGACCCATGCGGCCGGCGTCGCGCCAGGGCACAACGCTCCCCATTGCGACGCGCGTCACGCCGGGCAGCTGCTCGATGTGACGGGTCACCTGCTGGACGAAGTCGATCACCTGCGCCGCCGCCGGGGTTCCAACCACGGGTGGCGTCCGGACGTCGACCGCCAGGACCTGGTGCAGGTTGAAACTCGCCCTCGCCGTCTGCAGAGCGGTGAGCGAGGTGAGGAGCATGCCGGCACCAGCAAGGAGCACGAAGGAGAAGGCGATCTGGGTGACGGCGAACGCCTTCAGGCGTCGCTTGGTGCTCGGGGTGAGCCCCACACCGCTGCTCGTGAGGACGATTCCGTTCTGCCCCCGCAGCGTCGGCAGCCGCGGGACGTAGGCGAGCACCACGGCCGCGGCCATCGCCAGCACAGCGCCAACCCACAGGAGGCTGGCATCCGGCCTGGCGTCGAGGGCACGCACGGAGAAGCGGGCGGCATAGCGACCGACCACGGCCACGAGTGGCTTGGCGAGCAGCACGCCCAGCACGGCCCCGGCGCCACATAGCAGCAGACTTTCGGCAAGCAGCGTCCGCCGCAGCGCGCCGCCGCTCGCGCCCAGGGCGGCGCGCACCGCCAGCTCCGTCTGGCGTCGCACCGAGCGCGCCAGGATGAGATTCGCGACATTGGAGGAGGCGATCAGGAACACGACTCCCGCCGTCGCGAGCAGCACGATCAAGAGCGTCCGCGCGGGCGCGGCGAGCTGATCGCGCAGCCGCGTGACCTTCAGCTGAATGTTCGCGCTCGCCGGGTATGCCTCCGGGTACTCGCGCATCATGGCGGCGTGCACGAAGGTCAGCTCCGCGCGCGCCGCTTCCAGGGTGGCCCCCGGCGCGAGGCGACCGAAGAAGTCGGTCATGCGGTGAGTGCGCTCGTGCACCATGGTCGCCCCGAGGTGATGCGGGCTGGTCACCATGTTCGCGATGATCTCGGTGTCGGCCGGATACGGCACCGACGGCTCGAGGACGCCGACCACCGTGGCGATGCGCGAATCGAGCCGGATGGTCTTGCCGACGACTTCCGGGTCGCGGTTGAGCGCCGTGCTCCAGAACCGGTGGGTCAGGACCACCGCGCCCGCCGCGTTGGGTCCGTCGTCCGATGTGTCCAGCAGACGGCCGAGCACCGGGCGAAGGCCCATCACCTCGAAGTACGTGCCGTTGACGACGCCCGCATTCACCGTGCGTGGCTCGCCCAGGCCGTTCAGCGTGAAGCCCGTGGTGGAAAAGTCACCGAAGGCGCCAATCCTGGTTGCGCGCGCCTGGAAGTCGCGGATCTCGGGCATCGAGAACGTCAGATTCTCGGCGCGTAGGCCCGGCGCGCTCTGGCGGATGTAAATCAGTCGATCCTCGTCGCGATTGACGAGAGGGCGGAGGAGCACCTCGCGGATGACGCTGAAGATCGCGGCGTTGGCGCCGATGCCAAGCGCGAGGGTCACCACGACGGTGAAGGACAGACCCCTGGCGCGCAGAAGGGAGCGCCGGGCGAACCGGAGGTCTCGCCACAGCGCCCGGAGAACCTCGAGGCGCGGCTTCCTGTCGGGTGCCATGTGGGCCTCCGATCGCCTCCTGCAAAGCAGACGCCGTGCCAGACACACCGGGCTGAGGACAGCTCACTGCACCAGAAGGGGTTCTCGCCCGGCCCGGCCTCTCCGTGAACGCCGCCGCCTGCCCGGTTCCGGCACGCGACGGTCCCACGTTCGGGAAGGGGGGCCAACAGGACGCCGGGGGGCGTCCGGGGCCTCGACGGGTTGCCATTGGCGAAGGGCCTCAGCGCCCTGGGAGAAGAATGGCAATCTCGGTGGTTGCGGGCCTCGGCAACCGACCGTCTCGACCATGAAGAACATCCACGTCCGAGAGATGCGTGCGCCGATCGAGCAGCTGCGGCCCTGGATCGAGGCAGCCTGGTCGGGCACTCCGCGCGATCCCTTCCCGCGTGACATCCTGAAGAGCTGGCGGAAGAACCCTCCGGGTGCCGACCCGCACGCGCTCATCCCGGATGTGACCCGCGTGGGTCACGGGTTCTTCTCCTTTCGCTTCCAGTCCTGGGATGGCGAACGCTGGCGGGTGCGTTTCGAGAGCGATGCGGCTCGCGGCTGGCACGGCTTCGACCTCCAGACCAGTCCCCTCGGTTGCCGGGTCGCGCACACGATCGAGGCCAGCCAATCGGTGCGTGGCGCGGTCTTCTGGCACGTGTTCGTCGCTCCGATTCACGACTGGTTCCTCGAGGCCTTGTTCGACCGGATGGAGGAGGCTCTCCGGACGGGGGAAATGCCGGCCCTGACCCGCCGCCGGATGCCCTGGCGCGTGGCCATGCTCTTCGCAATTCTTCGGCGCGTCCCGGGAAGACGATAGAGTGGGCCCCCTTCCGCGGGTGCCCCGTGGATGGAGCGAAACGGAGGGTGAACAGATGAAGCGCTGGATGGTGGTCGGTCTGCTCGTCTGTGCCTGCGGAAGCGACAACGGTGGCGGTGGCTCGGGACCGGGGTCGATCACCGGAACGGTGGGCGGGCAGCCCCTGAACGTGAAGGACGCCGTGTTCGTCCTGGAAAACAACGCGGTTCTGGCC
>JBKPMY010000188.1:0-15099 GCA_046732375.1 Myxococcota bacterium
GCTCGGGCTCGGACACGCGGGGGTGCACTCCATCCCGGTGGACGAGGCGTTCCGGATGGACGTGAGTGCGCTGGAGCGCGCGGTGGTGCAGGATCTCGCCGCGGGCCGGAAGCCCATCGCCGTCGTCGCCAGCGCGGGGACGGTGAGCACCGGGTCGATCGACCCGCTCGCCTCCATCGCCTCGGTGGCCCGCCGTCACGGGCTGTGGATGCACGTCGACGGGGCGTACGGAGCGCTCGCCGCGCTCGCCATCCCCGAGGCCTTCGAGGGGCTGGAGCTGGCCGACTCCATCTCCCTCGACGCCCACAAGTGGCTGTACCAGCCGCTCGACTGTGGATGCCTGCTGTACCGGGACGCCGGAGCAGCGCAGGCCGCCTTCTCGCACACCGGCGACTACACCCGGTCACTGCTCGAGGACCCGGTGGAGCGCTTCGCCTTCTTCGAGGAGTCGCTCGAGCTGTCGCGTCGCTTCCGCGCCCTCAAGCCGTGGCTCTCGCTGCGTTACCACGGGGTGCGCGCGTACCGGGACTCCATCCGCACCGATCTCGCACTGGCTCGCCGTCTGGCCACGGCCGTCGACGCCCGCCCGGAGCTGGAGCGGCTCGCTCCGGTCTCGCTCAGCGCGGTCTGCTTCCGTCACCGGGGCGACGGGCGGCGGACCGACGCCGAGCTGGACCGCCTGAACCAGGACCTGCTGCTCCGGGTGGTCCGGCGGGGACGGGTCTACCTCTCCAACGCCACCGTGCGCGGACGCTTCGCGCTCCGGGCGTGCCTGGTGAACCACCGCAGCACGGAGGTCGACGTCGACACAATTGTCCCCGAGGTGCTCGCCGCGGCCGGAAGCTGACCGGCTCCTCGCCCGGTCTCACTGGGTCGTGAACTTGCGCCCGGTCACGATGCTGAAGTGGATCGTGCTGGCGGAAGGAAACATGGCCGTGCCACCGGCGAGGTCATCGACGCTGGCCCAGGGCGCGACCGGCTGGATGGCCCAGCTGTACGTCGCCCCGGCGGGCAGCGTGATGCCCAGCGTGCTCAGGTCGGGGATGCGGGTGGACGTCGCGCTGGTGAACACGCCGTAGCTCGGGGCGCCCGCGCCGGTGCTGAAGATGCTCACGAAGTAAACGGCACCGGGAAGCGGCGTCCAGGTGAAGTCGGTGCTGGTCGTCACGCCGGTGGCATCGTCGACCGGAGTGGAATACTGCGTGGGAACGAGCAGCCCGACGCTGGTGCCGGTGCTACCTGGCGCGAGGCCACTCACCCGGGTGAAGGTCCCTCCGGTCCCCGGGTACATGCCCGAGGCGAGGACCGTGGCCGTGGCGCCGATCCCGCCCGGCACCGCGTAATTGAACGCGCTCGCCCCGCCTAGATCGGTCCCCACGGGAAACGAGGCCCCGTCGGCGAAGTCGATGGTGAGGTCCTTGAAGAGAAGGCTGACGCCCGACGCGACGGTGACGGAGCCGCTGACCGTCCTGGCTGCGGGAGCGGTCATCGCCACCGCGACACCGCTGGTGTTCCCGCCATCGGCGACGGTCACCCCGTTGCTGACGCCGTATCCCTTGTACGCGGTCGGCATCCCGGAGGCTGGCGTCCATTGGAGCGCGTGCACATTCCCGGTGATCGACGCGGAGGTGCCACCCCAGCCGGGACTCAGGATCCAGGGATTGTTGGTGAAGCTCGTCCTCGCGTTGGTCTCGGGCGAGCCCCAGGCCACCGAGGTCTTGTCGGATGCGGCAGGCAACGGGTCACCGCCGCTGACGGACCCGCTGACGGTTCCGTGGTTCGGCGGGTTCACGCTGAGCCCTTGGCCGACGAGGGTCGGATCACTGCGGGACAAGCCCTTGTAGGTCCTGGACCCCTTGCCCTGGACGACGCTCGCGTCATAGGGGGTGGTCACGCTGGCGATGGAGAAGGCACCGGTCCCATCCGTGGTGGCCTGCTGCGATCCGATCAGGACGGTGGCCCCCGCGATGCCCGTACCGAAGTTGTCCTTCACCTTGCCGGCCACGGTGATGATTCCCGGAGAGTTCACCGTGATGGTCGCGCTCGCGGTCAGGGTCCCGGAGGTGGCGGTCAACGTGGCAGTGGTCGCGGAGGCGACGCTCGCCGGCGGCGTGTAGGTCGTGCTGCTCCCCGTGCTGGGATCGATGCTTCCTGGCCCGCTCAGCGCCCAGGACACGGTTCCGGTCGCGTTGAGGAGACTGCTGGAGAAGTTGACGGCAGAGCCGCCGGCAACGACGGTGGTGCTCGACGGCGAGATGGAGAGAGACGGGTTCCCTCCTCCTCCGCCCCCACCGCCGCCGCCACCCCCGCCTCCGCCTCCATTGTTGTTGTTGTTTCCGCTGGATCCACCGCAGCCGATGACGACGCAGAGCAGCAAAACGGCCGTGAGCCATCGAGCGTTCGACATGTCGGACTCCCTCGTGAGCGATTCCACGTGGGAACGACGCCTCACACCCCCTCAGATGCTCACGGGGCCATCTCCTGCCAGCCGATTTCAGGTGAGCGTCGCCGGAGGCTCCCCGGTTGTCAGCCGCCGGTCGCCGCGCGCGGGGTAGGACTGGGGAAGAACCGCTCCAGCTCAGGCATGTCGCGGGAGCGCTCCGCGATGCACAGGTCCATCCGTTCCAGCGACAGCGCGAATCGACGCGGCCCGCCGAGGATGCTCTTCACCCGGGGACCGAACACCCGCTCCGCCTCCGCGCGCTCGGCCGAGCTGCAGGAATGGCTCACCAGTGTGAAGAAGCGGCTCAGCCCGCCCCGGGGCATGAGCGCCACCAGGGTGTCCCAGGAGCGGTCGATGCCGGAGAGCGTCCGGGCGCGGCCGATGGTCGAGTCGAGCGGTGGCTCCTGCTCGCGGTACTTGCTGCCCGTCAGAAGCTTGCCGATCTCCTTCGGATTGAGCCGGCCGGAAGTGGCGAGCGCCGCGTTCTGGTCGAGCAGCTCCGGCATCCGCGTGCCGGCCATCCCTGCCAGGAGCCAGTCGCGAATCTCGGTGTCCTCGGTGCGGTCCAGCTTCTGCTGCAGGGCCTGGTGGAGGTCGCGGCCGCCGAAGCGCCCGGCGGTCATCAGCACCGGCGCGACCATCTCCGGTGCGATCGACCCGGGCCTGGCGAGCCAGGCCTCCGCGAGGACGCGGGCCTCGGAGACGAGCTGCGGGTCCTCCCCACGCAGGGCGACGAACTCGGCGAGCTTGGGCCGGGCGAGCTTGACCTCGTCGTCCTCCGTCGGCTTGGGCCGGAACCCGAGCGCTCGCGCGTGCGGGCCGAACGTCTTCCGCACCCAGGCCGCGTAGGCCGGGCCGAGGCGGCCGGGGAGGAAGTCCTCCCGGACCGTGCCCAGGTCGATGGCCGCCTCGAGGACGTGGTGCTCGCGCGCGCCAGCGTGACGGGCAGCGAGCTGTAGCCCCTCGGACCGGGGGATGGCGCCTCCACGAACCAGCGCGTCGGTGTCCCCGAGCAGACCGACCTTCTCCGCGTCGTCGAGCTTTGCCGCGCGGGTGAGCCGGGTGCGCCAGGCAGGTTCGAGCTCGAGCCGGTAGTAGCCAGCGTACCCGGCGTTGGGCAGCACCCAGTCCGGGCAGGAGCGCCCCTCGAGCTTGACCTCGGTATCAGGCGTGTCGAGCAGGACGCATCGGTCCTGCTCCTTGCCCCGGGTGCTCCACCGGATGCACACCGGGATCTGCCACTCCGCGGAACGGTCGCCGGTGGATCCGGCCGGCAGCCACCGGTCCTGCGCGAGCTGCAGGATCGCGCCCTGAGCGCCACAGCGCACCCTGGCCTGCACCCGCGGCACCCCTGGGTGGTCGAGGAAGGTGTTGAAGGCCGGTGCAACGTCGCGCCCCGCGGCCTCGGAGATGGCGGCCAGGAAGTCCCTGGCGGTGGCGTTGCCGTCCGCGTGCCTGCGGAGATACCCCTGGATGCCGCGGCGGAAGGTCTCCGGCCCCACCCACTGCTCGAACATCCGCAGCACCGCCGAGCCCTTCTGGTAGGTGATGGCGTCGAAGGCGTTCTTCACGTCGTTGTAGCTGTTAACCGGCTGCCGGACGATGCGGGAGCCCACCAGCGCGTCCGCCTCCGCCGCCGCGTTCCGCTGCTCGACCCGCTCTGCCGCCATCCCCCACGCCGGCGCCCAGCGTTCGATGACCTTGGTCTCCATCCAGGTGGCGAACGCCTCGTTGAGCCAGATGTCATCCCACCAGGCGGCGGTCACCAGGTCTCCGAACCACTGGTGCGCGAACTCGTGCGCCGCGACCAGGGCGTAAGACCGTCGGCGCGAGACACGGTCCTGCGCCGGGGGGGTGAGCACCAGCGACTCCCGGAAGGTCACCAGGCCCACGTTCTCCATCGCGCCGAACTGGACGGTGAAGGGGATGGCCAGCACGTCGAGCTTGTCGTAGGGGTAGGCGATGCCGAAGTAGTCCTCGAGGCCCTCCAGGATCTCCGGCGTCACCCGGGCCGCCCAGGCCGCCTCGTGCGCCCGCCCGCGCGGAGCGACGATGCGCACCGGCACCCGCTTCTTCCCCGCAGGACGCGCCTCCTTGATCTGGAAGGGCCCGACGCCGAAGGCCACCAGGTACGACGCCAGTGGCCGTGTCTGCCGGAACCGCACGTCCTTCATCCCCTCGCCGGCCGGCGTCTGGCTCACCACCGGGGTGTTGGACACCGCGGTGAGCTCGATGGGGACCCGCAGGCTCAGCTCCCAGGGAATCTTCGCCGCCGGCTCGTCGACACAGGGGAAGGCGCGCCGTGCGTCGGTCTCCTCGAACTGGGTGAAGGTGTACCAGTCGCCGCCGCTCTGCTGGTGGAAGATGCCCGAGTCCTCCTGGGTGAACTGGGTGCCGCGGAACTCGAGCCGGAGAGTCACCGGACCTGGCGGCAGCGGATGCGGGAAGCGCAGCGCCACCCGCTGGTCGGTTCGCATCACCGGCTCGGCCGGCACGGCCTCGGCGCCCACCCGCGCGGTCGCCGAGCTGACCTCCAGCGCGTCCGCGTTCAGCCAGATCACCTCGACCGGAGAGTCCAGCGTCCCTTCGATCTCCGTCCGCCCCGAGAAGCCGTCCGCCGAGGGGACCACCGTCAGCCACACCCGCTGCGCCGCGGGGCGGAAGGTGCGGGGGAGGCGGATGCCCTCCGGAGGAACGAGCGGGGGGGGAGCCGGCGGCACGACGCTCGTGGTTTGCGGGGGGCTCGGCGCCCGGGGCGCAGCGGGACGGTCGGCAGCGCAGGCCGCGAGCACGAGGAGCGAGACGAGGACGGGGAGGCGGACGGACATGAAGGCCGCGCACTCTTGCACGGTTCGTAGACGCCGCAACGACTCTCCGACGTCAGTCCGGTGGTCCACCCACCCGGAGGTTCAACCCCGGACGCAGCGAGCGCGCATGCCGGATGCGGTTCCAGCGCTTCAGGTCGTCCACGCTGACCCCGTACTGCTGGGCCACGCTCCACAGCGTCTCGCCCTCGGCGAGCTGGTGGATACCGGGCTTGCCCGCCGGGGACGGAGCAGCCACGGTGGACTTCACCGGTTGCACCGGGGTTGCAGGTGCATCCGCCTTGGCCAGGACCGCCGCGGGCGTCACCTCGATGGGCCCGGCCGCAGGTCCCGGCCAGACGGTGACCACCGTGCCGACCTGCAGTCCCTTCCGAGCCTTCTTGCCCAGGTTGTTCCAGGTCTGGATCTGCTCCACCGAGACGTTGAAGCGCTGGGCGATGGTCCACATCGAGTCGCCGGACTGAACGCCGTACTGGACGCGGGTCTTGCCGTCGACCACCTCGCTCTTGACCGTCCCCTGCGCAAGCGCCCGGGCACGACCGGTGCGGGTCCCGGCCGGAACCTCTTCCTCCGGCGCAGGCGCCACGTAGCCCTGGGCGCGGGCCCGCGCCACCTGCCGCTCGAGCCCGTGTCCGCCGTCCGCCAGAGTCCGGGCCGAGGGCACGGGGATGGCGAGCTCGCTGTTGATCCGCAGCGTCTTCGCGCTCCGCAGCCGGTTGAACTGGAGGATGGCCTCGGGCGCCGAGTGGTACTGCAGCGCGATGCGCGAGAGGGTGTCCCCCTTGCGCACGTGATGGATGCGGTAGGTCAGCCGCTCCGAGGCGGGGATGCGAGCCAGGGCGGCGACCACCGTGTCCTTCGTCCCCATCGGGACCTTGACCAGGTAGGGGCGGGCCGCCGAAGCCGGCGGAGTGCACCAGCGCCGGAGCTCGGGGTTCAGCTCGTGGATCCGCTCGGTGGTGGTCCCCGCGGCCCGGGCGAGCACGTCGAGGTCCGTTGGCTCGACCACCGGCACCTCGTCGAACTCGAGGGGCTGCTGAAAGTCGAACTCGTCCTCGCTGAAGCCGAACGCCCGAGGGTGCTTGGCGACCAGCGCGCAGGCGATGAGCTTCGGCACGTAATGCTTGGTCTCCTTCGCCAGGCCCTTGCCGTCGCTGATCTCCCAGAAGTCCCTGGTCCCGCGGCGCTCCACCATCCGGCGGAGCTTCTCGCCGCCGGCGTTGTAGCCGGCCCAGGCGAGGTACCAGTGGCCGAGCGCGCCGTGGAGCTCGTTGAGGTACTTGCCCGCGGCGACGGTGGCCTTCAGCGGGTCGCGCCGCTCGTCCACCCAGAAGTCCTGCCGCAGCCCGAAGCGGCGACCAGTGGTGGCGATGAACTGCCAGGGTCCTGCGGCACGCGCCCAGGAGGTCGCGCCGGGCGAGAAGCCGCTCTCGATCATCGCGAGATAGACCGTGTCCCGCGGGAGCCCGCCTCGCTCGAGGAGCGGGGTCATCATCGGGATGTACCGCGTCGAGCGCGACATCCATTTCCGGAACCACTTCCGGCCCGGGCCCTGGAAGAACTGGATGTACTGCGCGACCTGCGGCTGCATCTCCACCGGGATGTCGTACTGCGGCGCGACCGCGCCCACGTCGAAGGTGGAGAGGTCGGTGATCAGCCCCAGATCGACCACCGGCTCCTCGCCGGAGAGCACTTCGGCGCTGTCCTCCAGGCGTGCCCGGAGCGGGCTGGCGGTGCCCAGCGCCCGCACCGAACGCAGAATCTCGGGGCTGGGCTTTGCCGCCGGGTCCAGCACCGCGTCCTCGAGGGCGCGCATCTCCTCCAGCTCCTCGGAGGCGGGCTCGTCGTCGTCGTCAGGAGTGGCCGCGGGTGCGGCGGCCTGCGCGGGTGCGCGTGGCGGGGCGCTGGGCGACGCCTCGGAGACGGGCGTGGCCCCAGCACTGCTCAGGAGGAGGACGAGGAACGCGAGCGACAACGAGTCTTCGATGCTAGGCGGCCCGCCAACGGTGGGTCAACGCCGTGTCGCAGCGCTGGTTTTGGCTCCGTGGCCCGGTCCCAGAACCCGCGGGAGGTAGGTCGCGAAATCGAAGTGGATGCTGTTCTCGGGGGTGTGACATCCCACACACACGCTCGGCCCCGGCCTGGGTCGGAGGACTGACTTCCTCGTCCCGTCCGCGACGTGCGCCGAGCCCGGGCCGTGGCAGCTCTCGCACCCGACGTTCTTCCGGTCCTCCACCTGGTCCACCCGGCACACGCCGCCGGCCTGCTGGAATCCGATGACGTGGCAAGCCACGCAGTCCAGGCGGTACTGCTTCTGCACCGACTCGAGCGTCGCGTAGGCCTTCGCGTGGCCGGTCTTCTCGTACACCGCGAGGGGAGCGGGATGGCAGCTCTGGCAGGCCTCGTTGCCGACGTAGGAGGGCTCACCCCTGGCCGGAGGAGGGCAGGGTTCGCCGTGCTCCTTCGCCCAGGCGAGGTTCAGCTGGGACACGTCCCGATCGTACTCGGCGATGATCTTCTGGACGGCCGGGTCCTCGGGCAGGGCCGCCTCGACGGCGACGAAGCGGACGGTGAAGGTCCCCTGCTGGAGCGCCGTGGCCTGCGCCTGGGTGGCGAGCTGCTCGCGGCGCTGGACCAGCTCGTGCAGCCGCGCATCGAGGAGCCGCTTGCGCTCGGCGGACAGACCCGGGGCCCCCAGCTCGCGCTTGAGCAGCTCGAGGCGCTGGCCCGCGGCGCCGAACTCCCGCTCGATGTCCCCCTGGCCGCGGGCGAGCTGGACCGTGCCGCTCTCCGGGCCGGGCCTCACGTCGATCCGGAGGACCGACCGGCCACGGCTCTGCACCTGCGCCACCGGGACCGTGCCCCGGATCAGCCGACCGTCCTCCCATTCCGCCCCGACGGTCTCTGGAGCCTGGGCGGCCACCACCAGGTCCACGCCGGTGGACACCTGCGCGTCGGACGGAGCTCCGCCGAAGAGGCCGAGGACGAAGCGCGCGCCGGCGCTCCGGACCTTCGCCGCGCCCGCGCTCAGCTCGGCGGCGGTGGTACCGGACACCAGGCCCAGCTTCCACGGGCCGGCCTCGAGAACGCGCGTCTCTCCGGCCTTCAGCTCAGGCAGCCCGAGCGAGCGACGAAAGTCGGCTCCCAGCGCATCGTCGAGGGGACCGGCGAGCTGAGCGGCGAGCCCCATCGCACGGTACGAGTCGGCGATCGCCTGGGCCCGCCGCCGCTCGCCCACCGCCTCGTCCGCGCCAAACCCCACCCGTTCGAAGAGCGCGTCGCCGCCATCGACGAAGAGCGCCGGGATGCCCGAGGCGCGCGTCTTGCCGATGATGTCCGCCGCCTTCGCCAGCCCCCCGCGCATCGCCTCGCTGCACCCGCAAGGGGCGATCTGCCCCCGGACGTCGGCGGTGACGAAGACGGCGAAGCGCGTCGAGGTCGGCGATCCGCCGGTCGCGGATGCCGGAGCGCCGCCCGGACTGGCGCGGGTGCAGGCCGCGAGCAGTGTGGCTGCAATGAGGACCGAGCGGAGCTGCAAAGTTCCGTCCGCGGAAGGACCGCCCCGTCTACCACCGCGGCCCGGACCCACGCGAGTCGTTGACAGACCGCCGACGGAATTGGTTTGAGCGGGGCGCTTGCCGCCCCCGCCCGCAGATCTGATGAAGCTGCCGCTCGAGGAGCTGCTGTATCTGCGCCTGGGGGAGTTCCTCGACCAGCTCCACGGCCGGAGGGTTCCGGAGCTGTATCGCGTGCTCCTGGATCAGGTGGACCGGGCCGTGCTCCGGCAAGCGCTGGAGCGCAGCGACGGACAGCTCACCGCGGCGGCGTCCTTCCTCGGTGTGGACCGGAACACTTTGGCCCGCAAGGTCAAGCGGCTGAAGGTACGCGGTCGCACCTGACCGGCGAGAACCGAGCGGTCGATCGGCCCTTCCCGAGCCACGCTCCTTGACCTCGTCCTCGATCGCGGCGCAATCATCCTGGACAACACTGGGGTTTCCAGCATGAGACCACCTCGCCCCTGGTCTCGAGGGACCGGCGTGGGCATGGTCTGAGGCTGCTCACGATGCGATCGGTCGCTCTCACTCTTCTCTCGGCGCTCCTGCTGCTCGCCGTCCCTGCCCACGCGCTGAACGACGGGCTCGGTCCGGTCCCGCCGGAGGTGGACCGGAGCTCGCCACTGGCAGCGGTGCAGGGGTTCCAGGCCGCTGCCCACAAGAGCGATTACGAGCTCGCGGCCTACTACCTGGCGCTCGATTGGCTTCCCCGCGACAGGCAGAAGCTCGAAGGCCCGCGGCTGGCCCGCCGCCTCCGCTTCGTGCTCGACCGGAAGCTGTTCCTCGATCTCGGGGCGATCAGCAAGGACCCGCAGGGGGACCCGGCCAGGCCCGGGTTCGACCAGCTCGGTGCCATTCCGCTGGAGAGGCAGAACGTCCCCATCCGGGTGAGCCGGTACGAGGTCGAGGGCAAGCCGACCTGGGTCTTCAGCTCCATCACCGTCCGCTCCATCGACCCGCTGTACGACGCCTACGGTCCGCCGCTCGCCGAGGTGCTGCCGGAGTGGCTCTTCACCAAGGCGGTGGGAGGTCTCGAGCTCTGGCAGTGGCTCGGGCTCTTCCTGGCCTTCGCCGGTGCTCTGCTCGGCGGTTGGCTCCTGGAGCATCTGGGGCTGTTCTTGCTCGGGCGCGTCGCTCGCATGACCCGGGTGAGCTGGGACGACCAGCTGGTGCAGGCTTCGCGCGGGCCGCTGCGGCTGCCGATCTGGGCGCTGTTGCTCAGCGTCGCGACGCCGCCGCTCCTGCTCCCACCGGTGTGGGCGCACGGCATCAGCGTGCTCAACCGGTCGTTGCTGGTCATTGCCACGGCCTGGTTCGCCCTGCGCTTCCTCGACCTGGTCTCGGGCGTGGTGGAGAGCCGGGTGGCGAAGGTCCACGAGAACGTGGCCAACGCCCGCGCCGTGCGGACCCAGCTCGAGGTGCTCCGGCGGGTCATGGCGATCGTGGTCTGGATCCTCGCCGCCGCGGCGCTGCTGATGCAGTTCACCGTGGTGCGCACGGTGGGCGTCTCCCTCCTCGCGTCGGCCGGCGTGGCCGGGGTGGTGCTCGGCCTCGCGGCCCAGAAGTCGATCGGGGCGTTGCTGGCGGGGATCCAGCTCTCCATCACCCAGCCCATCAGCATCGGGGACCAGGTGGTCATCGTCAACGAGAACGGATTGGTGGAGGAGATCAGCCTGACCTACGTCGTCATCCGGACCTGGGACCTGCGGCGACTCCTGGTCCCGGTGACGCAGTTCCTGGAGCAGCCTTTCCAGAACTGGAGCAAGGGGGGGGTGGAAATGCTCGCCCCCGTCATCATCCAGGTGGACTGGAGCACCGACCTCGAGGCGGTCCGCAAGGAGCTGGCCCGGATCCTCGCGACCGAGGCGAAGGACCTGTGGGACGGGAAGCTCGCCAAGGTCCAGGTGGTGGACTCCACCGAGAACTCGATGCAGCTCCGGGTCCTGCTCGGGGGCTTCGTCGAGACCCAGTTCGACCTCCGCTGTCTCGTCCGCGAACGCCTCCTCGCCTTCATCCACCAGACGCCGGAGTGGCGACCCCGCCAGCGCATGGAGCACGACGGGCTGCCTCAGGCGCCGAACGCCCTGCCGCCGCCCGCGCCCAAGGCCTGAACGGCGGAAACCAGGCTGGTCCCCGCTGTGAGCCGCCAGGCCTGTCTCCGTGGACCCTGGGGTCGGCGGTGGCCCCGGCGTGCGCGGCTGACCCACCCGGGCCGGCCTCCGGCCGGATGTAGGCCGGCGCATCGTCACGGAATGTCTGGGGATGGCGAGCCGGAAGCGGCTGGCCCGGGACGTGAAAGAGACCTCGGGTATGAAGCCGTCCCCTCATACCAACGCCGTCGTCCAGGCTCTGGTCGCTTGCCGCGCCCGCCGCGAGCTGAAGGGCACCCCGCGCGACACTCCGGAGGAGCGCCAGGCGATGAAGGCCCAGCTCTGGGCTCGCCTCGATGCCCGGCTCTCGAGCTGGGACCCGAGCTCCCAGACGATGGCGCAGTGGGCGCTCCACGTGCTCAGCGCGCCCAGCGAGCCGGCGCAGCAGGTCGCCTAGACCGCGCCGCGAGCAGCGCTGGCGGCGCTTCCTGCGGCCAGCGGTCGATGCCGTCGCGTTGCACCGGTGGGGCACCACGTTTCGAAACACGAGCGTCGGAATAACCGGGTGGGGGGCCATGGGTTACCCGGGGCAGAGGACTCGCCCCATGCCGACCGCTGTTCCTCCAGACACCGACACGCCGAAGGCCTCCAGGCCCGAGCGGCGCGTCCTCGCGCGCGCGATGGGCGTGTGGTGGGTTCAGCGGCTGCTGCAGGCGGCCCGGCCGCGACGACCCGCCGTGCCCCGCGACGAGGACGACGAGCTGCACGCCTCCGCCCAGGCCGGTCGCTGACCGGCCGACGGGCGCCGCCGCTCGCAACGTTCGTCGCTCCCGGTTCCGGGTCGGCCGTGGCGGGGCCATGCCTGCAGCGACGTTCGCCTGGGTGGGATTCCGTGCGATTGTGGCTCCGCAATGCCGGTGCGAGAGGGCGACATCCTGGACGGGCGGTTCGAGCTCGGCCGGGTCGCGGCCAGCGGAGGGATGGGCGTCGTCTTCCGGGGCGTGGACCGGCAGACCGGGGGCCTGGTCGCGGTGAAGACCCTCCGGGACACGGATGGGGCCGAGCGGTTTCGCCGCGAGGTCCAGGTACTCTCCGGTCTGCGGCACCCCGGAATCGTCGCCTATCTGGGCCATGGAACGGCCGCGGGCGAGCTGTACCTGGTGATGGAGTGGCTGGAGGGCGAGGACCTCGGCACCCGACTGGCGGGGGTCGACGTGAGCGTCGAAGAGGCGGTGAGCGTGGCTCTGCAGATCGCCTCCGCGCTCGCGGCCGCCCACGCCCAGGGCATCGTCCACCGCGACATCAAGCCCTCGAACGTGTTCCTCGCCGATTTCCGGCTCGATCGGCTCAAGCTCCTCGACTACGGCATCGCGCGCCACGGGGGCGCCTCGACCCTCACCGAGCTCGGAACGGTCCTGGGCACGCCGGCGTACATGTCCCCCGAGCAGGCGCGCGGGGACCGTGACATCGACGCCAGGGCCGACGTCTACGCGCTGGGCGCCTTGCTCTTCCGGTGCCTCACCGGGAACCCCCCTTTCGAGGCCGACGGCCGCGAGGCGCTGCTTGCCGCGGTGGTCCACCGACCGGCGCCGCGGCTGAGAGACCTCGCCCGGGTCCCGCGGGCGCTCGATGATCTCGTGGGGCGGATGCTGGAGAAGGACCCTCGCCGCCGCCCCGCGGACGGGAACGCGGTGCTGGCCGAGCTGTCGGCGGTGGGGACCGGCGGCGAGGACGTGCCGCTGACGGCCGCGCTGGCGAGCACCGTCATCCAGGGCCCGCCCCCGTCGATCACCGCGCTCCGCCCGGTGCTCTCCTCGGTCGCGGTGCTTCCCTTCCATGACATGAGCTCCTTGCGCGACCAGGACTACCTCTGCGAGGGCATCGCCGAGGAGCTGATCAACACCCTCACCCCGGTGGCCGGCTTGCGGGTTGCCGCCCGGAGCTCCTCGTTCGCGCTCCGCTCGTCGGAGTCGGATGCGCGGAGCATCGGGCGCCGGCTCGGTGTGGATGCGGTCCTCGAGGGCGGGGTCCGGAAGTCCGGAGATCGGCTCCGGATCACCGTGCAGCTGGTGGACGTCGCCGACGGCTCCCCGCGCTGGTCGCACCGGTTCGACGGCACGGCGGAGCAGGTCTTCGAGATCCAGGACCAGATCGCCACGAGCGTCGCCACGGCGCTCCGCGGAATGCTGAGCACCGAGGAGCGCGACGCGCTCCGTCGTCCCGGCACCCGGATGGAGGCGTACGAGCACTTCCTCCGGGGCCGGCAGCTCCTCCATCAAGTCACCCTGGTCTCCTCGGGGATGGCGGAGCGCGCCTTCCAGCAGGCGATCGAGATCGACCCCGACTACGCGCCCGCCTACGCCGGACTGACCCAGGTCTACGCCTGGCTGGTGGAGTGGATGGCCGGCGGTGCGGACGTGCAGGCCGCGGCCGACCGCGCGAGCCGCCGGGCGCTCGAGCTCGCGCCGAACCTCGCCGAGTCGCACGTGGCCCGCGGAATGCTCCTGGCCATGCAGCGCGACTACCCGGGCGCGGAGCAGGAGTACGAGGAGGCGGTCCGGCTGAACCCGAGCTCCTTCGACGCCTACTACCTCCACGGGCGGGCCTGCTTCGAGTCGGGGAAGCTGGAGCGGTCGGTGGAGCTCTTCCTGAAGGCTGCCGAGGTCCGGCCCGAGGATTTTCAGGCGCTGCTGCTAACCCCGATGCCGCTGCGCAGGCTCGGCCGGCCGGACGAGGAGGCCCGCCTGCGCCGGGAAGGCCTGCGCCGGGCGGAAAGGCATCTGGAGCTGCAACCCCAGGACTCGCGCGCGCTGGTCCTCGGGGCATCGGTGCTGCTGGCTGACGGCCAGCGAGAGCGGGGCTTCGAGTGGATGGCTCGCGCGCTGGCGATCGCGCCGGACGAGCCGAGCGTCCAGGTGAACGCGGGCTGCTTCTACGCACGCGCCGGGATGCCCGACCAGGCCCTCGACTGGCTGGAGAAGAGCTTCGGGCGCGGGGCCGGCAAGCGGGAGTGGATCGAGAAGGATCCGGATTACGACCCGATCCGGGAACACCCCCGGTTCAAGGCGATGCTGGCCAAGCTCCGCTGAACGCAGGAGCGCCGCGCGTCCATGCTCACGCGCAGCAGCGCGCCAGGGGCCGGGCTCAGTCCTGCTCTGGACCGGCCGCAGCCGTCGTCGGCCCGAGCACGGGCGCGGCCTGCTCCACGGCGGCGGTGACAGACGCCGACGGGGCGGGCTGGGCGAAGAACTCGTCCGCGATCCGGAGGAGCTCCTGCACCTCGAAGGGCTTCGCCAGCGTGCGGAACACCCCAGGAGCGCTCTCCACCCACTGGGAGTTCACCGTCGCGGACATCGCCACCACCCCGAAATCGGCGTGGTCCGGCCTCCTCCGGAGCTCCTCGAGGAACTGGACGCCGTCCATGACCGGCATCTGGAGATCCAGCACCACGAGCGCAGGCCGGGCCAGCTGGTCGAGCATCGCCAGCGCCTCGAGTCCGTGTCGCGCCAGCGCAACGCGATGTCCCGCGTCCTGCAGCGGCTCCTGCAGGGTCTCGCGAAGGAGGATCTCGTCGTCAGCGATCAGGATGTCGGGGGCACGCACGGGCGCCGTGACGGTGCATCGGGTCGCCATCAGGCACATCTGCCTGTTGAGAAGCGGCTGTTCTGCCCCTGACATCTTCGCCCTTCGAAAGGCGATTTCGCCGGCTGAGTCAACATTTCATCCACCGGGATTCGCCGGCCCTGTGACGTTCGCGAACCGCCGGGCCCTTGCACTCCAGACACACGATTGCCAGGGCGGAACCCGGCCTGCCGGGCGTCATCTGGCGGTCGCCTGCCAGGCGGGAAGGCGCGGTGGCCGGCGCTCGGCGAACTCGGCGACCAGCGCCTGGACCTCCTCGATCTCGAACGGCTTTCGGAGGATCCGGGTGATGCCGGGCAGCTTCGAGGCCCACTGATCGGGGTCGACCACCGCGGACATGACGATGACCTCGAAGTCCTCGGGGGCCTCTCGCTTCCGCAGCTCGTGAAGGAAGGCGATGCCGTCCATCACCGGCATGTGGAGGTCCAGCAGGACCAGCGAGGGCCGGGGCAGCTTGTCCACGACCGCCAGCGCCTCGGCTCCGTTCCGTGCACGGACTGTCTCTTATACACATCTCCGAGCCCACGAGACTTCTCGTGCAATCT
>JBKPMY010000189.1:0-12378 GCA_046732375.1 Myxococcota bacterium
GTCTGGCACCACCGGCCCGGCACCACCGGCCCCCGCACCACCGGCCCCGGCACCTCCGCCCCGCCCGCGGGCTCCGTCCGGAACGAGATGAATCTCCCGCCAGGAAGCGGCCGCAATCAGCCGGGCCTTGACTCGTCTACAAGAGTAGTATTACACCTGTCGACGAAGCCGAGGAGCAGCCCATGCCCGACGCCACCCAGCTGACCGACCTCCAGTTCGCGCTCCTGCGCGTGCTCTGGGACAAGCGGGAGGCCACCGTCGCCGAGATCGCCGAGGCTCTCCGCCCGGCCCGGGACCTGGCCCCCACCACCATCGCCACCCTCCTGAGTCGGCTGGAAAAACGGGGGGTTGTGAGCCATACCTCCCAGGGCAGGCAATACCTTTATCGGGCGCGCGTCTCGGAGGGGGAGGTCCGGCGCTCGATGGTGAGCGGGCTCACGGACCTGCTCTTCGGGGGTGACGTGGCGGCGTTGATGACGCACCTCCTCGATGCGGGCAGCGTCCGGCCGGGCGATCTGGAGAAGGTGCGCACGCTGATCGCCGAGGCCGAGGGTCGAAGCGGAAAGCGAGGCGGCCGATGAGCGCCGGCATCGTGGGGACTCTCCTGTCGCTCCTGGCCACGCTCGGCGTGGCCTGGCTCCTGACCTACGCCGTCCACAGCACCGCCCTCATCGGCGGCGTATGGCTCGCCGAGCGAGCCGGGCTCCTCCGATCGCTCCGGCTGCGGGACCTCGCCTGGCGCACCGCACTCGTCGGAGGGCTGGTCACCGCCACGCTCCAGCTCGCCGCGGGGCTCACGCCCTTCGGAGGCACCGCCGAGCTCCGTGCACCGGCGCTCCCGGAGCTCTCCGCTGCACCCGCGCCCTCGAATGCCGAGATGCCGCACGTGGCCATCGTCCGGAAGCACCACGCGCCTCCCACGTCGGCGCAGCGCGTACACCGCCAGCCCGAGGCGAACGCCAGTGTGGTGCCGGCGGTTCCAGCTGTGCCTCCCGTGCCGGCAGTTCCTCCCGCCGCCTCGCTTCCCCTGGCCGTGACCGAGAGCCCGGCGCTCCCGGAGCCTCACACCCTCGCCGTGCCTCGTCTGTCACCCGCAGGGCTGGCCTTCCTGGGCTGGGCCGTCGTGGCCAGCGCCTTCCTGCTCCGGCTGGCGGTGCTCCGGGCACGGCTGCTCACCGCCCTCGGCGAGCGCGCCCCGGTGATGGACCCGATGGTCCGCGCCCGCCTGGAGGGACTCTGCCGGGACGTCGGGCACGTCCGCACGGTCCGGCTCACCACCGCCGAGGGACTGAAGAGCCCGGTGGCGCTCGGATGGTCGGAGATCTGCCTCCCCGCCGAGGCGCTCCTGGAGCTCGATGCCGGCCAGCAGCGCAGCGTGCTCGCCCATGAGCTGGCCCATCTCCGCCGGCTCGATCCGGTGTGGCTGGTCATGGGCTCGGTGCTCGAGCAGCTCTTCTTCTTCCAGCCCCTGAATCGCCTGGCCCGGGCGCGGATGCAGGAGGTCGCTGAGTACCTCTGCGATGACTGGGCGGCGGCGCGGAACGGCTCGGGGCTGGACGTGGCCCGTGGACTGGCCTCGGTCGCGGCCTGGCTCGATGGCCGCCCCACCACGTTGCCCCTCGCCGGGATGGCAGAGCACCCGAGTCAGCTCCTTGCCCGGGTCACCAGGCTCCTCGAGCGGGGCGCCGACGAGGTCGAGCGGCTCCGGCCCTGGCACGTCGGCGGGATGGCGCTGCTCCTGCTCCTGACTGTCTTCCTCGCGCCCGGCGTGCGTGCCGCGCCCGAGCGGGTCGCGCTCGGCGGTCGACCGACGCTCCTCGGTCCGACCGCGGACGGCAGCGCGCTCGGGAGCCAGTCGCGCGCGGTGATCGCCGTCCAGTCGCTGGATCGGGAGGTGCTCGAGAGCGACGTCGAGGGCTCGGCCGGAGGTGGAAGCGTCGAAGCGGAGGCCGACTCCAGCGTCACCCCACCCGCGCCGGAGCCGAAGCGCACCGCGCCCGCGCCCGCGCCTGAGACGGCCCCCCCGTCCTCGAAGCGAGGCACCAAGCCGACTCCCCGGCCCCGCACCACCGAGCCGCCCGGCCCCCGCGCGGAGCTCCTCGCTCCGGCTCCCTCGGCACGCGCGGTGGTGGCCTTCGCCGAGCCGACTCCGGTGGTGGCCGCCGCTCCGATCACCGCTGTGACCCCCACGGTGGCCCCAACGCCGGTCACCCCGGTGACGCCGGTGGGGGCCGCAACGCCCCGCGCCTGGACGGCCGCTCCGCTCATCGCGCTCGCAGGGCCGGTGCCTCCCGCCGCCCCCCGGGCGCCGACTCCGCCGACTCCGCCGACTCCGCCGAAGCCGCCGTCCCCCGCGGACGTGGATCGGATGCACCGTGACGCCCAGCGCATCGCCCGCGACGCGCAGCGCCAGGCCCGGGACGCCATTCGCCGGGCGCATGCCCGGAGCGGCCGCCACGGCGGGAGCCGCACCACGGCCGATCCCAAGACCGTCGACGCGCTCGTCGGCGCGCTGAAGGACGGCGACCCAGGCGTGCGGCAGGCCGCCGCGGAGTCGCTCGGGCGCCTCGGGGATCCCCGTGCCCTCGAGCCGCTGGGCGCCCTCGTCGGTGACGCGAACGTCGAGACTCGCCGGGCCGCCGTGGAGGCGCTGGGGAATCTCGAGGACCCGAAGGCCATTCCTGCCCTGACCAAGGCCGCAGCCGATGCGCATCCGGCCGTGCGCCGCGAGGCCGCCGAGGCCCTCCTCTCGTTCGACGAGCCGGCGGCCGGCGAGCCGCTGATCAAGCTGCTCGGAGATTCCGACCTCCGCGTTCGCCTCACCGCGATGGAAGGGCTTTCGCAGCGGGGTGACCGCCGCGCGCTCGCCCCGCTCGCCAAGCTGGTCAAGGACCCGAGCGCCGATGTCCGGATCCGGGCGGTGCACGCTCTGGCCCGCTACCAGGACCCGGCGGCACAGGACGGTCTCATCACCGCGCTGAAGGACGAGAACGCGGACGTCCGTGCCGCCGCCGCGGCAGGGCTCGGGCAGCTGCAGCTCAAGGCCGCTCCCCAGGGCCTGCTCGATGCCACGCGTGACGCGAGCCCGGAGGTCCGGCAGCAGGCGGCCGAGGCCCTAGGGGAGATCCACGACCCAAAGGCGGTGCCCCAGCTCAAGGCACTGATCGACGACGCCGACCCGGACGTGCGCGGCGCGGCCGTCGAAGCGCTCTCCGACATCCGCGACGCCGCGGCGCTTCAGGCGCTCATCGCCGCGATGCAGAGCAAGGACGTCACCGTCCGGCGCGCTGCCGCCCAGGCGCTCGGTCAGAGGGACTGATGCGCCGCTGGATGGCGATGCTGGTGCTGGCCGCGGTGGCCGGCGCCGGGCCGGCGCGTGCTCGCTCGCACGATCACCACAAGCGTCGCGGGTTTCACGCTCTCTCTCACCCCGGGCCCACCGAGGCCGAGATGCGCGCCGCGCTCGAGGCCCTGCGCGGCGGGGATGCCCGGCTCTGCACCCTGGCGGTGGACCGGCTGCACCAGGGCGGGTGGAGCTGGTCGCGCCAGCGGCTCGCCGGTGAAGAGGCACTCCCAGAGCTGGGGTGGGGTCCGGTGAAGGCGTCGGCCGTCATCGGCGTGCTGGGCGACGCGCTCGCCGATCCCCGCCCCTGCGTCCGGCGGGCAGCGGCCACATGGCTCGGTGACAGCCCGGCACCCGAGGCCCTCAACAAGCTGGTCGCCGGCCTGCGCTCCTCCGCCGCGCCCACCCGCGAGGCCGCCGCGTACGGGCTGGGAGTTCATGGAGACGGCGCAGGACGGGACGGGTTGGTGACCGCCCTACGCGACGGGACGCCGGCGGTGGCCAGCGCAGCGGCGTGGGCGCTGGGCCGCTCGAAGGACCCCCGGAACACCGCGGCCCTCAAAGGAGCCCTGGCGCACTCCGAGCCCGCGGTGCGACGTGCTGCGGCCGAGGCGCTGGGGGAGTCGGAGGACGGAGCCGCGGTCGACGCGCTGCTCGCCCGGCGCCAGGACCCGGACGCCTCAGTCCGCGAGGCGGTGGCCTCGGCCCTCGGCGACATCGAGGACCGACGGGCGGTCCCGGCCCTCCTCGGGCTCGCCACCGACCGCAACTCCGAGGTGCGCGCCACCGCGCTCCAGGCGCTTGCCCGCATGGAGGACCCCGCGGCGCTCGAGGTCGCGGGGAAGGCGCTGGGCGATCCCGTTCCCGAGGTCCGGCTGGCGGCGCTGCACGCGCTCGCGTCGATGGAGGACGTTCGCACCCTGCCCGCGCTCTCCTCGGCGCTCGCGGATACCGTTCCGGAGATTCGGGCCGATGCGGCACGAGCGCTCGGTCGCCTCGAGGACCCACGCGCGGCCCCGGCGCTCTCCCGGGCGGCGAAGGACACCGTTCCCGAGGTCCGGGTGGTGGTGGTGGAGGCGCTCGGTGAGCTCGAGGGGCTCGGGACTGCGCCAGCTGCGCTGCTGGACGCCTCCCGCGACGCCGAGGCCGATGTCCGGGCCGCGGCCGCCGAAGCCCTCCGCGGGTTCTCCCGCGACGAGGCGGCGGCGAAGCGTCTCGCCGCGCTGGTCCGTGACCCGAACCGGGACGTCCGGAGGGCCGCGGCCGAGTCGCTGGTCCACCTCGAATCGGCCGAGGCCCGCGCGGCTCTGCGTGCGGCGCTCAGTGATGCCGACATCCAGGTGCGCCGAGCCGCCGCACGAGGGCTGGGGCGGGACTGAGCGAGGCCTTTCCGGAGGAGGCCCGGGCGGATTGACGTCCCGGATTTCAGGTCTCCGGGGATGGGTCAATGACCAAGGTCGTCAAGGCCCCGGGGGGTGGAGTCTCCGGGAGCACCGTGACTCGCTTGTCCGGCGCAGCGGAACGCTCCATCGTTCTCGTCAGCGGAGCGGGGAGACGGAGTCGTCGCACGTGCTGGCGAAGTGGATTCGCTCTCGAGCCGAGAAGCAGCAAGAGCCGACCGGGCAGCACTGCACCGGCTGCCGCTTGACCATCGCCGGCAACACGGACGACGAGCTCCGCGCCTCGGGCGGCACCTTCCTGACCGGAGCGGGCTGGTTCTGTGGCCCGCGCTGCGAACGGCAGTACCGGCTCCGCTTCCGCATCCAGCCCTCGGGGACTCAGGCAGCCGCGCTCACGCCCAGGACGCCGACGCCGCGACCCCCGTCCCTGGCGGCGGACCCGCCGGAGCCCTCGGCGCCCGCGAGGCGCTCCGCGGCCGACGAGCTGGCGGAGGCGATCCGCGCCCGGAAACGGTCCAGCAGCGGCGGCTGACCCCCACCAACACTCCGCAAAAGAAGCAGCCCGGCAATCCGCGACGGACGCCGGGCCACAGGCCTTCTACGACGAGCTCGCTCTCTCTCGTCTGAAGCGGTGGGGGGGAACCTCTTCAGAGAGCCAAGCGAACCCGGGAGCGCAAATAACGGATCCCCCCATCTTTGACAACGGGGTGACGCACCACGTGCCGCCATCGAACGGAAATTTCCATCGATGTTGACAGCCCGATGTTGGGCCCTGACACCCCCCGCGTGGCCGCGGTCAGGAGCCAGAGCTGGCAGCGCCGGCCATGCTGAACAGAGTTGCGTACAGGGCGACCAGGAACACTCCACCCGCCAGCACGGTGAGCATGAAGGCGAGCACGAGGAACAGGCGCCGTCGGGCAACTGGTTGCCGGACCGCCAGGGCGTAGGCGACGAGGGCGAGCGGGGCCAGGCCGAGGGCGAGCGGAAGCCAGCCCTGCAGCACCCTGCCGAACCCGCCGGGAGCGCCGCCTCCGACCGATTCCGACAGCCGCCGGAACATCGGCGCGACCGCCAGCGGCAGGGCCAGGGACACGAGGCCAGACAGCGCCACCAGGGCCGCGCCGATCCAGTCGAGGACCGAGAGGCGACCGAGAGAGGTGTCGTCCGGACCGGCGGTGGTCAGCGAGGGGCTCCTCGCCGGGGAGTCTAGTCCAGCGTCTGGCGGTAGCCGCGAATCGCCAGGGCGCCCACCACCCCCGAGAAGAGCATCAGGGGGAGGAGGTGCGGCAGCACGTCGAGCGCACCGTTGCCCTTGAGGAGGATGCCGCGGATGAGCCGGAGCGCGTGCGTGAGGGGGAGCATCTCGCCGATGAGCTGCGCCCACCGCGGCATGCCAGCGAAGGGGAACATGAAGCCGGAGAGCAGAATGGAGGGGAGGATGAAGAACACCGCCATCTGCATCGCCTGCAGCTGGTTCCTGGCCAGGGTGGAGAAGGTGAAGCCCACCGCGAGATTCGCGGCGATGAACAGCCCCAGACCCAGGAGGAGTAGGAGCACCGAGCCGCGCACCGGCACCTGGAACACCAGGACCGCGGCAGCGAGGATGAGCGCCACCTGCACGTATCCGAGGAAGATGTAGGGGACGATCTTCCCCAGCATCACCTCCAGGGGGCGCACCGGCATGGCGAGGAGGTTCTCCATCGTGCCCCGCTCGCGCTCGCGGGTGACCGCGAGGGCGGTGATGACCACGAGGGTGAAGGTCAGGAGCGTCCCGATGAGCCCGGGGACGATGTTGTAGGCGGTGATGCTCTCGGGGTTGTAGCGGCGGTGGACGCGCCACTCGAACGGCGGAGCCGGGGGCGTCGCGCCGGGAAGATCGCGCGCCAGGAGGCCCTGGCCCACGCCGGAGGCCGCCGCGAAGGCGCTGCTCACCGCGGTCGGGTCGGTGGCGTCGGCGGCCAGGAGGACCGGCGGTCTCTCGCGCCGCTCCACGCGGCGGGCGAAGTCCACCGGAACCTCGAGGACGAAGAGCACGTCGCCCCGGGCCATGGCCCGCTCGGCCTCTTCAGGAGCGACGGGCTGCGAGATGTCGAAGTAGTCGGTGGCGCGCATCGACTCGACGAGCGAGCGCGCTGGACGCGAGTCATCGGCCATCACCAGCGCGGTCGGAAGGTGCTTGGGGTCGGTGTTGATGGCGAACCCGAACAGGAACAGCTGCACCAGCGGCATGCCCATCATCAGGGCGAGCGTGAAGCGGTCCCGGCGCGCCTGGATGAGCTCCTTCTGCAGGACCGCCACGAAGCGATGGAAGGAGAGGTTCATGCGGCGAACCTCCGGTCGGAGAGGAGATGGATGAAGACGTCCTCGAGCGACGGAGGCTCCTCGACCCAGGTCAAGCCCTGGCGGGCCCGCCACGGTGCGAGGGCCTGCTCCAGCGCCTCGCGGCGCGTACCGCTCACCCGGAGCGTCTGTCCGAAGACCGCCACCGACTCGACGCCGGGAGCCCGATCGAGCGCGGTCGCAGCCTCGGCGAGCTGCTCGTCTCCGGTGCCCACGAAGGTGATGAGCCCCGAGCGGGACACCACCTCGGTCGCGGAGCCCTCTGCCACCAGCTTGCCCCCGGAGAGGTACACGATGCGGTGACAGCGCTCGGCCTCGTCCATGTAGTGGGTGCTGACCAGGACGGTGATGCCCTCGCTGGCCAGGACGTGGATGAGGTCCCAGAACTCGCGCCGGGCCTTCGGGTCCACGCCGGCGGTCGGCTCGTCCAGCAAGAGGAGCTCGGGCTCGTGGAGCACGCAGGCGGCCAGAGCCAGCCGCTGCTTCCAGCCGCCCGAGAGCTCTCCTGCGAGCTGGGTGCGCCGGTCGCTCAGGCCCGCGCGCTGCAGGACCGCCTCGATCCGCCGCTCGCGGTCGGGCAGCTCGTAGAGGCGGGCGACGAAGTCGAGGTTCTCCTGGACGGTTAGGTCCTCGTAGAAGGAGAAGCGCTGGGTCATGTAGCCAACGCGGCGGCGGATGCGGGGGGCCTCCTTCCGGACGTCGAGCCCGAGGCAGGTGCCCTCGCCGGCGTCGGGGGTCAGCAGCCCGCAGAGCATCCGCAGGGTGGTGGTCTTCCCGCTGCCGTTGGCGCCGAGGAATCCGCAGATCTGCCCCCGGGCCACGCGCAGGTCGAGGCCCTGCACCACGGCTCGGGGCCCGAAGGACTTTCTGAGCCCACGCACGTCGATGGCCAGCGGAGCGGAGGAGGTCATCGCGCCACCTGGACGTCCAGCGATTGCCCCTGCGCCATCCGGACGTCGAGCGGCTGGCCCGGATGGAGTCCCTGGAGCGCCGCCGAGCGCGCCTCCACCAGGTACACGAGCTTGCTGCGGGCATCGCCGGCGTAGACCACCGGTGGGGTGTATTCGGGCTTGGGGGACACGAAGCTCACCTGCGCATCGAGAGGTCCGGGGCAACCGGTGCAGGTGACGCGCACCGGGGCGCCGATCCGTACCGACGACAGCTGCGGCTCGGGGACGAAGAAGCGGACGCGGAGCGCGCCGTCCGGCAGCAGCGACAGCACCGCGGCGCCGGCGGGCACCATCTCTCCGGTCCGGTAGAAGGTGTCCAGCACCCGGCCCGACGCGGGTGCCACCCCGGAGCGCTGCTCGAGCTTCCACTCCGCGGAGGCGAGCGCAGCCCGGGCCATCTCGGTGGCCGCACGCTGGGCGTCGATTTCCTGAAGTCGTCCCACCGGGATCTGCAGCGTCCGGAGCCGGGCCTCGGCGGAACGCAGCCGGGCCGCGGACTGCTCGGCGTTGGAGCGCGACAGATCGAGGCGCTGCGCGGTCGAGGCACCCTCCCTGGCCAGCTGCTCGGTGCGGCGGAGGTCGGACTGGGCCAGCTCGAGCGCGCTCCTCGCCTCGCGCACCTGGGCCAGGGCTGCATCGAGCTCGGTGGCGCGGCCGCCGGCCTCGAGGTTGGCGAGCTGGGCCTGGGACTGGGCAAGTCGGGCCGCGGCCTCGTCGCGGGCGGCGCGCTCGGCGTCGTCATCCTGGGTGAAGAGCACGGTCCCGGCGTCGACCACCTGTCCGCGCTCGACGGCGAGGCGGGTGAGAATTCCAGTGGTGAGCGGCGCGACGCGGGTCTCGTCGGCCTCGGCCCAGCCGTGGAAGACGCCCTCGGGTCGACTGCATGCGGCGAGGACGAGCACGCCGGCGAGGATGAGCTGCGCCTTCATGGCCGACCTCCGGGGTCCGCGGACAGGCCGCGGAGCAAGTTCTCGCAATGCGCCTCGAGGACCCGGCGACGGTCGAGTACCAGGTCGGTGTGGGCGCCGAAGGAGTGCTTCCACACGCCGAGGAGCACGACCGGCGCGACCACCAGGGGAACGGTGGCGTCGACATCCAGCGGGCGGAACTCGCCGCGGGCGACGCCGCGCTCGAGGATGCGACGCATCAGGGCGAACGCGCGCCGGAGCACGAGATCCGCGTACATCCGCGCGAGCTGCGGGAAGTTCCCCGACTCGGAGACGATGAGCTTCATCACCCCGGTGAGGGGCGTCTCCAGCACCTCGGCGACGAAGGCGAAGAGCGCGCGGAGCAGGTCTGGCGTCGGGCCCTCGAAGGAAGCAACCAGGGCTTCGGCGCGGTCGATGTTGGGGGCGACCGCCTCCCGGACCACCGCCTCGAAGAGCTGCTCCTTGCTCTCGAAGTAGAGGTAGACCGTTCCCTTGCTCACTCCGGCGACGGTCGCCACGTCGTCGAGCCGGGTCGCGGCGAAGCCGCGGTCAGAGAAGAGCTGGAGCGCGGCGGCGACGATCTCCGCCGGCCGTGCCTCCTTCCGCCGCTCCCAGCGTCGAGGGCTCTGCGTCCGCTCCATGGTAACTGACTGGTAAGTTACTTCTGCAGAAGGCGCAAGACTCGTTCGTAGGCGACTGAATTCTCAGGGGAATCAGCGGTGTTTGACACCGTCCGACTCCGGAATTCCGGGTCTATTACGAGGTGTGTGACACCTTTCCGGGGGCGACCCCTTCCGGCGGGGCGTCGCCCCCTATTACGAGGTGTGTGACACCTTTTCGGGGGGCGACTCCTTCCGGCGGACGTCGCCCCCTGCGGGTCAGGAGCGGCGGAGCACCCGCTTCTCCCCGATCCGGAGCGTGACCTTCTCCCGGTCGAAGTACTCGGACAGCGGGATGACGAACTTCCGGCTCCCGCCGACCAGCTCCTTGAACTGCTGCGTGGTGATCTCCCGGTGCTCGGTGAGGTGGGCGATGAGGCGCTGCTTCAGCTCGGCGATGACCGAGGCGTGGAAGCACAGCTCCTCGCTCACCTTCATCAGCGTGTGGTCGGCGATGGGGCCCTGGAGGAGGCCGGCCACGCGGTCCACAGGAAGCGAGAGCATCCGGCCGATCTCGGCGAGCGTCGGTGGAGCCAGCGCACCGGCGGCGATGGCCGCCACCGCCTTCGTCCGCGCGGCCTCCTCGTCCAGGGAGAGGCTCCGTCCCCTTCCCTTCAGCCGCAGCCCCTCACCGACAATCTCCACCGCGCCACGCTCCACCAGAGCCTGCAACAGCCGCCCGAGCAGCCTCGGGTCCAGGTCCGGCGAGAGCCGCTGCCGCAGCTCCTCGCGGTGCAGGGCGTCCTCCAGCGGCGCCCGGTCGTGGAACGACTGGAGCAGCGCGAGCGCGCGCGACTGGAGCGCCGTGAAGGTCTCCCCGGCGACGTAGAGCCGGCGCTCCCGGTCCACCAGCAGCACCTGTCCCTTGCTGCTCAGCACCTCCAGGGCGCGCTGGACGGTCTTCGCCGCGCTGGCGGTACGCACCGCGAGCTCGCCGGAGGTCAGTCCGCGGTACCCGGACTGCCGCGCCAGCCACACCAGCCGCGCGTCCAGATCCTCCCCCCGCATCGGGGCCAGCAGCTCGGCCGCGCCCCTGCGACGGCGCGGCGCTCCGATGGTGAGCACCCGCCCGCCGGCGAGCGTGGCACCGCGCCCGGGCAGCGGTCGCGCCCCGCGGAGGATGAAGCGCTGACCGGGGAGCGAGGCCACCGGCCCCTGGAGCCGCAGCTGCGCCAGGCCCGTCTCTCCCGGCGCGAGCTCGGGCAGGTCGAGCAAGGTGAGCCGCGCCTCCACCTGCGCCGTGCCCAGGTGGAGCAGGAGCGTGCGGCGCCGGGGAAGCGCCGTCTCGGCGGCGGGGATCAAGGTGAGCTCCACGTCCAGCGAGCGCGTCTCGGGGAGCTCGCCCGCGCGCACCAGCACCATCCCCCGCCGCACATCGTGGGTCCCCACCCCGGGCAGGTTGACCGCGGTGCGCTGTCCCGCCGAGCCACGGGGGACGGATTGCCCGTGGGTCTGCACCCCTCGAACCCGGAACGGACCAGGCAGGCCAGGGAGCAGCGCCACCGAGGCCTCGGGCTCGACGGTGCCGGAGAGGAGCGTCCCGGTCACGACCGTTCCGAATCCCTTGATGGTGAACGCCCGGTCCACTGGCAAGAAGAGCGGACCGTCGCCGGGTCGGCGCTGCACGTTCGCCGCCGCCCGTCCCAGCGCGGCGCGAAGCGCGTCGAGCCCCTCGCTGGTTCTGGCCGAGACCGGCACGACCTCGGCCTTCTCCAGCACGCTGCCGGCGAGCAAGGTGGCCAGGTCCGCGTCGAGCAGCGCCCGCCAGTCGTCCCCCAGACCGGCGAGGAGGTCCGCCTTGGTCAGCGCCACGACCCCGGCCCGGACCCCGAGGAGCTGGCAGATGTCGAGGTGCTCGCGGGTCTGGGGCATGACGCCCTCGTCTGCGGCGACGACGAGGATGGCCAGGTCGACCCCGCCCGCGCCGGCGGCCATCGCCTTCACGAAGCGCTCGTGGCCCGGGACGTCGACCACTCCGGCCACCGTCCCGTCCGGCAAGGCGAGGTGGGCGAACCCGAGCTCGAGGGTGATGCCCCGGCGCTTCTCCTCCGGAAGGCGGTCGGTGTCGATCCCGGTGAGCGCCTTGACCAGCGAGGTCTTGCCGTGGTCGACGTGGCCGGCGGTGCCGATGATCACGCCCGCGACCGGGCGCGCGGCGACGCGGGCTCCGGCTCCGGTGCGAGGTCGAAGCGTTCGTCCTCGGTGACCGGACCGTAGTCCCAGGGGAAGACCAGCGGTCCTTCCATCACCAGCACCGTCCAATCGGGGGACGCGCCCTGGTCCCTGGAGAGCAGGGTGGCGGTGCGGATCTGCCGCGCCCCTGCCTTGCGCGCGCCGTCGATGGCCCGACGGAGCGTCATCCCCGAGGCGATGACGTCGTCCACGAGGAGAATGCGAGCTCCCTTCACCTGCCGCGGCATGGCCATGATCTTCGGCATCCGTCCGGTGAGCGGATCTCGTGTCCGGCCCAGGATGCGCACCGGGTGGAACGGCTTGCCCAGCGCGCTCGCCAGTGCCGAGCCGACGTAGAGACCACCGGGCGCGATGCCCACGACCAGATCACAGGTGTACGCCGCGGCGATCTCCCGGGCCATGGCCTGCACCGCCCCGTCGAACTGGGCCCAGCTCATCTCCCGGACCAGGTTGCGCGGGCCGCTCCGGTCCTGTCCCAGGAGCCCACGGGGGAGCTCGCTCTGGGGCGAGAGGACCTGTTCGGGGGAGTCCGCAAGGCGCCGGGTCGATCTCGAAGGCATGGAC
>JBKPMY010000190.1:0-11918 GCA_046732375.1 Myxococcota bacterium
AACCAGAGCAGGCCAAGTGACGTCGGAACAGACAGGACGCTCGCGGCGATGATGAGCGGCTCCCCGAACACGAGCGCAATCGACACCAGGGCGTCGAGCGACGGCATCGTGAGGACACCGACGACCCAGGGGAGGGCACGCATCCATCGCCGGGACGACGTCGAGGAGGCCACCCAGCGACGAACGAGCAAGAGCTGCGCCGGATCCGAGGTCGCGTCGGCAGTGCGAGCCTGCTCGAGACGCGGGTAGCTGGCCACGTCGCTCGACGACGTGTGTCCGCTCAGACTCGGGCCTCGACGCCCGGCTCTCGCCAGTGGTGGATTGTCAGCTCACCCGACGCAGCGCCGGGACGGCCCGCACTGGCCGGTGCCGTGCCTCCCAGCGCTCTCGCAGCGCCAGGAACGGCTCCTCGATCAGGATGAAGGTCACTGCTGCGATCAGCGCCGAGGACACGATTGCCACGAGATAGGTGATCGCCGCGAGCACCCATCCCGAACCCACCAGCGGAACGAGCGCGCGCGTCAGCGGCGGCATCAATCTCGGCATCACCTCGAAGTGGTTCAGGTACATCCCGTATGACAGCCGGGACAGCACGTGGAACCCGCGCCACGCGGTGAGCTGCCGGACGCGCGGACCGGCGCGCAACCCGAGAGCGACCATGCCCCCGTAGATCAGCCCGAGCCCGGTGAAGCTGAACAGCGTCTGATCGATTCCGCGGAGCGCGAACCCGGCGAGGATGGCCACCAGCGGCCCCCGCCACGGATGCGGGTGCTCCGGGGTGAGGGTCTCGGGCCGCTTCACCGACGCCCAGGCGAGGAACAAGCCCACCAGCAGCCCGTCGCAGTGGGTGTGGATGGGACCGTACATCCAGCTCAGCCCCCTCTCTCCCGTGCCTGCGACCGATAACGCGCGCACCACCGGCATCAGCGCCAGAAGGATCAGCGGCGCCAAGGGCTGTCCCTTCGGTCCGAACAGCCGCTGAACCCCGAGAAGGAGCAGCGGGACGATCAGGTAGAACTGCTCCTCGGTGGAGAGGGACCACCCGCCACTCACCTGTCCCTGGAAGTAGTTGGAGAGGAAGGTCACGTCCGGCCAGATGCCTCGCCATTTCCCCAGCCCGAGTACGAGGAACGCGACCCAGGCGAAGTAGAGCGGCCAGATCCGCAACCCGCGGCGCAGCAGGAAGCGCGGAACGTTCACCGAGTCCCTGCGCTGCAGCTCACGCTGGAGCTGCCTGCCGATGAGGAAACCGGAGAGGACGAAGAAGAGGTCCACCCCGGTCCACCCGTACCGGAAGAGTGTGAAGTCCCACGCCGTCGACGGAGCCAGCTCGGCGCCGCCGACCGCGAGGTGGTTGCCGATCACCAGGATGATCGCCGCGGTCCGGAGCGCGTCCAGGGAAGGGAAGGTTCCGGGGGGAGGTACGAAGAGGGACCGGAGCGCGCGCCCCGGCCACCGTTCCCCCGCACCCTCGCTGATGCTCTCGCCCACGCCCGCCAGCGAAGGTGGGTTGCCCGGCGCGCCGGCGCAAACGCCACGGGGCTGATGCCTGGGCCATCGTCGGATCCCGGACGGAGGAGCCGCCCGGGATCCAGAGCTTCGTCAGGCGAGGTCGAAGAGGAGGACCTCGGCGAGCTCGTCCCCGATCAGTGTGACGGACCGCTCGTCGGAGATGGCCGCGCCGTCACCGGCGGAGAGCACCTCGTCGCCCACCCGGACCTGGCCGCGGGCGACCTGCACCCAGGCATGGCGGCCGGCAGCGAGCGAGTGGCTCACCGTCTGACCCTTGCCGAGGAGCGTGGTGTACACCCGCGCGTCCTGGTGAATCTTCAGGCTCCCGTGCGCCGCGTCGGGGGAGGCGATGAGGCGGAGCTGCCCCTGCCGCTGCTCGGGCGGGAAGTGCTTCTGCTCGTAGCCCGGGGCGATGCCGCGGCGGTCGGGGACGATCCAGATCTGGAGGAAGTGGACCGGCTCGGACCGGGAGGCGTTGAACTCGCTGTGCATCACGCCCGTGCCCGCGCTCATCCGCTGCACGTCGCCCGGCTTGATGACTCCACCGCCGCCGATGGAGTCCCGGTGGGCCAGACCGCCCTCGAGCACATAGGAGAGGATCTCCATGTCCCGGTGCCCGTGGGTGCCGAACCCCTGCGCGGGCTCGACGCGGTCCTCGTTGATGACCCGCAGTGCCCGGAACCCCATGTTCTTGGGGTCGTAGTAGTCGGCGAAGGAGAAGGTGTGGTGGCTATCGAGCCAGCCGTGGTCGGCGTGGCCCCGATCGTTGCTCTTGCGAACCTGGATCATGGCAAGGACTGCTTAACGCAGGCCCGGCAGATGGCTCGTCGCTCGGCAGACAACGGTGCGTCTCACGCCGAGCAACCAGGCGGGTCCTGCCGGGGCGCAACCTCCGGTCGGTGCTCGGCCTCCGGCGTCCGAGGGTCACGGCTGCGGCCCGGAAGGCTCGGTGGTCACGGCCGCGACGTCACCTTATGGTGGCGCCCCCCCCCGTGCTCCGCACCCTCGCCGCCACCCGCTACGTCACACCGCTCCGGGAGGGCGGGAGCCTGCCCGCGATCGTCGAGGGAGATGACGATGGCCTGTACGTGGTGAAGTTCCGGGGCGCGGGGCAGGGGGCACGCGCGCTGGTGGCCGAGCTGCTGGCGGGGGAGATCGGTCGGGCGCTCGGGCTGCCGGTCCCGACGCTGGCGCTGGTGACGCTCGACCCGGACATCGGGCGCACGGAGCCGGATGGCGAGATCCGTGACCTCCTCAAGGCCAGCGTCGGGCTCAACCTCGGTGTGGACTACCTGCCGGGGGCCCTGGGGTACGATCCGGCAGCCTCGACCCCACCGCCCACGGAGCTGGCGGCAAACATCGTGTGGTTCGACGCCCTGGTGCTGAACGTGGATCGCACGCCGCGGAACCCCAACCTGCTCGAGTGGCACCGCCGGTTGTACTGCATCGACCACGGCGCGAGCCTCTACGTCCACCATGACTGGTCCAGCGCCGCGTCCCGGGCTGCCTCGCAGTTTCCCCAGGTGAAGGACCACGTCCTTCTGCCGGTGGCGGGCGACATCCGGGCCGCGGGTCAGCGGCTCCGTCCCAGGCTCGCCGCGCCGCTGTTCCGGGAGCTGGCGGACGCGGTGCCCGATGCGTGGCTGCCCGAGGATCCGCACCTCGGCGGCGCGCGCGCGCAGCGACATGCCTACGTGGAGTGGCTCTCCCGCCGTCTGGGAGACGCCGAGCTGTTCGAGGAGGAGGCCGACCGTGCCCGCGCCCTGCGCGTTTGACTACGCGGTGGTCCGGGTGGTTCCCCGGGTCGAGCGCGGGGAGTTCCTGAATGCCGGGGTCATCGTCTGGTGCCTTGCGCAGGACTTTCTCGCGGCGCGCGTGGCGCTCGACGTGACGCGCCTCCGGGCGCTGGACCCGCGTGCCGACGTCGAGGCGATCTCCGCGCATCTCGCCGCCGTGCCGCGGATCTGCGCCGGTGATCCCGCCGCGGGCACGGTGGCGCGGCTGCCGGCCAAGGAGCGCTTCCACTGGCTCGTCGCCCCCCGCAGCACCGTGATCCAGACTTCCCCGGTCCACGCCGGCCGCGCGGAGATGCCGGAGGCGGCGCTGGCCCGCCTCTTCAAGATGCTGGTGGAGTCCGGACCGTGAGGCGACGCCTGCCCGCGCCCCGGCGGGTGTTCCTGCTCTCCCCGGCGCGCTGCGACGGCGTTCGGATGCTGATGCTGCGGCGGCCCGCGGCGAGCTTCCCGCTCGCGCTGGAGCTGCGCTCGGCCGCTGGCGCGACGCTCGGCGACGTCTTCACCTTCACCAGCGGCCTCTACTTCCGCGGCAAGGTCACTTACGCGCGGGCGTTCGGCGCGTCCTGGGTGATCACCCCGGGGGCGGGCCTGGTCGAACCCGACCGGCGCATCACGCCCGCGGACCTCGATGCCTGGGCGCGAGTGCGGGTGGATCTCGGGGACCGGCGCTACCGCCGCCCACTCGAGCGTGACGCCCGCGCGCTGGCGGAACGCTTCCCCGACGCCGAGGTGGTGCTGCTGGGGAGCATCGCGAGCGACAAGTACGTCGACCTGCTGCTCGACATCTTCGACGACCGGCTGGTCTTCCCGGTGGATTTCGTGGGGCGAGGCGACATGAGCCGGGGAGGGCTACTGCTTCGCTCCGCCCGGGCCGGGACCGAGCTGCCCTACGGCCTGGTGCGCGGAGCGGTCCGCCATGGGCCACGCCCGCCGCGCCTGCCACCGCTGCCGGCACGACCCCTCCCGGACGCCATGGGCATCAGGGCGGCAAGGGCCGCTTCCACCAGCAAAATCAAGCGCATGACCGACCTCGACTGATCGAAGGTGTCTGTGGCGAGAAGTTGCGAACCCTCGGTCACCTCCAGAATGAGAAGTTCCACGCCTCGTCCCTCGACTCGACGATCGCGTGGCGAGAAATGGTGCCGTTCCTGGAACCCGTATCCCGCTCGGGTTGTGGAGGAGGCACCATGAAGAAGGGCTATTGGGTCATCACCTATCGATCGATCTCGGATGAATCGGCGGTGAAGGCCTACGGCGCGCTGGCAGTGCCGGCGGTCGAGTCGTTCGGCGGGCGCTTCTTGACCAGGTCGACGAGCCAGGTTCAGGCACTCGAGAGCGGTTTGCAGCAGCGGGCGATCGTCGTCGAGTTCGACAGCTATGAGCGCGCCCTCGAGGCGCGCGAGAGCCAGCCCTACCGAAAGGCGCTTCAAGCCCTTGGCTCCTGCGCGGTTCGCGACGTCCGCATCGTCGAGGGTGCGTAGCAACGCTTGACGGCGGCTCTGCTGGTTCAGGTGTGGAGAAGCGCGCGAACGAGCCCGACGGCACCCCCAGCGAGCACGACGTAAGCGATGTTGACCCGCTTCCCGCCGACGGCGAGCACGACGAACGCCACCACGCCGAGCACCAGGGTGACCCAGTCCAGCCGCCCGGCGTGGAACACCGTCGCCTGCGCCAGCGCCAGCGACACCGCCGCCATCAGCGCCAGCACGCCCGCGGTCACGCCCTGGAGGAAGGGCTGCACCCCCGGCCACGAGGTGATGCGGTCCAGGTGCGGCGCTCCGATCAGCACGAAGAGAAACGAGGGCAGGAAGAGCCAGAACCCCGCGGACAGCGCCGAGGCGAGCCCCACCCCCGCCGGATACCCGGCCAGGTACCCGATGAAGACGCCGATGCTGATCAGCGGTCCGGGCGTCGTCTCTCCCAGCGCGAGCGCGTCCACCATCTGATGGTCGGTGAGCCAGCCGAAGTGCAGCACTCCGCCCTCCCGCAGCAGGGGAAGTACCGCGTACGCCCCTCCGAACGACACCAGCCCGACCTTGAGGAAGAAAAGCGAGACGTCACGGAGCCGCTCCAGAGCTGCGGCCGCCGCCTCCGCGCGCCCTGCGGCGACCATCGACAGCAGCGCCACCGTGCCGAGCGGGCCCCGCAAGCGGGAGCGGAGGATGGACACCGCCCCGCACCCGAGGAGCAGGGGCACGAAGCCCACGTGCAGGAAGACCGACGCCCCGAACGCCAGGACCGCGAGCACCTTCTGGAACGGGGTCCGGAGCGCCGCCTTGCTCAGACGGAGCATCGCCGCGGCGAGCAGCGCCAGCGCCACCGGGCGAAACCCGGACAGCACGCCGATCAGCTCCGGCCGCGAGCCGTACCGCACGTAGATCACGGCCAGCGCGGTGAGCGTGATGATGCCCGGGGAGATGAAGAGCACGCCGGCCAGCACGCCCCCGAGCACCCCCAGCACCCGCCAGCCGATGAAGATCGCCATCTGCGAGGCCTCGGGGCCGGGCAGCACGTGAACGAAGTTCAGCGCCCGCACGAAGTCGGCATCGTCGATCCAGCGCCGCCGCTCGACGCACTCGTCGTGCATGAGGCCGAGCTGCGCGACTGGCCCCCCGAACGCCAGCCAGCCGATGCGGAAGAACACCCGGACCAGCTCGGAGAGGGAGATGTGAGCAGCAGGCATGCGGGCGACGGAACCATCGCTCGTTTCACCCGAAGTGCGCCAATCCCTTGCGATGGCCAACCACCGTCCCCACCCTCCGGCGTCATGGGAGGACGCATGACCTTTCAACGACACTTGTGGCTCGTGATTCCGCTCGCCACCGCGCTCGGGTGCGCTGGTTCTCAGCAAGCACAGACTGGCGCTCCGCAGGCACAGGCTGGATCTCAGCAGGCACGGCCTGGGTCTCAGCAGGCACAGAAGGGGCAGCAGCAGCCGCAGGGTAACTCCACCCTCGTTGACGAAGGCCCGGCGTCGGGAGCCGCGGCTGCCGGCGCAGCAGGAGCGGCCGGAGCAGCGGCCGCTCAGCCCGGAACCGCGCAGCTCGTTCCTTACCAGGGAGCCAACGGCTTCACCGTGCTGATGCCCCCGAACCCTCAGGTGGACCAGCGGACTCAGGAGACGCCGGGAGGTCCCGTCCAGGTGCACATCGCCCAGGCCCAGGACAACACCGCCAAGTACCTGTCCAGCCTGAGCGAGTTCCCGAAGGGCAGCCTGGACAAGGTCAAGAGCAAGGACCTGCTCGACTCGCTCCAGCAGTCCACCGTCCAGTCGATGGGTGGCACCCTGGTGAAGAGCCAGGATGTCCAGGTCGCCGGCCTCTCGGGGCGTGAGTTCACCGCTACCGATCCCCAGGGCAGCGAGGTCACCGCCCGGGTGTTCGTCGGCGGCTCGCGCGTCTACACGCTGGCCGGAACGTATCCCCAGGGCCAGATGCCGGGGTCGATCCAGCAGTTCCTCGGTTCCTTCCAGCCTCCGGCCGGTGCCGCAGTGGGTGGGAGCGGCATGCCCGACAGCGCCGGAGCCGCCGTGAACAGCTCGGGTGCCAGCAGCTCGACGGGCGACAGCGTGAGCGGATCGTCGTCGGCGGACTCGGCGGCCCCTGTCCCGGCGGAGCCGCCGAAGAAGTCGAAGAAGAAGAGTCGCCGGAGCGCCGAGTCCACGAGCGCCGCGGATACCGTCTCCGGTAGCCGCTAAGGCGAGCTCCGAGAATCATCCGGCCCGCGGAGAGATCTCCTTGGGCCGGTGCCATTGCGGGTCAGGTGGGCGCGGACCAGTCGCCGCCAGTGGGACGCAGCAGCAGCTCATGAGTCCAGGCGTCCGACCCCTGAGCGTGAAGGAAGGCGCAGGCCTCGGCGATCGCCTCGGGCGAGACGAGCCGCTCGGCGGCGAACCCGGCCGCCCGGGTGCGCTCGGAACCGATGGGCCCGTCGACCGGCAGGTACGCGACGTGGACGCCACGGGTCCGCCACTCGCGGGCCGCGACCTGGACCAGCGCCCGGAGCGCGTGCTGCGCGGCTCCCAGCGCGGCGAATCCCTCCTTGGTCCGGACGCCGGAGGACGTCCCGATCTGGAGGAAGGTGCCAGTCCCCCGTCCGAGCATTCCCGGTCCGACCGCGCGCAGCAGGTTCCACGTCCCCTGCGGATAGGCAGTGAGCGACTGCGCCAGCTCGGTGAAGGGAATCTCCAGCAGCGGCAGCGCCCCGAACCGTCCCCCCATGGTCTGTGCCGCGACGACCAGGTCCGGTGGATCCTCTCCGAAGCGGATCAGCGTTTCCGGCCGCTGGAGATCGCATACCACCGGAACACCTTCCCCACCCGCGGCGGTCACGTCGCGCGCGACCGCCTCGACGTCGGCGGCCGTCCGCGACGCGCACAGCACCCGCCACCCCTTGCGCCCGAAGTGAAGCGCAATCGTGCGCCCGAGCTTCCGGACCCCGACGATCAGCACCGTCTCCGCCACGGCCTGCCTCAGCGCAGCGAATCGCGCAACGACTTCAGACGGTTCAGCGCCTCATCCATCAGCTTCTTCGAGGACTCCGTCGCCTGCTCTGCGGCACGCTCGACCTTGAAGAGCTCGGGCTCCAGCTTCGCCCACTGGTCCTTCGCGTCCATCCCGGCCAGGTGGAGCTTGACCTTGATCTCGTCACGCAAGGTCCTCAACAGATCCACGCCTCGCTTCATCTCAGCTTTCAGATCGAGCTCGTTGGCCATGGCTGGAGCCTCCTCGATTGAGTCATAACCCCGGCCGAGAGGAAGTCCATGCCCATCGAGAAGTACCCCGACGGTGTCCTGCTGGTCATCGACCCCCGTCCCCGTGATCTCGGCGGCTTCACCGTGCGACGGCTGCTGCCAGCCGCCGGGAGCCGCATGGTCGGGCCATTCATCTTCCTCGACCACATGGGTCCAGCCGTGATGGGGCGGGGCTCGGGAATGGACGTCCGCCCGCATCCCCACATCGCCCTGGCCACGGTGACCTATCTCTTCGAGGGAGAGATCATCCATCGCGACAGCCTCGGCAGCGAGCGTGCCATCCACCCGGGTGACGTGAACTGGATGCTGGCCGGGCGCGGCATCGTCCACTCCGAGCGGAGCAGCCCCGAGGAGCGCGCGCGTGGCGTCCGGCTGCACGGCATCCAGAGCTGGGTCGCGCTGCCTGCCGCGCACGAGGAGGCAGAACCGGCCTTTGTCCACCATCCGGCGCGCACGCTGCCGAAGCTGAGCCGCGATGGCGCCGAGCTCACCGTCATCGCCGGCACGGCGTACGGCGCCGAGTCACCGGTCGGCGTGGTCTCTCCCACGCTCTACGTGGACGCCCGCCTGCAGCCCGGAGCCCGGCTGACCGTCGACGCCACTCATCCGCAGCGGGCGATCCACGTCGCCCAGGGCACGGTGCGGGTCGGTGAGCGCCGCATCGGGCCAGGGGTGATGGCCATCCTCCGGACCGGAGCGGAGGTGAAGGTCGAGGCCGCGGAGGAGCCGGCCCGGGTGATGCTCCTCGGCGGCGCCCCGCTCGATGGTGACCGACACATCTGGTGGAACTTCGTCTCCAGCTCCAAGGAACGCATCGAGCGGGCCAAGGACGACTGGCGCGCCGGCCGCTTCGGGAAGGTGCCGGGAGACGAGAAGGAGTTCATTCCGCTCCCCGAGCGCTAGCTCGGACCGGTCGCCGTCGGCGGCCTGGATCGCCGCGTGAGACGGTGCGGCGATCGTCTCGCAGGTGTTCCCGCCCGGCAGCCGGGGACGCCTCGGTCAGCGCGTCCGTTCCCCGCACGACGCTCGCATTGTCGGCGGGGTGGAGCGGACGCAGCTTCGCGGGATGCCAGTGGACTGGGGAAGAATGTGGACGGTGGAGCAGCCGCCGCTCGAGACCATCGTGCGGGCGACCCTCATCTACCTCGTCGTGCACCTGCTCCTCCGGCTCGGCGGTCGGAAGGAGCTCTCGAGGTACTCGTCCTTCGACCTGGCGGTCATCTTCCTCGTCACCGTCGCCGTGCGTCGGGCGATCACCGTCGACGACGCGAGCATCACCACGGCGGTGATCGCCCTCATCACCCTGATCACCTGGAACGTCTTCTTCTCCTGGCTCAGTTTTCGCAGCCCGATCGCCGCCAAGGTGCTCAAGGGCTCGCCGAAGCTCCTGGTGGAGGATGGTCGGCCGCTGGAGGATGCGCTCCGCGAGACCCGGATCGGGATGGACGAGCTCATGGCGCGGTTGCGGGTCTACGGGACCCAGGACCTCGGCTCGGTGCAGCAGGCGTATCTGGAGACCGACGGGAAGGTCACCTTCGTGTTCGAGCGCCCGCCCGCGCTTCGACGCTCGCCCTGAACGCTCGCGGCAGCTCAGCGCGGGCGGCGGAGCTCCATCACCCAGTTCTTCTCCCAGGTGCCGCCATCCAGCGAGAAGGCCTGCTCCCAGCGCGCCTGCCCGTCCGGTCGACGCTCCCAGATGAAGCGGACCTGGACCGCGCGACCGCCCTCGACGTCCTCGCCGTAGAAGAGACCGCGCTCACCGTCGAACCCGCCCCGCACCGGTGGAGTGAGGACCGCGCGCCGGCTGTCGGTCCAGTAGATGCTCCACCGCCGTTCCCGCACGTCGAACAGCCGGACGGTCATCCCGGTGAACCCCTGGGTCGGGAAGTCGATCTCGTCGACGTTCACCAGCCCGCCCAGACGGAGCTCGCACCGCGCGCGGCCCGGGAACTCCTCCCAGACCTGATCTCCCGTCAGCCGGCTGCGGAGGTAGCGGTTCTGGACCACCCAGTCTCCGGCCAGGAAGTCGAAGTCGTGGAGGTCTCCGGTCGGAAGTTCCATGACGGTCCTCCTCAGAAGAGCGCCGAGCGCGGGGTGGCTCGCAGCACCAGAAGCTCCGGGTCCCGGACGATCCTCCGTCGGAGGCCCGGGACCACCTCCTCGGCCCAGGCGAGATCCGCGGCCAGCAGTGCGAGGTGTCGCCGCAGGGCGCGCTCGTCCGGCAGCACCGAGAGGGCCACCACGACGTCCGCGTCCTCTCGCACCGGCAGGCGGGCGTAGTCGTTCCGCTCGTCGTGCGTCTCGAGCCAGGAGACGACCGGGGCGCCGGTGCCCTCGAGCGCGGGCTCGACCTGCTCCAGGCAGAAGTGGCGAAGGTCGCTCGCGCCCGGAACGCGATGAAAGATGCGCACCAGGAGCCGTCGGTGTTCGCGAGTCCCCGGGGCCGCGCGGTCACGCCGCGGGAATCCTCCGGCAGGCCGCAGCGGGCGGAGGAGCAGCACGTCGTCCGAGTCCACCATCGTCGCGTTCGCCGCGTTCCGGTGTTCGGCCCAGATCGGACCGTCATAGAAGGCGGTGAGCGCCGCGTGCCGGGTCGCCATGCTGGCGAAGCCACGGAACCAGACGAAGCGGTCCGGCCGGTCCAGGTCCTCGAACTGCCCGAGGACGCGAATGCCGGCCGCCTCCTGGGTCTCGATGAACTCGCGCTCGAAGAGGGACACCAGCGTGTCCCTCTGGCCGGGGTGAAGGGTGTACTGGCGGAGCTCGACGACGGAACAGGGGACCATCCGGAGCACCCTGCGCCCGCCCTGGTATTCTCCTCCAGTCCAGATGAGAACCGTCGGGGCAGACCAGAAACGCGCTCTCGCCAGCTTGCTCCTTCGGGTGGACCGGAAAACCTCCGCGCCGCTGCACGCGCAGATCGATCAGGCGCTCCGGGCGCGCATCCTGGCCGGGGCGGTGAAGCCCGGGACGCGGCTGCCCTCCTCGCGCACGCTCGCCGCAGAGCTTGGCGTGGCGCGCACGACCGTGCTCCTGGCGCTCGACGCGCTTCAGGCCGAGGGATATCTCGTCGCCGCCCCGCGCTCGGGAGTTCGCGTCGCGCCCCAGCTGCCCGAGGAGGGGTTCGCGCCCGCTCCGGTGAGGCCCGCGCGCGCGCCGTCGGCCCCACCGCGGCTGTCGCGCGCCGCACGCGCGCTGATGGGGCTGGGGACCGGAGCGCCCCGCATCGGCACCGCACCGCGCGCGTTCCGTCCGGGCCTGCCTGCGCTCGATCTGTTCCCCGTCGCGCTGTGGGCGCGCCTGGTGGCCCGGGCCCAGTCTCGCGCCAGCGCGCGGCTGCTGGAGGGCGGAGAGCCGGCCGGACACGCCGGTCTGCGTCAGGCGATCTCCGAGCACGTCGTCGCCGCCCGGGGCGCGCGATGCATGCCCGAGCAGGTCTTCATCACCGCCGGAACCCAGCAGGCATTCGAGGAGGTGCTGCGGCTGGTGGTCGACCCGGCGGATCCGGTCTGGCTCGAGGATCCGGGCTACCTGGGAGCACGCCGGGCGGTGCTCGGCGCCAGGGCGCGTGCGGTGCCCGTGCCGGTGGACGATGACGGGCTGGATGTCGAGGTGGGCGTTCGCCGGGCACCCGGGGCGCGGCTGGTCATCCTCGCTCCGTCGCACCAGTACCCGCTCGGCGTGACGCTCTCGCTGGGCCGGCGGATGGCGCTGCTCCGCTGGGCCACGGCGGAGCGGGCGATGATTCTGGAGGACGACTACGACAGCGAGTTTCGCCACCGGGGGCGTCCGCTCACCGCCTTGCAGGGGCTCGACGACGCCGGGCGGGTGCTCTACGTGGGCACCTTCCGCAAGAC
>JBKPMY010000191.1:0-9452 GCA_046732375.1 Myxococcota bacterium
ACCCTCGACCGCGTCGACCGGGGAGAGGGCGGAACGGGAGTCCTCGACTACAAGAGCAGCAAGCGCCGTGAGCGCGCCCGCGCCGAGGTCCTGGTCACCGATTTCCAGCTTCCCCTCTACCTTCTCGCGCTCCGCGCCCGCGGAGAGAAGCCGCCCTTCCACGCGGGATGGCTGTCGCTCCGGACGCTGGAGTTCCTCCCTCTCGACCCGGACCGCACCGGTCCACTGGAGAGCTTCCTCGCCACCGACGCGGCGACCCGGTCCTCCACCCCCTTGCCGAACCTCGCGACCACGGTCCACGCGCTGCTCGCCGAGCCGCGGAAGGGGCTCTTCCCCGTGCGCCCGCGCGAGTGCGGCTTCTGCGCGCTCGGCTCCGTCTGCCGGATCTCCGAGCGTCGTGCGCCCCAGGGTGGCGAGGGATGAGCGCGCTCCGTTCCAACGCCTGCATCTTCGCCGGTGCCGGCACCGGGAAGACCCACGGCCTCATCGCGGAGTGCCTCCGGCTCCTCGGCGGCGCGGACCGCGACGAACCCCTCCCACCTTCCCGGCTGTGCCTCCTCACCTTCACCGAGAAGGCGGCGGCCGAGATGCGCGGCCGGGTCACCGCCCGGGTTGCGTCCCTCGCCGCCGGCGAGTCGTCCGAGCCCGAGCTGAGCTCGGCGTTCGCCGACGCCGGCCGACCGGTCCCTCCGGCCACCGAGTGGAGGCGGGTGCAGGCTCACCTCTCGGGCGCGACCATCGCCACCTTCCACGGGTTCTGCGCTGGCCTGCTCCGGCGCGCGCCGGCGGGCTCCGGCACGCCTCCGGACTTCGTGCTCCTCGACGAGGAAGAGGCGCTGGACCTTCTCGAGGAGCTCGCCGAGCGCCTGGTGCTCGAGCGGCTGGAGGCAGGCGACCCGGCGGTGGAGGCACTCTGCGGCGAGCTGGACCTCCGCGGCCTTCGCCGGAGCGGGCTGGTGGAGCTGCTGGTGGACCAGGCTCGACGGGTACGGGACCACGGACACGCCCCGGATCGGCTGGCGGTCACCGGTGCCGAGGACGTCGCCCGGGCCTTCGCCGCGAGCGCCGCACGTGCCCGGACGGCCGTCGACGATGCCCTGGGACGTGCTCGCGCCGAGGCGGCCGAGTGCGAGTCGGTGCTCGCCGCGCTGGCCGACCTGCTCGTCGGCTGGGGACCCGCCACGGCGCTCGAGCGGGCGGCTCGGGTCGCGGACCTCCGCGATGCCCTCCCGGCGCGAGGCGGGAAGAACGGGCTCGGCGCGGCGATCCGGGCGGCCCGTGAAGCGCTCACCGGAGGAGAATCGCCGCTCGGGGCGGCGGCGCTGATGCTCGCACGCGCCCACGAGGAGACCTGGCGCGGCCTGCTGGTCGAGCTCGCGCGCCGCCAGCGAGCCGCGTTCGACGACGCCGGCGCCCTGGATTTCGCCGAGCTGCTCATCCGCGCGCGGGACCTGCTCGCCGCCGACACCGGCTTCCGTGCCCGTGAGCAGTCCCGCATCGGCGCGCTTCTTCTCGACGAGTTCCAGGACACCAACGTCCTGCAGCTCGAGCTCACCTTCCTGCTCGCAGAGGCCCGCGAGGGGGCGCCAAGGACCCTCGACGCGGCGGGACCGCGCGACCTTCCGCTCGAGCCTGGGTTCCTCTGCGCGGTGGGCGACCGCAAGCAGTCGATCTACGACTTCCGCGGCGCGGACGTGGAGGTCTTCGAGGAGCTGGCCCGTGCGGTGGAGGCCGGAGGCGGCGAGCGCCGGTTCCTGCGCGTGAGCCGGCGCGCCGAGCCGGAGCTGGTGAGCGCGCTGAACGGAATCCTCGGACCGATCCTCGGGCAAACCCCTGCCGCGCCGTGGGACGTTCCCTTCCGTCCGGGCGAGGACGATCTCCAGCCGTGGCGCCCACAGCTTGGCCCGCGCGAGTGCGTGGAGCGGCTGGTCGCGGTGGCGGAGGAGGACCGGGCCGAGCATCGACGTCGGGCGGAGGCGGACCTCCTCGCCCGCCGGCTGGCGCTCCTGCTCGCCCCCGACTCGGAGGTGCGCGTTCCCGAGGGTGCCGGCTCTCGTCCGGTCCGTGGAGGCGACGTCGCGATCCTCCTCCGCTCCTTCCTGGAGGTCACGCACTACACCGACGCGCTCGCCCGCCATCACGTCCCCCATCGGGTCCTGCGCGGGCGCGGCATCTTCGGCTCGCCGGAGGTGCGGGACATCGCCGCTCTGCTCGGCTTCCTGACGGATCCTCGCAACCCGCTGCATCTCGCCGCCTGTCTGCGCGGCCCGGCGGTGGGGCTGTCCGAGGGGACCCTGGTCCGTCTCGCACTGAGCCAGGGTCGGCTCGACGCCCGGGTGCTCGCCGGGGCCTTACCGGCGGAGGCGCTGCCCGGCGAGGCGGAGCGATGGGCCCGCTTCGTCTCCCTGGCCCGACGTCTGCGCGCGGGACTGGACCGACGCTCTCTGGTGGACCTGCTGGAGGACGCGTGGGCCGGGCTCGATACCCGTGCCGTTCTGGCGGCGTCGCCGCACGGAGAGGAGCAGCTCGGAAACCTGGAGGTGGTCCGGGACCTCGCCGCTCGCTGGGACGCGCGTGGTCGCCCGGATCCCGCAGCCTTCGCCCGACGCCTCATGGAGCTCGCCGATCGGGACGCCCGCATCGAGCTCGAAGAGGTGGAGGATGCCCGCAGCGGCCCGGCGGTTCAGCTGCTCACGGTGCACGCGGCGAAGGGGCTCGAGTGGCCGGTGGTCTGCGTCGCCGACCTCGGGGCGAGTCGCCCACCTTCCAATGGCCGCCTGCTGGTCGATCCTCGCAACGGGCTCGCCTTCCGACCGAGCGTCCCCTGGAGCAGCGAGGCTCACCCGACGCCGCGCTCGGCCGCGCTTGCCGAGATCCTCGCCAGCCGCGAGCTGGCCGAGAGCCGGCGGGTGCTCTACGTGGCGATGACCCGGGCCAGAGACCGACTTCTGCTCTCCGGCATCCAGGGACGTGGCGGTCAGCGGACCTGGACCAGCTGGATCGACCCCGTGCTCGACGCTCCGGAGGTCCGCTCGCGGGTGAAGCGGCTGGACGATGCGGCCTGCCCGGTGCTTCCGCCGCGGGCTCCGACCCCGCCGGCTCCCGTGGATGCCGAGCAGGTCCGACGGGCGCTCCGCCGGCTCGAGCCCATGGCCATCGCCGCGCCTGCGTCGGTCGCGTTCGACGCAGTGCCAGCCCTCGAGGGATGTCTCCGCCGATTCCAGCTGCGGTTCGTTGAAGGGCACCGCGAACCGGGCCTCGGCGCAGACGCGGTACCGCCCTCCCCGCGCCACCGGGATGGTCGGCTGGCGGCGCTCCGGCAGCTGCTGGCGGCGCTGCCGGTCGAGGCCTGGCGTGACGGAGTTCCGGACGAGGCCCTCGCCGCGGCCGCCGGAAGGCTGGGGCTGACCCTCGCCGAGGCCGATGCGCTGCGGCTCGGGGCCCCGCTGCGACGGCTCGCTCGCGCGCTTCGCGGCTTCACGGGTGGGTTCTCCTGGACGGCGGCCCTTCCCTTCGAGGTGCAGCTGGGCACGGGTACAGCGGCGGTGCACGGCTGGTTCGATCTGACCCTCACCGGCCCGCCGGGTGAGGCGGTGGTCTCCCTCGTGCCGGGAAGTCGGGCGGAGTCACCGGCGAGCCTGGCGGTGCTGCTCGAGGCGCTGCGGGCGCGGGCCGGTGAAGGCCGGCAGCTCCGAGCCGCGCTGTTCGCCGTGGACGGAGACGAGGAGCGTCTCCGCTGGGTATCGGAGCCGCCCGCCACCCCGGAGGAGGTGGAGGCACGGGTCCGCGCGGCGGTCGCGGCCGGGACCACGCTCACCGAGCGCCTCGAGCGCCGCGGATGTGAGGCGCTTGGCTGTGGCTTCGTCCGTCGTTGTCACCCGTCTGATCGCGGGCTATAGCCGAGCCGGCCATGCCGAACGTCGTGGTGGTGGGCGCCCAGTGGGGCGATGAGGGAAAGGGCAAGGTCGTCGACCTGCTCACCCAGCACGCCCAGGTCGTCGTTCGTTTCCAGGGTGGGAACAACGCCGGGCACACGCTGGTCGTGGGTGGGGAGAAGACCATCCTCACGCTCATCCCCAGCGGCATCCTGCACGCCGGCAAGACCTGCGTGATCGGGAACGGCGTGGTCCTGGACCCGTCGGTGCTGGTCGCTGAGATCGACGCGCTCCGGGCGCGAGGGGTCATCCGCTCCGAGGCGCAGCTCATCGTCTCCGAGTCCGCGCACGTCATCTTTCCCTGGCACAAGCACCTCGACGTGCTCCGGGAGAAGGCGCGCGGCGCCTCGCCGATCGGAACCACCGGCCGTGGAATCGGCCCCGCCTATGAGGACAAGGTGGCGCGCCGGGGCATCCGCGTGCGGGACCTGCTCGACGCCGTACGGCTCACGCGCAAGGTCGAGGAACGGCTCACGGCGGCCATGGACGAGCTGAAGCTCCTCGCCGGCCGCGCCGGGACCGAGCTTCCCCCGCTCGATCCGGCGACCATCGCGCGGGAGTACGCGGCGTTCGGAGCGCGCCTGCGTCCGCACGTGCGCGATGCCTCGCTCTTCCTCCATGGAGAGGCCCGCGCCGGGGCGCGAATCCTCTTCGAGGGCGCCCAGGGAACGCTGCTCGACATCGACCATGGCACCTACCCGTTCGTGACCAGCAGCAACTGCGTGGCCGGGAACGCAGCGGTGGGCTCGGGACTGGGGCCGACGGAGATCGACCGCGTGGTCGGCATCAGCAAGGCCTACACGACCCGCGTCGGCGGAGGCCCGTTCCCCACCGAGCTGAAGGACGAGGTCGGCGAGCGGCTGCGCAAGGTGGGGAACGAGTTCGGCTCGGTGACCGGACGTCCGCGCCGCTGCGGGTGGCTCGACGGGGTGTCCCTCCGATACGCCGTCCGGGTGAACGGGCTGTCGGGGCTCGCGCTGACCAAGCTGGACGTTCTCTCGGGGCTGCCCGAGCTGAAGCTCTGCAACTCGTACTCGCTGGCGGGGGCGCAGACCGGCGACTTCTCCTCGGATGTGGACGACCTGGCGCAGGTCTCTCCGGTGTACGAGACGCTGTCCGGCTGGAAAGAGCGCCTCGCCGGCGTCCGCAGCTTCGACCAGCTTCCCGCTGCGGCCCGCGCCTACGTGCGCCGGGTGGAGGAGGTCGCGGGCGTCCCCGTGGTGTGCATCTCGGTGGGTGCCGATCGCGGAGAGACGATCCTCCTCGAGAACCCCTTCGATCGGCCCAGCCGGCGCTGAGCCCCGACGCCCGATGGGTCGCCCCGACCGGGTCCGCTCCGGTCACGCAGGTGCCAGACACCTGGTCGAAGGTGCCGGTCGAAGGTGCCAGACACCTTCGATCGCCGGTCGAAGGTGCCAGACACCTTCGATCCCTTCGATCGCCGGGCCCCAGCTCGAGGCGGGTGTAAGTCCATGAGGAAACAGCGGATTCTGGAAAGCCAGCGTCCGGTCCCGGACCGTCGCCGAGCGTCCAGGCCGCCGAACGGAAAACGCCCTCCCGGTGCAGCCGGGGTCGTGCGAGAGCGGTATGAGGGGAGCAGAGCGCGGGCAGCAGTGGTTCATCCCGGGGCTCCAGGACCGCCTCCAGGTCGGCCTGGTGCGGTTCTCCCCCGGTTCACCATCCATCGCATCGTCCAGAGGGCTCAGGAGCGAGTGCAGCCATGAGACAGGCCATCGAGATCGGTTCGACCCAGGATCCTCGCGCGGAGATCCGCAGGCTCTTCGACCTGCAGGCCACCTCGCGCTGGCCCGTGTCGCGCTCCACCGCCTCCGAGCGTCGGAAGAAGCTGCAGCGGTTCAAGGCGTCCCTGGAAAAGCACCGGGCCGCCGTGGCCGAAGGCATTCGCCGGGACTTCGGTCGGGCTCCCGACGAGTCGGAGTTCATCGAGATCCATCCCTCGCTCGAGGAGATCAATCACGCGATCGCCCACGTCGCGGAGTGGATGCGGCCCGAGCCCGTCGAGGCTCCTCTGCTGCTCGCCGACACCGCGAGCGAGATCCGCTGGGAGGCGAAGGGCCAGGTGCTCATACTCTCTCCCTGGAACTACCCCGTGTTCCTGACCGTCGGTCCGCTGGTGGGAGCAATCGCCGCGGGCAACGTGGCGATCCTCAAGCCGTCGGAGAAGATCCCGGAGACCAACCGCGCGCTCCGCGCGGTGCTGGCGGATGCGTTCAGCGAGAACGAGGTGGCGATGGTGGAGGGCGACGCTTCCGTCGCCGAGGCCCTGCTCGAGCTTCCCTTCGACCACGTCTTTTTCACTGGCAGCACGCGCGTCGGGAAGCTGGTGATGGCTGCCGCGGCGAAGACGCTCGCCTCGGTGACGCTCGAGCTCGGCGGTAAGTCGCCGGCGATCGTCGCACCGGACGCGAACCTCGCCCGCGCCGCGCACGCCATCGCCTGGGGCAGGTTTCTCACCGCCGGACAGACCTGCGTTGCACCTGACTATGCCCTCGTCCAGGAGGGGCAGCGCCAGGCATTCCTCGATGGGCTCCGGGCGGCCCTCGAGCGGCTCTACGGTCCCGAGTCTGGGTGGGCGACGAATGCCGAGCTGGCGCGCCTGGTCGACTCGGCTGCGTTTGCCCGGGTCAAGGGGCTCGTGGACGACGCGGTTCAGCGGGGCGCCAAGGTCGTCGTCGGCGGTGATGCCAACCCTGCGCAGCGGTACCTCGCCCCCACCGTCCTGGTGGACGTTCCTGCCGACGCCCCGGTGCTGCAGGAGGAGATCTTCGGGCCAGTTCTGCCCGTGGTGACCTACCGAAGCCTCGAGGACGCCCTGGCCTACGTCCGCAACCGTCCGAAGCCGCTCGCGCTGTACGTCTTCACCCGGAAGAACAGCACGGTCGACGCCACGCTGGCCGAGACCACCTCCGGTGGGGTCTCCGTCAACAACACGTTGCTCCACCTGGCGAACCCGGGACTGCCGTTCGGCGGAGTGGGCGCCAGCGGAATGGGGAACTACCACGGGCGCGCCGGCTTCCGGACCTTCAGCCACGAGCGCTCTGTCCTGCGCCAGCAGGGGAACCCCATGTCCCGCTGGCTCGCCCCGCCGTACACCTCGCGGATGAACCGGATGGTGGCTCGGCTGGCGCGATTGCTGGAGTGACCGGTCCCCGGCGTTCCCCGAGCTGACTCGCTCGCGAGGCGCCGGCCCCGCGCGGTGCCTTCGATTCCATTCGGGGCCGGGCCCGTCAGCGGCCAGGCGATTGGTGCCGCTCTCCATCGCCCGAGTCCCCAGGACCCCGCCGAGGGAACCACTCCGGCCAGGCTCGGGCACGGGCCGCCCGCTCGTCGCGGAGCCTCGTTCTCCGCCGGCCTGATGATTGCCACCGCGTGCCCACACCGGTTGCGCTGCCCGGGCTGACCCGGTTGACTTTCGGGTCAATCCCGTCGTGTCCTGGGCGCATGGCCGAGGCGCTCATCATCGATGCGGTCCGTACTCCCCGCGGGAAGCGGAAGGGGAGCCTGGCGGGAGTCCACGCGGTCGACCTCGCAGCCCACGTCCTGACCTCCGCGCTCGCTCGCACCGGCGTGCCGGCGGAGCGGGTGGAAGACGTCGTGCTCGGCTGCGTCACGCAGATCGGCGAGCAGGCTTTCGACGTGGCGCGGGGCGCCGTTCTCGCCGCCGGCATGCCCATCGCCGTCCCGGGCAAGACGGTGAACCGCCTCTGTGGAAGCGGGCTCACCGCGGTGGCCGACGTGGCCAGCGCCATCCTCGCGGGGCAGATCCACCTCGGCATCGGCGGCGGGGTCGAGTCGATGACCCGCATCCCCATGGGCTCGGACGCGGGCTTTGGCGACGGCCCCACCTCTCCGCGGCTCGCGGAGCGCTTCCCGGACCTCGCCCACCAGGGGATCTCGGCGGAGCGCATTGCCAGGAAGTGGTCGCTCTCGCGCGGACAGCTGGATGAGTTCGCCGCCGCCTCTCAGAGCAAGGCCGTCGCTGCGCGCGCCGCCGGCTGGTTCCGCGAGGAGATCGCCCCCGTTCCGGTGCGAGACGCCGACGGCGGCACTCGCCTCTTCGCCGACGACGAGCACCCGCGCCCCGGCACCACCGTCGAGACGCTCGCCGGCCTCAAGCCGAGCTTCCAGGAGGACGGAGTCATCCATCCCGGGAACGCCTCGGGGATCGTCGACGGGGCGGCCGCCGTGGTCGTCGCCTCGGGCGAAGCGGCCCGGACCCTGGGGCTGCGGCCCCGGGCGCGCATCGTCTCCATCGCGGTCGTCGGGTCGGACCCGCTCCTCATGCTCACCGGACCCATTCCCTCCAGCCGGCTCGCGCTCGAGCGCGCGGGCTGGACCGTGGATGACGTGGATCTCTGGGAAATCAACGAGGCCTTCGCACCGGTGCCCATCGTGGTCGGCCAGGAGCTGGGCATCTCCCTGGACCGGATCAACGTGCAGGGCGGGGCCATCGCCCTCGGTCACCCGCTCGGTGCCACCGGCGCGATGCTCCTGGCCACGCTCCTCGGGGCGCTGGAGCGCCGCTCGCTCCGCCGGGGGGCAGTCACCCTCTGCATCGGCTACGGGATGGGAATCACCATGCTGGTGGAGCGGGTAGAGCCGAGCCGAGGGTGAGCGAGAGCGCACCGGACCCGACACCCCCGACCCGAGGTCGCATGGCACTGGACGGGGGTAGGCACTAGCCTAAGGGGCGTGGACCTTCTTCCGGCCCCAGCGCCCGAGGTCTTCCGGCCACGGCCCGTCCTCACCGCGGCAATGGCTACCGCCGCGCTGCTCTGGCTCTTCGTCCTCGTCTACCTGATGACGTTCGAGGGCGTTCCGGCAAAGACCTTCATGTCCGCGATCTTCTTCGTCGTCTTCTTCGGGGTCTCGCTGACCTACTACGCGCGAACTGCGATCGTGGTGGACGGCGGCGGCGTGACTTACCGCGGGCTGGTGCGGACCGACTACTTCCCGTTCCGCGACATCCTCAAGGTCGACATCCTCCCCGGGCCGGTGACGGTCTACGCGGTCCGGGGGCGTGGCCGGGGAATGCACTTCACCAGCTTCTTCACCCAGCACCGTCGCCTGATGGAGCTGCTGGTGGAGCGGGCGGGCCTGTCCCCGATGCGCTGACCGGCGCCGATCCTCGCCGGTAGTGCAGGAGCGAGCGGCCCACCTCGAGGAGGTCGCCGTCGGCGAGGAGCTGGCCCGAACGGAGCCACCGCCCGTTCCACCGTGCTCGGTTTCGTCCGCCGACGTCCCGCACCCGGTGGCCCCGCCGATCCAGAACGAGCTGCAGATGCCGTCGCGACACGGCCGCATCCCTGAGCCTGACCGCGCAGGCGGTGGCGCGCCCCAGCTCCGTGACCGGGCCTGCCAGGAGGAAGACGGCACCGGCGTCTACTCCCACCACGCAGACCAGGGCCGGGGCAGGGGACGAGACCGGTGCGCCTCCTCCCTCGAGCAGGGAGCGAACCAGAGCGAGGGTTGCCGCAGTCTCGGAGGGCGGCTCGA
>JBKPMY010000192.1:0-9669 GCA_046732375.1 Myxococcota bacterium
GGATCGCGCTGGCCACGGCGCTCCTCTTCCCAACCGAGACCTCGTCCCACCCGGATGCTCACCCCTGAATCCCGACCTTCAGAAGACCGGTCCGGATGCCCGACTGGCCGGTGATGAAGGCTGCCCGTCCGGGCGCGCAGCTCTGCTCGCCATAGGAGTCCGTGAAGATCATCCCTTCACGCGCGATCCGGTCGATGTTCGGAGTCCGGTAGCCCGTCACGCCCATCGAGCAAGCGCTGTCCCATGGCCGTGCCCGAGGATGCCCAGCGAAGCGGCGAGCGACGCCCACTGCCGTCGTTCTCTCATTGCCCACTGCCGAAGACCTGCTTCCAGTCCTTCTTCATGTCGACGACGGTCCACTTCCTGGCCACCGCCTCGTCCCACGCCTTGTCCAGCTGGCCGACGTGGGACTTCCTGTCATACGCGTACTCGCGCTCGGCATCGGTGTGGTGGACCAGCCCCATGAAGCGCGGCCCATCCCCCGCCGCGGTCCACTCCAGCATCTGCTGGTCCCCGTCCGAGTTTCCGAAGGCGAAGATGGGACGGCGGCCGATGAAGCGCTGGATGCCGACCGGCTTGCCGACGTGATCATCCACCAGCTCGATCTTGGCGAGCTTCATCAGGACCGGCTTTCCGTCGGTGCCCTTCCGGAGCTCGAGGCCTCCGTACGAGCCGACGACCTGCTCGGGAGGGATGCCGTAGATCCGCTCGGTGAAGACGCGCATGAAGTCCGTCCCGCCGCCGGAGACGATGAAGGTCTTGAAGCCGTTGGCCCGGAGGTGGTCGAGCAGCTCCCGCATCGGCACGTAGGTGAGCTCGGTGTATGGCCGCTGGAAGCGGGGATGGCGCGCGGTCCGGGTCCACTCCGCGACCGACGCCGCGAACTCCTCGGTGGTCATCCCGGCGTGGGTGACCTCGAGAATCTTCATCAGGGCCGGCTCTCCGGAGGCGGCAACTCCCTTGAGGTTGCCCGCGAGCAAGTCCTTGAACGGAGCCTGCGTCTTCCACTCCGGGTGCTTCGGCGCGAGCGCCTTCACCCGGTCCATCGAGAAAATGAGCTGGAAATAGAGGGGCTGCTCCGCCCAGAGCGTTCCGTCGTTGTCGAACACCGCGATGCGCTCGGGGACGGGGACGAACGTCGGAGAGCCTTCCCGGGTGACCGACTCGACGAAGCGAAGGATCGACTGCTTCGCCTCGCCCTCATTCCACGACGGGAGTGCCTCGGCAGCGAGGCTCTGCCGGGCAAGGAGCACGAGGGAGAGCACACAGAGCGCGGCGGGGGCTCTCCCGGCCTTGCAGTTCATCCGCACACGCCCCCTTCGAGATGACGCACGCCTACGGGTCCGCAGCTTGTCTCCGATTGCCAGCCTTCCCGGGAAGGCGCATCTCGGACCTTGGTCCAATGCCCGCTGTGCGCGAGGTGACAGTTGATCGGGCACGTCTCGGGCGTTCGCCCCAGTTGCGCGACGGCGGTGCCCGACCTGGGCGGATGATGGACTTGCCCGGTCGCGAGTGCTCGGGTTGGGTCACCTCAGAAATGACCGTGCTCTGGCCACCCAGGCGCCCGTCGCTCGCCGTCTTCCTGAGCCTTCTCGGCCTGGGTTGCGTTCACCTGCCGCCGGACGCTCCCGACGGCGACGCTCCGGCCGGAGGTCGGCTCGAGGTCGCCGATGGCTGGCTCGCCGGGACCGCCCGGGGCGTCGCGCCCGGTCCGCCGGTGGTCTTCGTGCACGGCCTCGGCGGCAACTACCACTTCTTCGACCGGCAGGTGAAAGAGGTGGAGGACCGGGCGCGGGTCATCGCCTACGACCAGCGCGGATGCGGCGGCAGCTCGCTGGCCCCACGGAAGAAGTACGACCTCGACGCGCTGGTGCACGACCTCTTGGTGATCCTGGACGTGGCGCGCGCCGATCAGGCGATCCTGGTGGGACACTCCTTCGGGGCGGACGTCGTGAGCCGATTCGCCGGCCTCCACCCGGATCGCGTGGCCTCCCTGGTCCTCATCGATCCCCCGGGGGACCTCCGGCCCGAGCACGCCGGGGTCACCGCCGAGCTCGCGTCGGCGGATGACGCCACCTTTCGCGCCAGGGTGGATGCGCTGACCGAGAAGCTACTGACCGGCGCCCGACCCGAGACCCGCACCGCGGTGCTGGCCAGCGTCCGGAAAACCCCGAGGGACGTGCTCCAGCGGATGATCGCCGGGATGGCCACCTTCGAGCCGGTCTCCGCCCTCGCCGCGTACCAGGGTCCGCTCCGCTGCGTAGTGACCGATCACACCGAGTCCCGAGATGCCGCGGCGAGACCCTGCCGCACGGTGGTGCGTCTCCATGGCGTCAGCCACTGGCCGATGCTCGACGCACCGGAGCGGATCAGCCGGGTGATCGAGAGCGCGATTCCGGACAAGCCCTGAAGACCCTCACCGTTCCGCAGCACCGCGGCGGATCTCGAGCACGAGAAGGGTCGGCCGTTAGGGAGCTCCGGGGTGCTCGCGCCACCCGTGCAGCAGGTGGATGTAGTTCGCGCGCTGGTACGCGGACGGGTCCGGACAGGCCTTGAGGTTCATGCTCCCCCGGAGCTGCCGCACCGACGTGTACTCGCGCTCCACCAGCCACCGCTCGAGCCCCGCCCGGAGCGACAGCAGCCGCGAGGGGCCGTTCCGGAGCAGCGTGGAGACCAGCTGCACCACGGTCGCCCCGGCCATCAGCGCCCGGATCACGTCGATGACCTCGTGCACGCCGCCGCTGATCGCCAGCGGGATGCGCCGCTGGGCGGAGAGGATGGCCAGCCAGCGGAGCCGGAGCGGTAGATCCGAGCTGTCCGACAGGTGAAGCACCCGCTTCACCTCCAGGGAGTCGACGTCGATGTCCGGTTCAAACACCCGGTTGAAGACGATGAGGCCGTCCGCTCCCGCTTCCTCGAGCCCGCGAGCGAAGCTGGAGATCGAGGTGTAGAAGGGCGAAAGCTTCACCGCCACCGGGATCTTCACCCTTCCCTTCAGGGTCCGGACCAGCTCCAGCGTCTCTCGCTCCACCGCCGCGCCGTCGCGCGCCGGATCGGTGGGCACCGAGTACAGGTTGAGCTCCAGCGCGCTCGCCCCCGCTTCCTCGATGAGGCGAGCGAAGTCGAGCCAGCCACCCGGCGTCGTCCCGTTCAGCGAGGCGATGACCGGGACCTTCACCGCGGCGCGGATCTTCCGGATCTGTTCCAGATACGCATCCGGGCCTAGCCGGTAGTCGGGCGGCTCCGGCAGCACGCTCGACGCCTCGGAGGAGAATTCCCGGTATCGCTCGGTGGCCATGAAGGTGGACAGCTGCTCCTGCGTGAGCTGCTCCTCGAAGAGCGAGCGCAGGGTGATCGCAGGAGCTCCGGCATCTTCCAGCGCCCTGGCGGTTCCCACCTCGTCCGCGAGCGGCGAGGCACCCGGCAGGAGCGGATGCGCGAGCTTCAGTCCCAGGTACTCGACCGAGAGGTCCATGTGCGTGCTCACTCCAGGGCGGCCGCGGGAGGCGGCCGGACGTCGGGGATGGCGGTGGCCTGCGGCACGACGACCTTGGCCAGCTGCTCGTACACGCCGTAGCGCTGGGTCACGTTCTGCTGCGCCCAGGCCAGGAGCTGCTTGTACCGGTCCGGGTTCAGGGTCTCCGTGATGCGGAACCTCGCCTCCTCGCGCATGTAGTCGCGCACCGGGAGCTTCGCCGGGCCGGAGTCGAGCACCAGCGGTGGCTGCCCGGCGGCGATGCGCCGGGGGTCGAAGCGGTAGAGCGGCCAGGTCGCCGAGTCCACCGCCCGCTTCTGCTGCTCGAGCCCATGGATCAGGTCGTACCCGTGCGCGATGCAGTGGCTGTAGGCGATGACCAGGGAGGGCCCGCGATAGCTCTCGGCCTCCAGCAGCGCCTTCACCGTCTGGGCATCCTTCGACCCGAACGCTACCTGCGCCACGTACGCGGTCCGGTAGCCCATCGCCAGCAGGCCGAGGTCCTTCTTGGCGATGGACTTGCCGGCGGCGGCGAACTTGGCCGCGGCGCCGATCGGCGTGGCCTTCGATTGCTGCCCGCCGGTGTTGGAGTACACCTCCGTGTCCAGCACCAGGATGTTCACGTCCAGGTCGGTGGACAGGACATGATCCAGTCCGCCGTACCCGATGTCGTAGGCCCAGCCGTCGCCGCCGACGATCCACACGCTCTTCTTCACCAGGTGGCCGGCGAGGCCGAGCAGCTTTCGCCCCTCCAGCCCGTCCGGCTTCAGCTTCTTCCTCAGCTCGGCCACCCGCCTCCGCTGGGCTGCCAGGCCGGCCTCGGTGGACTGGTCCGCCTCCAGCAGCTCGGTGACGAGGGCGTCGCCGAGCACCGGGGCGTGCCGCTTCAGCATCACCTCGGCGAGGTGCTTCAGCGCGTCGGCGCCGAACCGGATTCCGAATCCGAACTCGGCGTTGTCCTCGAAGAGCGAGTTCGACCACGCCGGACCCCTGCCCTCCTTGTTCACCGTGTACGGCGTGGTCGGGAGGTTTCCGCCGTAGATCGACGAGCACCCGGTGGCGTTGGCGATGATCAGCCGGTCGCCGAAGAGCTGGGTGAGCATCTTGATGTAGGGGGTCTCACCGCATCCCGCGCAGGCGCCGGAGAACTCCATGAGCGGCTGGAGGAACTGCGTGCCCTTCACGTCGAGGCGCAGCGTGGTCCGGTCCACCTCGGGCAGCCCGAGGAAGAAGTCGAACGCCCTTCTCTCCTGATCGCGGAGGGGCGGCTGCGGCGCGAGCTCCAGCGCCTTGTGCCTCGGGTTCGCCTTGTCCTTTGCCGGGCAGACCTCGACGCAGAGGCCGCAGCCGGTGCAGTCCTCTGGCGCCACCTGCACCGTGTAGGCGCTCCCCGGCTGCCCCTTGAAGCCGATGTGCTTGAAGCCTTGCGGGGCAGTGGCCACCGCGCCCTCGCCGTAGACCTTGGTGCGAATGGCCGTATGGGGGCAGACCAGCGCGCACTTGTTGCACTGGATGCAGAGCGGCGCGTCCCAGACTGGAATCTCCTGCGCCAGGTTCCGCTTCTCCCAGCGCGCCGTCGCGGTGGGCCACGTGCCGTCCACCGGGAACGCGCTCACCGGGAGGAGGTCGCCCTTGTTCTCCAGCATCACGGCCGTCACCCGGCGGACGAAATCCGGCGCTTCCGGGGCAACCACAGGCGGGCGGCCGCGCGTCGCGGTGAGCTTCCCCGGTACCGGCACCGTGAACAGCGCCTCCAGGGAGGCGTCGACCGCCGCGTGGTTGCGGCGCACCACCTCGAGACCCTTCTTCCGGTAGGTCTTCTCGATCGACTTCTTGATCTCGGCGATGGCCTCGTCCCGGGGGAGCACGCCGGAGAGAGCGAAGAAGGACGCCTGCATGACGGCGTTGATCCGGCCACCCATCCCCGCCGCCTGCGCCACCTTGACCGCGTCGATGACGTGCAGCTGCAGCTTCTTCTCCAGCACCGTCTGCTGGAACTCACGGGGGAGCCGGTCCCAGAGCTGGTCCGGGGGGTGCGGAGCGTTGATGAGGACCACCGCGCCCGGAGCGGCGAGCTCGAGCACGTCCAGCCGGTCGATGAGCGTGAACTGGTGCACCCCGACGAAGCCGGCCTGCTTCACCAGGTATGACGAGCGGATGGGCGCCGGCCCGAAGCGCAGGTGGCTGATGGTCATCGCCCCTGACTTCTTCGAGTCGTAGACGAAGTACCCCTGCGCGGCGTGCTCGGTCTCCTCGCCGATGATCTTGATCGAGGCCTTGTTCGCACCGACGGTCCCGTCGGCGCCGAGGCCGTAGAAGACCGCCTGGGTCCGGCCGGGGAACGCGATCTCGAAGTCACGCTGCCACTCCAGCGACGTGCGGCCCACGTCGTCGACGATGCCGACGGTGAAGTGGTTCTTCGGCTCCGGGCGGCCGAGGTTCTCGAACACCGCGCGGACCATCCCCGGATCAAACTCCTTCGAGGACAGTCCGTACCGCCCGCCCACGACCGTGGGCATCGGACGCCCGGCGCGCGCCTCGGCGAAGGTGGTCACCACGTCGAGGTAGAGCGGCTCGCCGGGGGCACCCGGCTCCTTGGTCCGGTCGAGCACCGCCAGACTGCGGACCGTCTTCGGTACCGCCTCGAGGAATGCCTCGGCCGGAAAGGGCCGGTAGAGGCGGATCTTGAGCACGCCAACCCGCTCGCCCCGGGCCACGAGCCAGTCGACGGTCTCGTGCGCAACCTCGGCGCCCGAGCCCATGACCACCACCACCCGCTCGGCCTCGGGGTGGCCTTGGTAGTCCACGAGGTTGTACCGCCGCCCGGTGAGCTCGGCGAGGCGGTCCATCTCCAGCTGCACGATCTCGGGGCACTCGGCGTAGAAGGGATTGCACGCCTCGCGAGCCTGGAAGAAGGCGTCGGGATTCTGGGCGGTGCCGCGCAGGACGGGATGCTCGGGGTCGAGCGCGCGCGCCCGGTGTGAGGCGATGGCCTGCTCGTTGATCATGGCGAGCAGCTGCTCGTCCGAGAGCTCGACGATCTTCGCTACCTCATGCGAGGTCCGGAACCCGTCGAAGAAGTGCAAGAACGGCACGCGGGCCTTGAGCGTCGCCGCGTGGGCCACCGCCGCCAGATCGTGGGCCTCCTGCACCGAGCCGGAGGCGAGCAGCCCCAGGCCGATCTGCCGGCAGGCCATGACGTCCGAATGGTCTCCGAAGATGCTCAGCGCGTGCGTGGCGAGCGTTCGCGCGGCCACGTGCATGCAGAAGGCCGTCAGCTCGCCGGCGATCTTGTAGAGATTGGGGATCATCAGGAGCAGGCCCTGCGACGCGGTGAACGTCGTCGTGAGGGCGCCCGCCTGGAGCGCACCGTGGACCGCGCCCGCGACCCCGGCTTCTGACTGGAGCTGGACCACCCGTGGCACGACGCCCCAGACGTTCTGTCGGCCGTGCGCCGACCACTCGTCGGCGAGCTCGGCCATCGGCGACGACGGCGTAATGGGGTAGATGGCGATGGTCTCGGAAAGTCGGTGTGCCACCGAGGCCACGGCCTCGTTGCCGTCCACTGTGAGGAGTCGAGGCGCGCTCATGAGCTGGAGCGAAAGCACGGGCCATGCCGCTCCCGGGCCCCCTCTCCCGGCGCAAGCTGTGCGTTCCGGCCGGGCGCCGTCCCGAGAGGCCGCAGCGGATGCGGGTTCACGGCAAGCAACGGGGCTTGGCGCGATGCGCCGCCGGTGCCCGACCGTGGCGCGTCCGGCAGGAAGTCCCCACCCGACCGGGTACCGGGCGCTCGTGCTCGCACTGCTGGTGCTCCCTGCCGGGTGCAGCGGACCGTCGCGTCTCACCCCGCCGGCTTCCTCCGCTGCCGGTGAACCCGCAGTCCCCGGGACGCCGCCGGAGGCGGTGGAGTTTCCCAGCGGCGCGCTCCGGCTCCACGGTCTTCTGTGGAGACCTGAGGGGACCGGGCCATTCCCGGCGGTCCTGTTCAGCCACGGCTCGGGCGGGGCGACTGCGGATCAGACGGCGGGCATGCCCATCACCGAGGCTGCGAGCCGGCTGGCGCCACTCTTCGTCCGGAGTGGGTATGCATTCTTCTATCCCTTCCGGCGTGGACAGGGTCCCTCCGCACCGGCAGCGCCCTTCCTCCAGGACCTGCTGTCCCGCGAGGAACGGGCCCACGGGGCCGAAGCTCGCCGGAAGCTCCAGGACTCCCTCCTCGAGACCGAGCAGCTCGACGATGTGCTGGCCGCGCTGGCCTTCCTCGAGCGGGCGCCGAGGATAGACCGAGGACGGATCGTGCTCGCTGGCCACTCCTTCGGCGGACAGCTCACGCTGCTCGCCGCGGCGCGCGTTCCGTCGATTCGCGCTGCGGTGACGTTCGCGGCAGCGGCCGATTCCTGGAACCGCTCTGCCGAGGTCCGACGGGTTCTGCGAGAAGCCGTCTCACACGCACGCTGCCCGATCCTGCTCGTGCAGTGGAACAATGACTTCAGCACCGAGCCGAGCGTCGCCCTGAGCAAGGAGACCGGGCCGGGCAACCCGCCCCGGCGCGTGCTCCTCTACCCGCCGCTGGGCTCCACCGCCGAGCAGGGTCACAACGCCCTCTACCCGGCGACGAGCCGGTGGGAGCCGGACGTGTTCGCCTTCCTCGACGACGCGCTGTCCCGGTGAGCGGGGTCCTCGCGCATGCTTCTGGCATGAATCCGGCGAGTCGCCCGGGCGGGACGCACCGCGGCGCAAGACGTGCGCAGGCGGCCGGAGGTCGCTCCGGCGAGCGAAGGGTCTGCGGACCCGCGAGGAGGTGCATCCCATGGAGCTGAGCGCGAGTCAGATCCGCCGCCTCATCCTCGATGAGCACACCGTGATCCGGGACATCCTCGAGGAGATCGAGCAGACACTGGGAGAGATGACGCGCCGGGCCCCAGGCTCCATCCCGAGACTCCGGGCAAGCCTCCGCACGTTCCACGATGCCTTCCTCCGCCACCTCGACCACGAGGAGACGGTGCTCCGACCCATCCTCGTCGACGTGGACGCCTGGGGACCGGCCAGAGTCGCGACGATGGACGAGGAGCACGCCGCCCAGCGCGCGGCCCTGGCCCAGCTGAGCCGCCTGGCGCTCGACGAGGACCCGGACGGCATCGTCCGGCACCTCGAGGAGTTCGTGGGCCGCCTGCGCGCGGACATGGATGGCGAGGAGCACCACGCGCTCAGCGCGAGGTGCTCCGCGACGACATCATCGTGATCGACACCTTCATGGGCTGATTGCGCAAAATAGATTGTCGACTCACGTCTCCGATGTCATGGATGTCTTGGGACCCTCCCCCGCGGGTGCAGGTCCACCGGTGGAGTCGAGGCCACGAGGGGCTCGCTCAACAGGTCGGACGCGGTGGGAGATCTCCGTTTCCGGACGCTGGGGAAATCTGCTCCACACTCGCCTGAGCCGACCTGGACACCAACGGGTGATTCGCGCCTCATTGCGAGCGCATGAAACGGAGTGTCTCCTCACGTTCGGGGATCCCGGGGTCCGATCGATCGAGGAGCGGCCCCAGGGAATTGCGCATGAGATCACACTGGGGAGTCATCGCCCTCGTCGCCGCGCTCGCGCTCGTGCAGGACGCGCGCGCCGGGAACGAGGGTCAGGGCAAGGGAAGAGACGAGCACGGCAGGGACGATCGCGACCAGTGCCGGGAGAACGATCCGGGAGGCAACAGCGACGGGCCGCGCATCCTCCGGGCGGACGCGGACAGCTCGAACCTCTTCATCCACGGCACCGGCTTCGGGACGAGGAGCGGGACGGTGACCCTCGGAGGGCAGCGCCTCGGCGTCGCTTCCTGGTCGCCCACCGACATCGTCGCGGTGGTGCCCCAGAACTTGCTTCCGGCGAGCTACCTGCTGACCCTCACGCCCGCCCGTGGCAGATGCGTGAAGGCCGCGTTCGAGGTCGCCGTGGGCCTCGGGGGACAGGGCTCCGTGGGCCCGCCGGGGCCGGTCGGGCCTGCCGGTCCCGCTGGTCCTCCCGGTCCCCCCGGCCCTGCGGGCGCCGCCGGGCCCATCGGTCCGGCCGGTCCTCAGGGCCCGATCGGCCTCACCGGGCCTGCGGGCGCCACCGGTCCTGCCGGGCCCGTCGGTCCAGCCGGTCCCCAGGGCCCGATCGGCCTCACCGGGCCTGCGGGCGCCACCGGTCCCGCAGGGCC
>JBKPMY010000193.1:0-14877 GCA_046732375.1 Myxococcota bacterium
CGAGGATCTTGAGGGCGCGACGCATCGGGAACGCGTCGTATAGACCAGGAGTCCGTCTTCCGGCTCCATTCATCTTGCGTGTGCCTCCAATCGCTCGGGACGTCCGCGCGCGAGCACTCCGAGTCGCTGGAAACGACCGCCGCCTTCATCCATCCAACGGATAGGTCATCATCTCGCCGTCTGTTCCCTCGACGTCCCGCGTCCGGAGTTGACCGCGATCATGCAAGCGCTCCGCATCACCTCCCATTGCCCGCCAGTGGCTCTCCGGGCCACGGACGTCCCCGTTCCTCAGCGGGGGCCCGACGAGGTCCGCATCCAGGTCGAGGCCGCCGGAATCAATCCCAGCGACGTGCTCAGCCTCGAGGGTCGCTTCCCCTCTGCGGTCCTCCCCCGCATCCTCGGTCGCGACTTCTCCGGGCGGGTGGTGGAGGGCCCGGCCGAGCTCGTGGGAGCTGCCGTGTGGGGCACCGGCGGGGACCTGGGAATCACCCGGAACGGAGCGCACGCCGAGCAGCTGGTCCTTCCAGCGACGGCGGTCTCCCGGCGTCCGTCGAACCTCACGCCCGAGCAGGCCGCGAGCGCGGGGGTGCCCTTCACCACCGCCTGGACCTGCCTGGTGACGGCTGCGCGCGTCCAGGCCGGTGAGACCGTGGTGGTCTCGGGAGCGGCGGGAGCCGTGGGATGGGCGGCGGTCGAGATCGCCTCCGCGCTCGGAGCACGGGTCGTCGCCCTGGTGAAGGACGCAACGGAGGTGGCGCGGATCGATCGCGCCAGGATTGCCGGGGTGGCACGGTCGGATATCGGCAATCTCTCCTCGGTGGTGCGAGAGGTGACCGGTGGCGCGGGCGCGCAGGTCGCCCTGAACGGCGTTGGCAGCCCGATCTTCGCGGCGCTGCTGGAAAGCCTGGGCCCCGCGGGCCGGCTGTGCGTGTACTCGGCGGCCGCTGGCCGCGAGGTGACCCTCAACCTCTTCGATTTCTACCGGCGGCGGCTCAGCGTGCTGGGCATCAACACCGCCATCCTCACGGTCGCCGACACCGCCCGCATCCTCGACCAGCTCCGGCCCCTCTTCGAGTCCGGCCGGGTCCGGCCCCATCCCTCGATCGCGTCCCATCCGCTCACCGACGCCGCCCGGGCGTACGCGGCAGTCGCCGGGGGCTCGCCGAGCAAGGTGGTCCTCGTTCCCCGGCCTGCCGGCGCGTCCTGACGACCAGTCAGCCGCTTCGCGTTCCCAGAATTCGACATCAAGTCGCCGCCCGGGAAACCCCCGCTTTAGGTATACGGGGCCCAGCGCAGGAGGGTCTCATGGCCGAGTACGTCGTCGCCGGTGCGACCGGGCACGTTGGATCAGCGGTCGCCCAGTCGTTGCTGGACAGCGGTCGGAAGGTCCGGGTGATCGCCCGTGACCCTCACAAGGCCGAACGCTGGAAGAAGCGCGGGGCGCACGTGGGCCAGGTGGATCTGTCCAACGTCCACGATCTGCTCAACGGACTCCGGGGGACCGAAGCCGCGTTCCTCCTGCTCCCGCCCTTCCCACCGAACACCACCGGCGTCCGCGGAAAGGCGAAGAAGATCATCGACGCCCTGGTGCACGCGATCTCCGGGACGGACGTGAAGCATGTCGTCTTCCTCTCGTCCGTCGGCGCGCAACACGCGGACGGGACCGGGCCCGTGGTTCTGCTCCATGACGCCGAGCAGGAACTGCGGACGCTCAAGACGCCGGTGACCTTCCTCCGGCCCTGCTTCTTCATGGAGAACTGGGGTCCGGCGCTCCCCGACGCCAAGGAAGGATTGCTCAACACGTTCCTTCCGGCGGAGCTGAAGTGGCACCACGTCTCCAGTCACGACGTGGGCCAGACCGCCGCACGCCTGGTGCTCGAGCACCCCAAGGCGCATCGGGTGGTGGAGCTCACCGGTCCCGAGGAGGTCGGGCCGGCGGACGTCGCCCGGGTGCTCTCGAAGCTCCTCGAGACCGAGGTCGAGCCCCTCGAAGAGCCACTCGACCAGGTGGCGGAGGCCTTCACCGGGATGGGCTTCTCGCCCGAACTGGCGCAGATGTACCAGGGGCTCTACCAGGGCATCGCCTCGAAGCGCCTCTCGTTCGAGCACCCCGAATCGGTCGTCCAGGGGAAGGAAACCCTCGAGCAGACGCTCCAGGCGATGCTGGCGAAGCTTTAACGCCGAAACCGGTTGGCCTCGGAGTCAGCCGGGGGCCTCGGCGTCGGCCGCGGCGAACGGTAGCCACTTCTCCCGGGCGGGCGCCGGGGTGAGCAGGCTCACCACCACCAGCGAGACCACCGAGACCAGCAGCGCAGGGAAGATCGCGTCGCGGGCGAGCCAGCTCGCGGGCAGGAACGTCGAGCGGTGGGCCTCCAGCGCGAGCTGCTGCAGGTTCCAGACGATGGTGATCGCGGTGCCGGCCAGGATGCACACCACCGCACCGGCGGCCGTGGCGCGCCGCCAGAAGAACGCGGCGAGCACCACCGGGGTGATGGCCGCCGAGTACACCGTGTACGCGTAGAGGGACATCGCGAGGATCGACTCGCTCACCGTGCCCTGCAGCAGCGCGAAGAGCCCCAGCACGACGATCAGCACCCGCGAGACCAGGAGCACCTTCCGGTCCGAAGCCTCCGGGTTCACGAACCGCGTGTACACGTCGTTGACCAGGTTGGTCGCCGGCGAGAACAGGTAGTTGTTCGCGGTGGAAATGACCTTGGCGAAGATCGCGCCCACGAGAATGGCTCCCACCAGCGAGGGGACGCCGTTCCGGGCAGTGTAGGGGATGATCTCCCGCGCCTTGACCCCCGGAGTGTGGAGGAACATCGCCGCCCCGAGCACGGCAATGGCGACGATGAGGATCTCCAGCAGGAGGGTGCCGCCGAGCCAGAAGACGACCGAGAGCCGCGCGTCGCGCTCGGTCCGGGCGCTGAAGAACTTCTGGTAGATGCTCTGGTTGCCGAGGAGCAGCAGCATCGTCGGGACCAGCAGCTCCATCGCCCGGACGAAGCCCGCGCCTGCGCCGCTGCCCGGGGGCGCAAAGTTGCCGAAGAGCTGGAAGTACTGGGGGGGCAGCGCGGCATGGAAGCCGCTCGGTCCGCCGACGCGCGAGAGGAGGAAGGGCACCGAGAGCAGGGCGGCGAAGGTGGCGAGCAGCCCGATGACCACGTCCATGTAGGCCACGGAGGCCATGCCGGCGAGCGCGGTGAAGAGGACGACGAAGATCGCGATGATCACCATCCCCAGCGCGTGCTCCTTCCCCGCGGCGAGGCCGAAGGTCTCGCGGGCAACGACGTCGAGGCCCGGGAAGATGATGTGCAGAATGTCGCCGCCGCCCTTGAACTGGTACGAGGCGATGGCGGTGAAGGCGAAGAGAATGGCCGTCGCGCCGAGGATCCGCGCCCAGACGTCGTAGCGGGTCTCGAGCAGATCGGGGATGGTGAACCGGGCGAACTTCCTCGCACGCGGGGCGATGAAGTAGATGACCAGGAGCCCGCACCACCCGCCCGCGGCCTGCCAGAGCGCCGCGAAGCCGTTCCGGAACGCGTTCTCCGCCCCGGCGAAGAGCGAGCCCGAGCCGATCCACGAGGAGAGGAGGGTGAAAACCAGGACGTACCAGGGAAGGGTGCGTCCGGCGACCAGGTAGTCGGCCTTGGTTCGCGTCTTCCGGACCTGGCTCAGGCTCACCGACAGCAGGGCGAGGACGATGAGCGCGAGGACCAGCGCGTAGACGTTCATGAGGCCGCGGAGCCTAGCGCGGGCGGTGGAGGCCGCGGCGGTGGAATCAGTCGACCCGCTCGAAGAGTCCCTCGTAGCGCTCGACCAGGCCCGCAGGGTCCAGGTCCAGGCGGGCCCGGAACACCACCTCGCCCTCGCGGAGACTCTCGTACAGGTAGGCCCGATCGCCGAGGCGGGTGTAGCGCTGCGGCAGCGGCTCGACCGTGAGCTCGGGGAAGCGGACCCAGGCGGCGGTGAGCTCGGCACGCGCTCCGACCGCGAGCCCGAGGCGCCGGATGGCGGAGATGTTGGTGGAGGGCGTCAGTCCGAGATCGACGTCGAGCGCCCCGCGGCAGGACTCGATCTCGCGGTCGCCGTCGAACCACAGGTCCGACGGCTCGCGGCGGACGGCGCAGGTCCTGGTGCCGCCGACATGACGAACCGAGGCCTCCGCGCGGACCGTGGCCCAGGAGTCGTCGAAGCGGACCCGGTAGCTGGCCTCCCACGCCGGAAGCCCGTCCACCTCCACCTTCCCCTCGAAGACGCGGCCGTCCTCCCGGAAGTCCTCGACCCCGGGAACGTCGAGCCGCCTCCATCTCCGGCGCTGCCCCATGGCGTGGCCCTCACTGAGGGCAGGGCGCGCCCGCGTCCGACCACCGCTTGAACGCAGCGACGAACTCGGCGTGAGGAACGCTCACCGCTCGCCGTCCGAATCCGGGCGACCAGCCCCAGAGGACGAGCGGATCGCTGCTCACGTGCTGGACCAGGGCCGCCAGGTCCTTGTGGCCGTTCCGTTGAGGATCCTTGAGCTGCTCGCAGAGATCCCTCGAGCTCCGCCCGACGAAGACCATCTTCATCTCCGGGGGAGGGAGGTGCCAGTCGGTGGCGACGCCGGGTGGCTGGTGGGGACCGTAGCTGTCCGGAGGGTTGGCCTTGCCATGGCAGGTGCTGCACTCGGCGCCGGGCAGTCCGTGTCCCGTGGGGCCGCGCTGCACGTTCATGGCGTGCACGAAGCTCTGGTCGGTCTGGAGTGGGCGATCGATGGCCGGGTGGCAATTCGCGCAACGCGCGTCCTGGAGCACTGCGCGGACGGTCTCGAACGCGACAAGGGGGGCCTGCGCAGTGGCGGGGGTGGCCGCGGCTGCCGGGGAGACCGGCGTCGCCGGCATGGGGCTTTCCGCGTGCGAGCAGCCCGCGAGGAGCACGGCGAGGACGAGGCTGGAGGTCGGGACCAGGCGCATGGAGTGGTTCAGGTCAGTCGGAAGGGAAGCGTGCGGAGCCTCTTGCCGGTGAGGGCGAACACCGCGTTGCCCACGGCGGGTGCGATGGGCGGTGTTCCCGGCTCGCCGATACCACCCATCTTCGCGCCGCTCTTGACGATGTGGACCTCCACCTTGGGCATCTCGTCGATCCGGAGCACCTGGTAGTCGTGGAAGTTGCTCTGCTCGACGCGCCCGTTGCGGAAGGTGAGCTTGCTGTGCAGCGCTGCGCCCAGGCCGAAGGCGATCCCGCCCTGGATCTGGGCCTCGATCCCCAGAGGATTGATCGGCTGACCGCAGTCGACCGCGCACACCACGCGGTGGACCCGGATGTCGCCGTCCGGCCCGATGGAGACCTCGGCCACCTGGGCGACGATGCTCCCGAAGGACTCGTGGAGTGCGAGGCCCCTCGCACGGCCGGGTTCGGGGGACCGGCCCCAGCCGGCGTTCTCCGCGGCGGTCTGGAGGACCTTGGCCTGGCGGGGAGAGCGTCTGAGCAGGTCCAGCCGGAAGGCGAGTGGATCCTTCCCGGCGGCGTGCGCCAGCTCGTCGAGCATGGACTCGACGACGAAGGCGGTGTGGCTGTTGCCGACCGAGCGCCACCAGAGTACGGGGATCGGCCGGCGCGGAGAGTGGAGCGTCACCTTCCGCGCGGTCACCGCTTCCAGGTAGGGCGAGTCGACGATCCCCTCGACCGAGCTCTCGTCGACGCCGTTCTTGACCATGCTCTCGAACGGGGTGCCGGCGAGGATGGACTGCCCGACGACGGTGTGCTTCCAGGCGACGGGCCGTCCCTTGGCGTCGAGCGCTGCCTCGATGCGGTGATGGTACGCGGGGCGGTAGAAGCCGCCCCGGATGTCGTCATCGCGCGTCCACATCACCTTGACCGGCACGCCGGCGGCCTTGGCCACCTCGGCGGCCTCGCGAGCGGTCTCCGAGCCGGGCGTGGCCCGCCGACCGAACCCACCCCCGAGGAAGGTGGTGTGGATCTTCACCTGGTCCGGCTTCAGCCCCATGACCTGAGCGACGACCTGCTGGTCCATGGTCTGGAACTGGGTGCCGATCCAGACGTCACAGCGGTCGCCCTCGCGGTTGACGGTGCAGTTGAGCGGCTCCATCGGTGCGTGGGCGAGGTAGGGAACCTCGTAGTCCGCCTCGAGGCGCCTGGCGGCCTTTCCCAGGCTCGACTCGACGTTGCCCTTGGACACGGCGACAGCGCCGTCGGTGCGGGAGAGAGCCTGTGCCTCGGCCCGCATCTTCTCGCTGTCCATCCCGGCGAAGGATCCGAGGTCCCAGTCGGTCTTGAGGGCCGCGCGGCCGAGGCGCGCCGACCAGGCGTTGGTGGCAATGACCGCCACGCCGCTCGGAACCTGGACCACCTGCTCCACCCCGGGAACCTTCCGTGCCTCCGTAGCGTCGAAGGAGCGGAGCGTCCCTCCGAACACCGGGCTCCGCGACACGACCGCCGTCCGGAGCCCGGGGAAATGAACGTCGATGCCGAACACTGCCCGGCCGATGATCTTCTCCGGAGAGTCGAGCCGGCGGACCGGCTTGCCGATCGACGTCCACTTCTCCGGGGGCTTGAGCTTGACCTTGGTCGGGGTGGGGAGGGCGCGGGCGCGCTCGGCGAGCTGTCCGAACGAGGCCCGGCGGTCCCCTCCGATGACGTATCCGTTCTCCACGCGGAGCTTGGCCGCGTCGGTCTTCCACTCCTCGGCCGCGGCACGGACGAGGAGCTCCCGCGCCATCGCTCCCACGGTCCGGTACCGGTCGTACTCCGACCAGGTGCTGGTCGAGCCGCCGGTCATCTGCATCCCGAACCCGGTGTGGGCGTAGGCCGGGTGAGCCGGCGCGTGCTCGACGCGAATCTTCGCCCAGTCGCAGCCCAGCTCCTCGGCGACCAAGAGGGGCAGGGTGGTCCAGATGCCCTGGCCCATCTCGGAGTGGGAGAGGAGGACGGTCACCGTGTCGTCGGTCCCGATGCGGAGGAAGGCATTGGGCGAGGGCAGCGGCTTCTTCTTGGCAGGGGCGGCCAGCGCCCCGAACCGCCCGGGCACGAAGAAGGCGATGACCAGGCCAGTGCCGGAAGCGGTCAGGAAGTCGCGCCGGGAGATGGCGGCCATGGCTATGCCCCTCGCTCGAGCTCGGCGGCCCGGTGGACGGCAGCCCGGATGCGCTCGTAGGCGCCGCAGCGGCAGATGTTTCCCGAGAGGGCGGCGTCGATGTCCGCGTCGGTCGGCTTCGGGTTGGCCGACAGGAGCGCGGCGGCGGCCATGATCTGCCCCGGCTGGCAGTAGCCGCACTGGACGACGTCCACCTCCGCCCAGGCGCGCTGGACGGGATGCGAGCCGTCGGTTGAGAGCCCCTCGATGGTGGTGACCGACCGGGTTCCCACCGCGGAGAGCGGGATGACGCAGGCCCGGACGGCCTTCCCGTCGATGTGAATCGTGCAGGCGCCGCACTGGGCCATGCCGCAGCCGAACTTCGTCCCGGTGTAGCCGAGCATGTCGCGGAGCACCCAGAGGAGGGGCATGTCCGGCGGCGCGTCGACCTCTCGTTCCCGGCCGTTGACGACGAGCTTCATCGGCGAGCCCTCCTCCCCCGGTGAGGTCGAGCCTTTAACGGGCAGCCGGAGTCACGCCAGCGGGGAATTGTGAAGGTGCCCGAAACAGCCCTTCAAGCGATGCTGGTGCGGAGCGCTCCCAGGGCCTGATCGGCTTCCGCCTCGGTGTTGAAGATGGCGGCCGAGAGCCGGGCGTAGGTGTTCGCGTATGGGCTGGTGCTGGCGATGATCTTCTTCGAGAGGAGCGCCTTCACGACGTCCTCGGGCTTCCGACCGGCCACCTCGAAGCAGCAGATGCCGGCCGAGAGTGAGGGATCGCGCGGGGTGTGCAGGGTCACGCCCTTCATGCTTGCCAGGCCGTCCTTGATCCGGCTGTTGAGCGCCGCGACGCGTGTGGCGACGCGGTTGCGGCCCATCGCCTGGGCCATCTTGAAGGCGGCGACCGTCGCCCACTGGTGCTCGAAGGCCTGGAAGCCGCCGGGCGTCATCCGGCGGGCGTTGTTCGGCGTGCGCTCGGGGCGGCTCTCGGTCCAGGCCTCGTACTGCTCCAGGTCGGAGAAGCTCGGGATCACCGGGCGGAGACGTGCCCAGGCGTCCGCCCGCGCCCAGACCAGGCCGGTCCCGCGGGGGCCATAGATCCACTTGTGGGTTCCAGCGGAGAAGTAGTCGGCGCCCATCTCGGCGACGGTCTCGTCGACGCAGCCGAGGCCATGGACGCCGTCGACCACGAGCAGGATCCGGTCCTGGGTGTCTCGCTTCTGGTTGAGCTCGGCGAGCGCCTTGGAGATGGCGCGGATCGGAAGCCGGATGCCGGTCTGCGAATGCACCCAGGTGACGCCGACGACGCGGGTCGCCGGACGGACGGCATCGCGGATCCGGCTGACGATCTCGTCCGCGCTGGCCTTCGAGGATTCGGTGAAGAGGGGAATCTTCCGGTAGGTCGCGCCGGTGCGCTCGGTGGCGAACCGGATCGACTGGTGGTGGACAACGTGGTCGTGCTCGGTGCAGAGGACCTCTTGCCCGGCCTTCAGGGGGAGCCCGAGGTAGATCAGCGCCAGGCCGGTGGTGGTGTTCTGGGTGAGGCAGATCTCCTCCGGCTTTCCACCGAGGTACGCCGCGGCGACCGCTCGGACGCGGCTCTGGAGGTTGTCCGAATCGGCCTCGAACATTCCGTGCTCGACGGTGAGGAAGGGGTTCTCGTCGAGGGTCTTCCGCCAGGCGTCGATCGCGTCGCGGACCGGGGTGGGGTGCGTGGCGATGTAGAAGCCGGCGAAGTGGAGGTACCTCGGGTCGAGGCGGAACTGGCTGCGAACGCTCTTCCAGTCATCCAGCTTGGGGGTGGCCGGGGTGGCAGCCTCGAGGGCGGCGAGGAGCTGTCCCGGGGCCAGCAGGACACCGGCGGCGGCTCCCTGAGAGGCGAGGAAGGCACGGCGAGAGAGGGCCATCGGCGACCTCCGCTGCGGGGCAGGGCCGGCGACTCTACGCCGGTTCCCCCCACATTGCCTCACCTGTGGGGATCTCCCCAGGTCTGCGCCCGCGGACCACACACAGGAGCCCCCACGGCCGACACGCGCTGATCGAGCGGGACAACAGGAGCCCTGGCAAACTGTCGACAGTTGACCTTCCTCCAGAAACTCGCAGCGCGCCTCCGTGCGCTGCTATCGGCGAACACCGACCAGGCACTCGTTCGTGCGCGCTCCGACGGCGAGAAGCTGATCGCCTATCTACGCCTTGGCTTCATCGTTGCGTTCGTGACCATCCGGCTCACGAGCGGCCTCGGTCAAGCCTCGTGGAAGCTCCAGGTCGCGACGTTCGTCGTGGCGGTCGCATACGGGCTTGGAATGCTGCTGCTCGCCGTCAAGGTGACGCGCCCGTGGGTTCCGTGGGCCAGCACGGCCGTCGACATCACGCTGATCTCGGTCGCGCTCTGCCTGTACCTCGTCGACGACGCTCCGCTCAGCGCGTTGAACAACCGCATCTATTTCGAGACCTACTTCTTCGTGATCGTCACCGGGACCCTACGCTACGACTGGCGCCTGAGTGCCTTCGCCACGCTCCTCGCCGTGTCCCAGTTCATGGGGATCACGGGATACGTCGCAACTCACTGGGATCTGAATTCGCTGGAGAGCGCCGTGGTTGGGTCGTTCAACCACCAGTCCCATGCTCTCCGCATCATGCTGCTGTGCGGAGTGGGAGCGAGTTCCATCGCAGTGGCTCACTGGGCGCGCCACCTGCGCCTGATGGTTGGCACGGACCATCTGACGGGCCTCTCACAGCGGCGCCCGTTCCTGGAGCGAGTGCACGAGGAACTTGCGCGTTCCGTCTCGAGTCGGGCGACGATGAGCCTTGCGCTGCTTGACGTCGACGAGTTCAAGCGTTTCAACGACAGCTACGGGCACCTTTCCGGCGATCGTGCGCTGCAGCTGCTCGCGGAGCGACTTCGGAAATCGGTGAGAACGAGCGACCTCGTCGCTCGGTTTGGCGGCGAGGAGTTCGTGGTCGCCTTCCCTCGAATGGATGTCGAGAGAGCAGTGAAGCGGGTCAACGAGCTCCGAGCGGAGCTCGGAAACATTCCGATTCCCGTCCCAGGGGAAGGCAACAAGCATCTGACCCTGAGCGCCGGAGTGGGTAGCTGGCCGGCTGATGGCGAGACCTTCGAGGACGTCCTCGCTCGAATCGACGAACGGCTCTACGAAGCGAAGACGCAGGGGCGAAACCGCGTGATTGGGCCGCGGGATCACCTCCGACCGGTCGCGGACGGCTGACGCGGGCCCCTGGAGGCGCCCGGCGGTTCGCTACAGGGCAGGACCCGCAGCCGAACCCCTCATTAGAAAAAGTCTAGGGTTTTCGACACCCTGGGTGGGTTGGCCTTGCCTCTCAAGGTGCCCGTGCACCCTGCGTTACGCGCGCAGAACAGGCCTTCTGCTGCGTGCGCAACATACAAGCTTGCCTGAAGTCGTCGGTTGTAGGAGTATGCCCTCCGAGCGTTGGGACGGCTGTCCGCTTTGGGAGGAGGCACCGAAATGACTCAAATCAGGGCTTTTCTCTACAGGTCCGCGCCCCTTCTACTGGCTCTCGTCGTGCTCCTCCAGGCGAACAAAGACGCCTGCGGCGCCTAGCCTAGGTTTTCGGTGACCTGCTCACCGGGTTGCGCCGACCCGGTTTTTGCGATTCAGGCAAGCGGACTTCGTTCTTGGCGGTGCGTCTCGCTGAAGTGGCGCGCTGAGAGTCGGCGTCCACTGAGCGGTCGAGTGACCGCACGGAGCCGGCTCCCGCCCTTTCGGCTCAATCGAGGCGAGACTTGCGCCTCATGACTGCGGGTGCTACTTAGCGCGCCCCTTCGTCGCAGCAGTTCTGTGACAACCAGGAGCATCGAGGGACACCGGGCGGCCCCCAGGCAGGGGACCTCTCGGCCGTCACGGCAGTCGAGGACGAAAGAAGAATGGCGACTCAGAAGATTCGCATCCGACTCAAGGCGTACGACTCGAAGCTCCTGGATCAGTCCGCAGGAGAGATCGTCGAGACCGCCCGGCGCACCGGCGCCCGGGTCGCGGGACCGATCCCTCTGCCGACTCGCATCAACAAGTTCACCGTGCTCCGCAGCCCGCACGTGGACAAGAAGAGCCGGGAGCAGTTCGAGATCCGCACCCACAAGCGGCTCCTCGACATCCTCGAGCCCACCCAGCAGACGCTGGACGCACTCATGAAGCTCGACCTGTCGGCCGGCGTCGACGTCGAGATCAAGAGCTAAGCCATGGCCAAGTTCGACGTCGTCGATCTGGATAGGAAGAAGGTCCGCGAAATCGAGCTCTCGGACGCGGTGTTCGGCGCCGAGCCCAACCCCCACCTCTTCTACGAGGTCGCCAAGTTCCAGGCGATCAACCGCCGCCGCGGCACCGTCGGCGTGAAGAACACCAGCCTCGTCTCCGGCGGCGGCAAGAAGCCCTACAAGCAGAAGGGCACCGGCCGCGCCCGCCAGGGCTCGATCCGCGCCAGCCAGTGGGTCGGCGGCGGCAAGGCCATGGCCCCCAAGGCCCGCGACTACAGCTACCGCCCGCCGAAGAAGGTCCGGAAGGGCGCCCTCTGCGCCGCCCTCTCGCTCCGAGCCCGGGAGAAGGCCCTGGTCATCGTCGACACCTTCAACCTCGAGTCGACCAAGACCAAGGCCACGCTGGAGCTGCTCACCAAGCGGCTGAAGCTCCAGAACGCCCTGGTGGTGGACGAGCGGACGAACACGCTGCTCCACCGCACGGTGCGGAACCTGGCCGACTTCGACGTGCTCCCGCCCGAGGGGCTGAACCTCGAGTCGCTCCTGAAGCACAAGGCGGTGGTCCTCTCCTCGGCGGCGGCCCAGGCCCTCAACACCTCGCTGGAGGCCCGCTGACCATGCTCGTCACCGACGTCATCAAGGGCCCGCTCATCACCGAGAAGCTGGACAAGGCCCGCGAGAAGTTCCGGCACTACAGCTTCCTCGTGGACCGGGACGCCACGAAGCACGACGTTGCCCGGGCGGTCCAGACGCTCTTCAACGTCCACGTCGAGGCGGTCCGGACCCTCATCATCCGCGGCAAGGTGAAGCGGGTGGGGCGGAACATCGGCAAGCGTCCCAACTACAAGAAGGCGATCGTCACCCTGAAGGAGGGCGACAAGATCGACCTGTTCGAGGGAGGCGTGGTCTGACATGGGCATCAAGAAGTACAAGCCGACCTCGGCCGCCCGTCGCCTGACGACGGTCAGCGACTTCGCGGACATCACCCGCGACCGGCCGGAGAAGTCCCTCACCGAGGCGATGAAGCGCTCGGGCGGGCGCAACGTCCACGGTCACATCACTCGCCGGCACCAGGGCGGAGGCCACAAGCGCCGCTACCGGGTCATCGACTTCAAGCGCCGCGACAAGGACGGGATCGCGGCCAGGGTCGCGACCGTGGAGTACGACCCGAATCGCTCGGCCAACATCGCGCTGCTCCACTACGCGGACGGCGAGAAGCGCTACATCCTCGCCCCCCTGGGCCTCACCGTCGGTGACACCCTGTTCGCCGGCGCCGAGGCCGACATCCGACCGGGCAACGCTCTGCCGCTGGGGAGCATCCCGGTGGGCACCACCATCCACAACGTCGAGCTCAAGCCGGGCCGCGGCGCCCAGATGATCCGCAGCGCCGGCAGCTCCGGGCAGCTGATGGCCAAGGAGGGCGGCTACGCCCAGGTCCGGTTGCCCTCCGGGGTCGTGCGCAAGGTGCTGCTCGACTGCCGGGCCACCATCGGCCAGCTGGGCAACGTGGAGCACGACATCATCCGCATCGGCAAGGCGGGCAAGAGCCGCTGGCTGGGCATCCGTCCCACCGTCCGCGGTCTGGCCATGAACCCCGTCGACCACCCGCACGGTGGTGGCGAGGGCAAGAGCGGCCAGGGCAACCCGCACCCGGTCTCGCCGTGGGGCAAGAAGACCAAGGGCCTCAGCACGCGCAAGAACAAGCGGACCGACAAGTTCATCGTCAGCGGGCGCCGGAGCGGCGTCCGGAGCCAGTAGGAGAGGCGAGCCAGTGGCACGTTCGATCAAGAAGGGCCCCTTCGTGGACGCCCACCTCCTCAAGAAGGTCGAGGACCTCATCAAGGGGAACCAGAAGAAGGTGGTGAAGACCTGGTCCCGCCGGTCCACCATCCTTCCCGAGTTCGTGGGTCACACCTTCGCGGTGCACAACGGGCGGAAGTTCATCCCGGTGTTCGTCACCGAGAACATGGTGGGCCACAAGCTGGGCGAGTTCGCGCCCACCAGATCCTTCACTGGCCACTCCGCGGAGAAGAAGGTGGCCAAGCCCGCTGCCGGCCCCGGCCCCGGCGGAGCCAAGTGAGCGTCTGACATGGAATCGACTGCCCACCTCAGGAACTTCCGGATGTCGCCCCGCAAGATCGCGGTGGTGGTGGACCTGGTCCGCGGCAAGCCCGTGGGCGCGGCCCTCAACATCCTGCGGTTCACCAAGCGCGCGGCGGCCAAGCCGGTCGCGAAGCTCATCCAGTCCGCGGTGGCCAACGCCACCGACCTCTCCAAGGGTCAGGTGGACGTGGACGCGCTGTACGTGAAGACCATCTCCGTGGACCAGGGTCCGACGCTGAAGCGGTTCATGCCGCGAGCGATGGGCCGGGCCACTCCCATCCACAAGAAGAGCAGCCACGTCCACGTGGTGCTCGCCGACACGCCCCTCCGTTCGCGGAAGGCGAGGAGCTGAGACATTGGGTCAGAAGGTCCATCCCATCGGTTTCCGGCTCGGGGTCATCAAGACCTGGGACAGCAAGTGGTTCGAGCACAAGAACTACGCCCAGTGGCTCCACGAGGACATCCGGATCCGTGAGTTCGTGAAGAAGTCGCTCGGCCACGCCGGGGTCTCCAAGGTGGAGATCGAGCGGGCGGCGAACAAGGTGAAGGTCAACGTCCACACCGCGCGGCCGGGCATCGTCATCGGCAAGCGTGGCGCGGGCATCGAGACGGTGAAGAAGGACCTCCAGAAGTTCACCAAGAACGAGGTCTTCCTGAACATCGTCGAGGTGCGGAAGGCGGAGACCGACGCCCAGCTGGTCGCGGAGAACATCGCCACCCAGCTCGAGCGACGCATCGCCTTCCGCCGGGCGATGAAGAAGGCCATCCAGACCGCGATGAAGTTCGGCGCCAAGGGCATCCGGGTCGCCTGCTCCGGGCGGCTGGGCGGCAGCGAGATGGCGCGCTACGAGTGGTACCGCGAGGGTCGGGTGCCCCTGCACACGCTCCGGGCGGACATCGACTACGGGTTCGCCGAGGCGAAGACCACCTACGGGAAGATCGGCTGCAAGGTGTGGGTGTGCCGCGGCGAGGTGCTCCCCACCAAGGGCGGCATTCCCGGCATGCCGGTGGCCGGACGGTAAGAGAGAACTTCGATGCTTCAGCCTGCGCGCACCAAGTACCGCAAGATGCAGAAGGGCCGGATGCCCGGGAAGGCACACCGCGGCTCGAACCTCACCTACGGTGAGTTCGGGCTGATGACCACCCAGCCGGGGTGGATCACCTCCCGGCAGATCGAGGCGGCCCGTATCGCCATGACCCGCCACGTGAAGCGCGGCGGGAAGATCTGGATCCGCATCTTCCCGGACAAGCCCATCACCAAGAAGCCCGCCGAGACCCGGATGGGAACCGGGAAGGGCGGCGTGGAGTACTACGTCGCCGTGGTGAAGCCCGGCCGCATCCTCTACGAGATGGGCGGGATGAACGAGCAGCTGGCGCACGAGGCACTGAAGCTCGCCCAGGCCAAGCTCCCGGTGCTCACCAGGATCGTCCACCGGGCGGATCTGTCCATTTAAGGAGCTCTCAGGAGC
>JBKPMY010000194.1:0-6434 GCA_046732375.1 Myxococcota bacterium
CAATCCGCTCAGCGGTGCCTTCGGCCGGCGGAGCAGCAGCGGCAGACCCCAGCGGTCCGCGCATGCCTCGGCCTCGGCGCGCAGAGCAGCGTCGGTCGACCCGCTCAGGGCCACCGCCAGCGGATGCGGGGAGTCCATCCGGGCTCCGACTTACGCCGACCGCCGGGGGGACTCCATCACCTGCGGCAACACCGACCGGTTCCGCCCGTTCCGCTTGGCGAAGTACAGGCACTGATCGGCGAGGTCGATCAGCTCCTGCTTGGCGCTCCCGTTCGCCGGGACGGCGGCAATCCCCACGGAGATCGTCACTTGCAGCGGTCCGAGCTCGGTCTGGAACACCTTGGCCTGCACGGCCTCACGGATGCGCTCGGCGATCACCAGAGCCCCCTTCCCGTCCGTCTCCGGCATGATCACCGCGAACTCCTCACCGCCGTACCGCGCCACCAGGTCGGTGTCGCGCGCCTTCTCCCGGAGGATCTGCGCCACTCCCTTCAGCACCAGATCGCCCACCGGATGGCCGTGGGTGTCGTTCACCGACTTGAAGTGATCCACGTCGGTGAGCATCACCGCGCATGCGCGGCCGTACCGGCGAGCCTGCGCCAGCGCCTCATCGGCCCGCGCCTGGAAGGCCCGGTGGTTGAGGAGCCCGGTCAGGCCGTCGGTCGTCGCCAGCCGCTCGGTCTGATCGAAGAGCTGCGCCCGCAGAACTGCCTGCCCCGCCTGCAGCGCAATCACCTCCAGCATCCGCAGCGCATCTTCGTCCAGCGACGCCTTGCGCCGAGCGCCCGCGACCAGCGTCCCCAGGATGCGGTCCCCCGCCGCCACCGGGAGAATCTTCAGCGCGCCGAGGCCACGCACCCGGGTGTCGTCGTCGAACACGACCTGGCGGTCCATCGACCGGAGGTCCCGGCCCGGCAAGGGCGTCCCGTAGCGGACGACGTTGGCGACCAGTCCGTTGTTGTCCTCGAACACCCGGCCCTCGAGCGTCTTGCCCGCCGGGCTCGTTCCGCTCATCCGCGCGACCCGGTGCTCGCGCTTTCCCTCGTGCTCACTCACGAGTGTGATGGCCGCGAAGTCCAGCCCCGCGAGCTGGCGCGCTCCATCGAGCACCGCGCCGAACACCGCGTCCAGGTTCGCCGCGCGGTTCAGGTCCTCGACCGCCTTGATGAATCGGATCTTCTCGTCGCGAGCGCGGCGGATCTCCACCAGCACTCGCTCGACCTCGATGGCCCGGAGCACCTCGCCGGCGAGGGTCCGGAGCAGCGCTTCGTCCCGCTCCTCGAACGGCTCGGGCTCCATCCGGTCGGCCACCAGCACTCCCCGCAGCTGCCCGCCGGTCTCGACCAGTGGCACCGCGCAGACGCTCCGAGGCGCCGGACCGCTCTCGTACCAGGTCACGCCCCGAAGGCCAGAGGGCGACACCATTTGCACCGGGACCGAGCGCTTCAGGACCCCGGCCAGGATGCCCTCGCCCGCATGAACCGCGCCCCGCTGCACCCGCTCCGAGGCGCTCCGGCAGTCGTGGAGCAGCAGGGTGCGGTCGTCCGGCGCCAGCAGGAACGCCGCGCAGGTGTGGGTCCGCAGGCCCAGCTCGCCGATCTCCAGCACCGAGCCCACCGCACCCTCCACCTGCTTCACCGCGGCGAGCATCCACTGACTCCCGCTGTCCGGAGCGGGCTCCGCGCTGCCGGCGCTGGCCAGGCGATAGGTCCGGGCCCGCTCCTCCACCTCCTTGATGCGCGCCTTCACCGCCTCCTGCTCGGCGTGACGGGCCAGCGCCAGCCGCGTGTTGAGGACGATGCGGTAGATGGCCGCGAACAGCGCGAGGAAGGCGGCGTGCGTGGCGAACGGGATCCACCCCGAGCGGAGCGTCAGCAGCGCCTCGAAGCCCATCGTGAGCGCGAGAAGCAACGCCGCCGGCAGTGCCCCGAAGAATCCCACCAGGCCGGCCATCACCACGTAGACCAGGGGATGCACCCCGGGCCCTGCGAGCCCCACCACCATGTACGCGGCGGCGACCAGCGGAGCGCCGAGCTCGAGATCGTCGCGAATCCGGGGTCGGGTGCTGCTCGGAGCGCGCATGGCGCGTCTCACCCCGGCCACGCACATGCCGGCCACCAGCCCCGCGGCTGCGGCCACCTCGTCCCAGCGTGGATCCGCGACTCCCCGGAAGCGGCCCTGGGCGAGGAGCCAGCCGACGGCGACCACCGAGGCCGGCCCGATGGACCGGAGGAACCACCGCGCCGGGCGCGGAATGCGTGCCGGGCGCGGGCTCATTCGAGGTGGATGACGATCTCGCCGGGCTTCACGAAGCCCAGCTCTTCACGGGCGGCGCGCTCGATGGCCGCGGGGTCGTTGCGAAGCCCCTCGATCTCCCGGGTGAGCCGGAGGTTCTCCTCCCGGAGCTGGGCATTCCGCTGCGACAGCGCCTCGGCCTGGGCACGGAGGCGGGCGTGGCGTCGGAAGCCTCTCGGCTCGAGGGCGCTCACCACCGCGAGCACGAGAGACACCGCCGCCGCCAGCCGCCAGCCGTACCTCCGCATCCAGTCCATCGCCGACACAGGACCGTAGCAGTGGGCCTGCACCCCGCAAGAAAGCCGCTGCTAGGGTCGGCCCCGGCCGTGAGGACCGATCCGACCTGCTGGGCGGGAGTGGACGTAGGTGGCAGACGCAAGGGCTTCCACCTCGCCGTCCTCGACGCCAGTGGCCACCTGGTCGTCACCGGCGAGCGCATCCCCACCGCTCGAGCACTGGTCGATCGTCTGCGGCCGCTCCATCCGTCGCTCGTGGCGGTCGACGCGCCCCGGCGGCCCGCCGATCCCGGTGCCCGTTCACGCGCGTGCGAGCGCGAGTTCGTCCGCGCCGGCATCTGCGCGCTCCGCTTCACTCCGGACCTGGAGGAACTCCGCTCGAACCCGTTCCACGAGTGGGTGCTCTGGGGGCTCGAGCTCTACGCCGCGCTCGACCGGGCTGGCCTGCCCGCGGTCGAGTGCTTCCCCACTGCCGCCTGGACGGTCTGGGGTGGCCCCCGCGGGAGGACACCCCGGACGGCCTGGTCGGCGGCGATCCTCGAACGTCTGCGACTCCGTGGCGTGCCCGGGCGACTTGGCCAGGACGGGCGCGACGCGATCGGGGCGGCTCTCACCGCGCAACTCCACTGGGCCGGCCAGACCAAGCTCTTCGGCGAGATTGCGGTCCCGCGCCCCGGTCCCGTCCCTTCGAGGCCGATCAGCCGGGCATCAGCTCCTGGTAGCGCTTCGGCTCCTCTCCGAGCCAATCGGGATGCTCGGCCGTCGCATCGAAGAGCGACGTGGTCTTGAACAGCTCGAACTCGCCCGCCGCTGCCTTCCCTCGCGTCCTCGCCAGCAGCGCCCGCACGGCCGCCTTGCCGAGCGGACGGAAGGTGCGCGCCGCCTCCAGCGCCTGCTCGAGGATCTTCATGCTGTCGCACCCAGTGATGACCACTGAGGTCGGCAGGTTCAGCGCGTAGTGCAGGCACTCGATGGCGGTGACGGTCCCGGACTTCAGGATCAGTCCGTTCCCCAGGCTCTTCATCCCCAGGACACCGATGCGGTGCCGCACCAGCTCGGGAAGGACCATCTTCTCGAAGCTGCGGTAGTGGGCGTCCATCACGTTCAAGGGCATCTGGACACTGTCGAAGGTGAAGCCGTGCTCGCGGGCGACCTCCAGCATGTAGAGGTGAACGCGGGGGTCCTTGTGGCCGGTGAAGCCGATGTACCGGAGCTTCCCGGCCTTCCTCGCCGCCACGAGCGCCGCGTTTGCTCCCTCCTCCTCGAAGATCCGATGGGGATCGTCGAAGCGGAGGATCTCGTGGTGCTGCACGAGATCGATCCGATCGGTCTTCAGCCGGCGGAGCGACTCGTTCAGCTGCCGCGTGGCTTCCTTGCCCGACCGTCCATCGATCTTCGTCATCAGGAAGACCTTCTCCCGGTAGCCCCCTTGGAGCGCCTTCCCCATCCGCTTCTCGCTCGCGCCGCCGTTGTAGTCCCACGAGTTGTCGAGGAAGTTGATCCCCTCGTCGATGGCATGCCGGACGATCCGCAACGCCACCTGCTCGCTCACGCCCGGCAGGGCGAGGTGCCAGCCCCCGAGCCCGATGGCCGAGACTCGCTCCCCCGTCCGGCCCAGCTTCCGGTACGGAATCCCCGCCTCCTGCCCGTTGGCCCTTGCCATGGGAACCTCCTCGAGGCGTGAAGGTAGGGGTCGATCACCGGCCGTGCCGCCGCCCGTTGCCTGCGCTGACCTCCGCCGGACGATCCCTGGGCCGGCGCTCCGGTCGACGGACCGGCAGTCGCCCTCAGCGGGGCGCTGGTTTCCTCAGCGCCTCGTCGATGAGCGGCTCCAGCGTCCCCTGCTCCGCGACGCCGGCGTAGACCGACACCACCCGCCCGTCGCGCCCGATGATCAGCGTCGTCGGCAGGAGCCCCACCTTTCCGAACGCGGTCTGTCCGTTCCGGAGCGCGTCGTCGGCCACCAGCACCGGGTAGCGGAGCCCGAGCTGGTCAGCGAACGGCCGCAAGACCTGAGGGCCCTCGAGGTCCATCCCCACCGCGATCGCCACCAGCCCGCGTGCCTGGTTGTGGTCGTAGATCTCCTGCAGCCGGGGTGCGGTCGCGATGCAGGGGAAGCACCAGGTGGCCAGGAACTGCACCACCACCACCTTGCCCGCGAGCTGGCTCCCGTCGATCCACCCGCCCCCCAGCACCGGGAGCCGCTGCAGCTCCGACAGGTACGGGGAGGCATCCACCTTCGGAGGCGGTTTCGCGGGTTGACCCGCGCATCCGGCCACCATCCACAGACCCAGGGCAAGGACGGCCCCGGCCGCATGGCGCCTCGGGGACCTCATGCTCATGGCGGAGACCGGGCGGGTTGGTCGGATGATCGCGACGCCATTTCGTGGACGAGGTCAAGGAGCGAGGAGGGAGCGGGGCTCGGGTCCCGTGACCGACGAGCGACGCCGAGATCGGCCGCGAAGGCAAGCGAGGGCCGATGAACCCGCCCGGTTTCCGCCATCAGGCCCTCGGGGAGTCTCCCCCGGCGATCGCCCGCTGACACGACTCGCAGAAGCCGTACAGCTCCATCTTGTGGGAGGTGACCTGGAACCCGTGCTGGCGCGCCACCTTGTCCTGAAGCGCCTCGATGCGGTCGTTCTCGAACTCCACGATGGTGCCGCAGCGGGTGCAGATGAGGTGGTCGTGGTGGTGCCGCCCCACCGCCGCCTCGTAGCGGGTCTGCCCGTCGCCGAAGTTCCGGGCGTGGGCGAGGCCGCACTCGTGGAGCAACTTCATCGTCCGGTACACGGTGGCCACCGACACCCGCGCGTCCTGCTCGCGCACCTTCGCCCAGACCTCCTCCACCGTGATGTGCCCGCCGAGAGAGAAGAAGGTGTCGATGATCAGGCTCCGCTGCCGCGTGCTCTTCAGGCCGTGCTCGGCCATGTAGCGACTGAGAAGCTCCGATCGGGTCTCGGGATGGCTCACGGGTAACGGCGCCTCCACGCCTCCACGGCCGCGGGATCCTCTGGAGACCCGAGGTCCGCCCCCGTCAACCGGACGAGGGACGCGTGCGCCTGCGCGCGCACGGTGGGGTCCGGGTCCGAGAGGGCCTGGACCAAGCTGGGAACATAATCCCGTCCCTCGGGCCGGTAGCGTGCCACCTCCGCCGCGAGCGCCCGGAGCCGCGGGTCCGGATCGACCAGTGCCTGCCCGAGCGCCGTCCCGGCAGGGACGTACGGTGCCCGGGACGACGGCAGGAGGAGGAGGAACACCACCACCGCCAGTCCGACCTGGAAAAACGCCTTGCTGGCCGGGTACTTACGGGCGCTGGCCAGCCCGAAGCGGTAGACGGCGAAGCAGGCGACGAAGACGGCGAAGACCCATGGCGTCAGCCGCTCGAGTGCGATGGGGAGCCGCCCCGGGAAGCTGCGGCCGAAGAAGGCGAGCCCTGCCGAGGAGACCAGCAGGATGTACAGCGTCACCCCCAGCCAGGGGCCGAGGCGCAACCCTCCCAAGGAGGGCGCTTCGACTTGCGAACCTGCCCCTCTGCTTAGATTGTGTTCCGAAGTCATCGAAACCAACGGTGGCGTCCGGACCGGGATGCTACTGGTCTCATCCGACCCCTTCATGGCGTCCTGGGAACGCAAACGCCAGCCTGACGACGTGCCCACGCCGGTGGCCGTTGCCGTCTCCGACTTCTGTCGGCGGGCCGGCGCCGCCGCTGCTCCGCGGGCCGTCCGGGAGGCGCTGTCCACGGTGTCGGAAGCCGACGATTTCCGCGTCCGGGCGGTGACCGACGCCGAGCCGCCCCTGCGGCCGCTCGGGCCATTCGCCGTCGTCGACCTGGCGCGAGGCACTCCGGCCGAGACTGCCGCCCTGCGGGAGCGCTCGGGGTACTACGCCCTGGTCGAGGAGCTC
>JBKPMY010000195.1:0-21591 GCA_046732375.1 Myxococcota bacterium
GGATTCAACCTGGTGGCCGGGTTCAACGAGGTGGCCGCGGGGTCGGCCGGGGAGAACGTCCTGTTTCTCGGCGATCAGCTCGAGCCGGTGGGCCCGGCCGTCTTCCACTTCAACGCCGCGGACCCGCTGGGTCTCTGGCGAATCGAGACCGGCGATGGCACGGTGCAGGTCACCTTCCGAGCCCTTCACGCGCACCGGGACGTCCGCGACCTGGGCCCGCTTCGGAGCCGCTTCGTTCAGCCGCTCGGCTTCTTCTCCGGAAGGCTGCGGTTCCGTGGTCGCGACCTCACGCTCGACGAGCTGCCCGGAGTCACCGAGGATCAGGACATGCTCTGGTGAAATAGGGCTCCTGTGCGCCGGCGGGGCGCTAGGCTGCGACTGCCGGACCGTCGCGCCGGCCTCGCACCCCGAGGGGAGAATCCAATGACCAGAAGCATCGCAAAGTCAGCGATCGTTGCAGCAGCACTTCTCGTTCCTCTGGTGGCCGGAGCCAAGGACACTGGAAAGGCGGTCTTCGCTCCGGCCGGAGATCTCAAGTGGTCGGACGTTCCGAACCGGCCAGGCTTCCAGGTCGCTCCGGTCCAGGGAGACCCGAGCAAGGGCGCGGCGCGCTTCTTCGCCAAGCTGGCGGGAAACGCGGATGTCCCGCTTCATCACCACACGGCCGATCATCACGTGACGGTGGTCAGCGGAACGATGGTGATCAACGACGGCCAGGACCATACGCTTCCGGCAGGCTCGTTCTTCGCATTCACCGGCAAGAAGCCACACACGACGAAGTGCACTGACGCCGCGGGGTGCACGGTCTTCATCGACTCCAAGGGGAAGTGGGACATCGTCGAGGAGAAGGCCGCGAAGAAGTAGGCCCCCTCCACGAGAACCCGTCAGGCTCCGGCCCGGCGTCTCCTGGCGAATCGCAGCCCCACCCAGACCAGGGCGCCGAGCAGCAGCAGCACCAGGATCGGGACCAGGACCGCCACCACGGTGGTGATGGCGGAGACGAGGTCCTCGAGCAGCGAGACCACCGGGGTGGCCACGCCGAGGGTGGACACGTTCACCACCGGACGGACCGCCGCCTTGGTGGCGTGGACGCCAAAGGCGGTCACCAGCCCGGCGAGGAGCAGCACCAGCGGCGGAACCTGACCGGCCGCCCCGCTGCCGCCCAGGAAGAGCAGCGCCCCCGCCGCGGGCCGGATGAAGGTCTGCACCGCGTCGTTCACGTGGTCCGCCGCGGGGACCTTGTCCACCACCACCTCGAGCGCGAGCAGCACCACCAGCGCGGCGATGGCCACCGGGTGCATGAGCACGTCGAACGGCGCCGACAGGCTGAGGACGTGCATCCGGCCCAGCACTGCCACGCCGAGCAGTGGGATGTACGCGTTCAGCCCGGCGGCGCCCGCCAGGCCGAGACCGGTGAGGAGGCTGCTGATGAGGGTGCCCGAGCCGTCCATGCGCCGTGCCAAGGCTAGGCACGTTCCAACGCGGGAGCGAGCCTGCCCCCGGCCCGAGGTCGGGCGCCGCTACACCGGGTGGCAGACCTGGCGGAGGATGTCGAGCGACTCGAGCGCCTTCCCCGCGCCCACCACCACCGCCGAGAGCGGATCCTCGGCGAGGAACACCGGGAGCCCCGTCTCCTCCCGGAGAAGGGTGTCGAGGTTCTTGAGCAGCGCGCCGCCCCCGGCGAGCACGATGCCCCGGTCGGCGATGTCGCCGGCCAGCTCGGGAGGGGTCCGCTCCAGCGTCATCTTCACCGCCTCGACGATGCCATTCACTGGCTCCGCGAGCGCCTCGCGCACCTCGTCCGAGGTGACGGTGAGCGTCCGGGGCACGCCGGCGACCAGGTCGCGCCCCTTGATCTCCATCGTCATCACCTCGTCGGTCGGGTACGCGGTGCCGATCCCCATCTTGATCAGCTCCGCGGTTCGCTCGCCGATGAGGAGGTTGTACTTGCGCTTGACGTACTGGATGATCGACTCGTCCAGCTTGTCGCCCCCGACGCGCACGCTCTTGGCGAACACGATGCCCGAGAGCGAGATGACCGCCACGTCGGAGGTTCCGCCGCCGATGTCCACGATCATGTTGCCGCTCGGCTCGGTCACCGGGAGCCCTGCGCCGATCGCCGCCGCCATCGGCTGCTCGATGAGGTAGACCTCGCGGGCGCCGGCGTTCTCCGCCGCCTCCCGGACGGCCCGCCGCTCCACCTCGGTGATGCCCGAGGGGATGCCGATGATGATCCGCGGCTTCACGCCCACCTTCCGGTTGTGGGCCGTCTGGATGAAGTAGCGGAGCATCGCCGCGGTGATCTCGAAGTCGGCGATGACCCCATCCTTCATCGGCCGGATGGCGACGATGTTCCCGGGTGTGCGCCCGAGCATCTCCTTCGCCTCCTTGCCCACCGCCATGACCCGCTTGGCACCGCGTCCGTCCTGCTGGACCGCCACCACCGAGGGCTCGTTGGACACGATGCCCTGGCCGCGGATGTAGATGAGGGTGTTCGCGGTCCCCAGGTCGATGGCCAGATCGCGAGAGAAGAGGGTGTGCAGCCAGTCCAGCATCGAGGGTCTTGTTTCCGGGACGAGGGCTTCAGCAGGGGAGCGACGGAGAACCGCCGGGGTGAGGACCGCGAATCGTTGTCTTGTCTCTCCTGCCGGCGCCTCCGGGCCAAGAACGTAGCATTTCCTGGTGGTTCAGCGGAACGGTCTTGTAGCACTTGCCTGCTCGCTGCGTCCGACCGCTGCGCCTCTTTCGCTGGCCGGGTGGGCCGCGCTAGGAGCCTTCCCGTGCGACCCCGAGCCGTCGTCGTCAGCCTGATTCTTCTCCTCGGCGCCTCGCGCGCCCTCGCCGCCACCGAGCCGAGCATCCCGTACACGGAATTCACCCTGCCCAACGGGCTCCGGGTCTTCCTCAGCGAGGACCACCGGGCCCCCCAGGTGACGGTGAACGTCTGGTACCACGTGGGTGCCGCCAACCAGCGCCTCGGCCGGAGCGGCTTCGCCCACCTCTTCGAGCACATGATGTTCTCCGGCAGCCAGCACGTTCCCGATCCGGACAGGGTGCTGGCCTCCATCGGGGCCGGCCTCGGCGGGGCGGCCAACGGGAGCACCAACTTCGACCGGACCAACTACTTCTCGACCGTTCCGGCAAATCAGTTGCCCACGGCCCTGTGGATCGAGTCCGACCGGATGGGCTTCCTCCTCCCCACCCTGGACGAGAAGAAGCTCGCGACCCAGCGGGACGTGGTGAGCAACGAGCGCCGGCAACGCTACGAGAACCAGCCCTACGGCCGTGCGGCCCTCGAGCTCTGCGACACGCTCTACCCGAAGCCGCACCCCTACTTTCACTGCGTCATCGGGAGCATCGAGGAGATCCAGGCGGCGAGCCTCGAGGATATCAAGGCGTTCTTCCGGGAGTTCTACGGTCCGCGCAACGCGACCCTGGCCATCGTGGGCGACTTCGATCCCAAGGTGGTGCGGGAGCTGGTGACGAAGTACTTCGGTGACCTCCCCGGCGGCGCTCAGCCGAAGCGGCCGGACGTGCCCCAGCCCAGGCTGGACCGGGTGGTGGAGAAGACCGTGCCGGATCCGGTGGCCCGGATTCCGCAGCTCCAGATGGTGTGGAACGGGGTGAAGCCCTTCGCGCCCGAGGAGGCGGCCGGCGACATCCTCTCGGTGGTGCTCGGAGGGAGCAAGACCTCGCGCCTGTACCGGAGACTGGTCGAGGAGAAGCAGCTCGCCAGCAGCGTCTACGCGGCCAACTCCAGCCTCGGGCTCGGCGGATACTTCCAGATCGTCGCCACCGCTCGCGAGGGCCACACCGTCGCCGAGCTGCGGAAGGAGGTCGAGTCCGTCCTCGCCGAGCTGCGGAAGGACGGCGCCACCTCCGCGGAGGTCGAACGGGCGAAGCGGATGGTGGTGGGAGGGATGGTCCGGTCGGTGGAGCGGGCCTCGGGCAAGGCCGACCAGCTCAATGCCTACGCCTTCTTCACCGGGGACCCGGGGTACCTCCCCAAGGACGTCGCCCGGTACAGGGCGGTCACCTCCGCAGAGGTGCACGAGGCGGCGCGGACGCTGCTTCCGCCGGACCGGCTCCTGGTCATGGACGTGGAGCCGGCCGCGGCCGCCGCCCCGGGAGCCCGGCCATGAATCGCCGTCGCCTGTCGGCCCTGGTCCCGCTCCTGCTCGCCCTGGCGTGCGCCTCGGGCAAGCCCGCCCAGCCTCCGGTGCCCGCCGTCCCGTCGCCTCCTCCGGATGCGTGGAGGGCGACCCAGCCTGCTCCGCTCGCCGCCGTACCGCCGTTCCGGGCTCCGGTGCCGGTCCAGCGCTCGCTGCCGAACCGTCTGGGCGTCCTGCTCCGCGAGAACCACGCCATCCCGGTGGTGGTGGTCGAGCTCGCGATCCGGACCGGCGTGGATGGCGACCCGCCGGACAAGCCCGGCCTGGCCGACTTCGTGGCCGCGGCCCTCGACGAGGGGACGAAGAGCCGCACCAACCAGCAGCTGGCGGAGCAGCTGGAGGACCTCGCCGCCATCCTCAGCGTGAGCCCGGGCCTGGATGGCTTCCGGATCCATCTCAACTGCCTGACCGACACGCTCGAGCCGGCGCTGGACCTCCTGGCCGACGTGGCCCTGAACCCCGCCTTCCGTCCGGCGGACGTGGAGCGGGTCCGAGGCATCACCCTCACCGGCCTGCAGCAGCGGCGGGGGAACCCCGGTGCGCTGGCCAGCGACGAGGTGGCCCGCGTCCTCTACGGCCCGAAGCACCCCTGGGGTCAGCCGGCGGGAGGCACGGTGGAGTCGGTGAAGTCCATCCGCCGCCAGGACCTGGTGCGCTTCCACGACACCTACTTCCGGCCCAACAACGCGCTCCTCTCGGTGTCGGGTGACTTCGAGCCCGAGAAGATGCTCGCCCTCCTCGCCGAGCGCTTCGGCGCGTGGAGACCGAAGGCGGTCCCCCCGTCCCGACTCCCTCCGTTCCCGAAGGAGGGCCCGCGCAGCATCATCACCATCGACATGTCGGACGGTACCCAGAGTCAGCTGGCGCTCGCCACGCGCACCATCTCCGCGACCCATCCCGAGGCGCTGGCGCTGAGCACGGCCAACGTGGCCCTGGGGGGCCTCTTCACCAGCCGGCTCAACCACCAGCTCCGCGAGGTGCGCGGCTGGACCTACGGAATGTTCAGCACGGTGGGCTTCAACAAGCGGACCGGCCTCTTCCAGGTTCGTGGCTCGGTCGTCGCCCAGCACACCGTGGACTCGCTCAAGGACGTCGAGGCCGTGCTGAAAGCCTATGCCACCGGGGACATCACCGAGGACGAGCTCAACCACGCGAAGGAGGGCATCCTCCAGTCGCTCCCGCAGGCGCTGGAGACCAACGACGCGGTGGCGAGTACCTTCGTCACACTGACCAACGTCGGGCGCCCGCTGGACTGGTACGCCACCCTGCCGGCGCGCCTGGGAGCGCTCGGTCGCGACGAGGTGGCACGGGTGTCGCGTGCGTACCTTGATCCGGCGAAGCTGCCCGTGGTGGTGGTGGGACCGAGGAAGGACCAGGAAGGCCTGACCGGGCTGCAGATCGGACCGATCATCGATCGCACGGCCGAGGCGAAGGGCCTCGCCGCACGGCCGGCGCCGCCGTCCGCGCCTGCTGCCCGCTGAGCCAGGACGGGGACTAGCAAGGACGGTGGCGCGCCCCCGCGCGCTTCCGTGGGCGTCCCCCTGGTCGGGGGAACCGAGCGCCGGACCCCCTCCGGCGAGGAGGATCGCGATGACCATGGAGCTGCACCGCGGCCGGCTCATCGATCACGTCCACCTGGTGGTGAGGGACGTCGACGCCAGTCGAAAGTTCTACAAGGCGGTGCTGTCGGTGCTCGGCATCGGGCTGGGCGGCGAGGGCAAGGACCACTTCTGGGCGGACGAGCTGTTCGTTTCCAGCGACGACAGCCGCCACTCGGAGGGCCAGCGGACGGGCCGGATGCACCTGGCCTTCCAGGCGCCGAATCGCGAGGCGGTGGACGAGTTCCACCGCGTGGGCCTGGCCAGCGGTGCTCCGTCGAACGGTGCGCCGGGCGTCCGGCGCTACCACCCGGACTACTACGCCGCGTTCGTCCTCGATCCGGACGGGAACAACATCGAGGCGGTGTACCACGGGCCGCACGAGCGCTCGGCCGAGTCGGTGCTCATCCGCTTCTGACTCACCAGATCCGGCAGGCGTTCTCGCGCACCATCGGCTGGCCCTTCTTGCAGCCGAAGGCCTGCGCGAACTCGGGCATGTTGGCGACGACGTTGTTCACCCGGTACCTCGGCAGCGAGTGGGGATTGGTCGCGACCAGTGTCCGTGCGATCTCCGGTCGCACGCTGTTGCACCAGCCGAAGGCGTGGGCGAGGAAGAAGCGCTGGGCGTGGGTGAGGCCGTCGGTGCCCTTCGCCTCCACCGAGCTGCCCTGCGCGGCGAGCGTGCTCGCCATCGCCGAGTAGGCGAGCCGCAGCCCGCCGTTGTCAGCAGTGTCCTCGCCCTGGGTGAGGAGCCCGTTCTGCTTCACCCCCAGATCCGGGATCTCCTGCGTGTACTGGTCCGAGATGCACTTGCCACGCTCGTCGTAGCGGCGAGCGTCCTCGGGCGTCCACCAGTCGCGCAGGTTCCCCTTCGCGTCGAACTTCCTGCCCTGGTCGTCGAACCCGTGGACGATCTCGTGGCCGATGATCATCCCGATCCCGCCGAAGTTCGCCTCGCCCATCCGCTGATCGAACACCGGAGGCTGGAGGATGCCGGCGGGAAAGTTGATCGTGTTCAGCTGCGGGTCGTAGTAGGCGTTGATCGTCGGCGGCGTCATGGTCCACTCGGTGCGGTCCACCGGTCGGTCGATCTTCGACAGCTGCCGGTGAAGCTCGAACGCCGTCGCGGCGCGGACGTTCTGGACCAGGCTGTTGCGCCCGATCGTGACCGACGAGTAGTCGCGCCAGCGCGCCGGGTAGCCGATCTTGTCCTCGATGGCCCTGAGCTTCTCCAGCGCCTGTGCCTTGGTCGCCGCCTCCATCCAGTCGTTCTGGTCGATGGACTGCCCGAGGGACACCTCCACCGCCTTCACCAGCTGTTGCGCACGTGCCTTGTAGTCCGGCGGAAAGGCCACCTCCACGTAGGCCTGGCCGACCGCCTCCCCCAGGTCCCGATCGGCCCAGGTGACGCAGCGCCGCCAGCGGGGGAGGATCTCCTCGGCCCCAGCCAGCGTCCTCGCAAAGAACTCGAAGTCCGCGTCGGCAAAGGCCCGCGACAGATACTTGGCGTGGCCGTGGAGCGTCCACCAGCGAAGGTAGGCCTTCCACGCCTCCAGTGGCTCCTTCCGGAGGGTCTGCTCCACGCCGCGGATGAAGTCCGGCGAGGAGACGATGAGGTGCTTCGGCTTCGGCGCCTTCACCGCCGAGAGGTACGCCTTCCATTCGAATGAGGGAGCCGCGGACTGGACCTCGGCCACGCTGCGCACGTTGTTCACGTTCGCGGGGTCACGCCGCTTCACCACGTCCATCGCCGCACGGGCGAGCGAGGTCTCGATGCGCAGGACCGCGGCGGCATCCGCCCGGGCCCGCTGCTCCGAGGCACCTGCGAGTCGAAAGAGCTTCTCCACGTGCTGGAGGTACTTCTCCCGCAGCTGCTTCATCTTTGCGTTGTCCGCGAGATAGAAGTCGCGACTGGGGAGCGCCATGCCGCCCTGGTCGAGATTGGCGACCACCTGGGTGCTGTCGCGGTAGTCCTGCATCGGTCCGAAGCCGAAGAGCGCCGCGTGGGTGTGGGTGTCGGCATTGTTGAGCCCCGCGGTCGACCCCGCGACGGAGGCATGGAGCCGGGCGATCTCCGCGGCGATGCCCCGCTTGCTCCGGAGCGCATCGATGCGCTTCAGGTCCGCGACAATCGGCGAGACGCCGGCGGCCTCGATGCGCGGCTCGTCCATGCAGGCCGCCCAGAAATCGCCGACCTTCTGCTCGGTAGGAGAGCGCTGGTCGTCCGCCCGCGAGGCCTTCTCCAGCGCGTTCCTGAGAACCGTCTCGTTCCAGATCTGGAGGTTGGAGAGCGTGCCCCAGTACACCTCCGCGGGTGGGATGGGGTTCGCCGCCGTCCACCGGGAGCAGACGTGCGCGAACCAGTCGATGCACGGATCGACGGAGGGATCGACCTGCGAGGGATCGAAGTGGACCAGAGGAGGGGCTCCGGGAACCACCGGGTCCGGCGGTGGCGCAACCGCGGAGGCGGCCTGCACTCCCGCATCGGGGCGAGCCGGCGCTGGTGCCGTCGTGACCTGCGTCTGCGCACAGCCGAGCACGATCAGGGAGCACAGCACTGCCCAGCGAGCTGAACGCATCGTTCCTCCAGCTGAACTTCACCGACTTCCGAACCTCAGAACGAGCCACGTGCTCATCGCTTTCCTGCAGCCCGGGGACGCGCATGGAAGCTCGCAGGGCGCGCCATCGTCCAGGCTCAGCGCTTCAGCGAGTACTTGGCGATCGCGTAGAGCGCCCGGAACCCATCCTTCCAGCCGATCTTCTTGCCTTCCTCGTAGGTCCGGCCGTGGTAGCTGATCGGGACCTCGTAGACCCGCGCGCCCGCGCGGGCGACCTTGGCGGTGATCTCCGGCTCGAAGCCGAACCGGTCCTCCTCGATGCGGAGGGACTGCAGGAGCTCGCGCCGGAACGCCTTGTAGCAAGTCTCCATGTCCGTCAGGTTCAGGCCGGTGGTCATGTTGGAGAGCGTGGTGAGCCCCCAGTTCACCACCGCATGCCAGTAGTACAGGACCCGCCGCGTCTCGCCGATGAAGCGGCTGCCGAAGACCACGTCGGCGTGCCCGTCGAGGATCGGGCCGACCAGCCGGGGAATCTCGCGCGGGTCGTACTCCAGATCCGCGTCCTGCACGACGACCACCTCACCCGTCGCCGCTGCAAATCCCCGCCGGAGGGCCGCGCCCTTCCCCTGATTCGTCTCCTGGAAGAGCACCTCCAGGCGGTTCATGTTCAACGGGTGGGCGCCGGCCAGGCCGTCGAGCCCGCGCTCGGCGATGCGGGCGAGAATCTCCCTGCTGCCGTCGGTAGAGCAGTCGTCGACGACGATCAGCTCCTTGGGCATGTCCACTGCCACGACTCGGCGGAGCAGCTCCTCCAGCGAGGCCTTCTCGTTGTAGACCGGAATCACCAGCGAAATCATCGTTCGCCCCCTTAGCAGATGAACGAACCTCGGTGGCTCTCGACGCAGTTCCCGTATCCGCCCGCGGTCGAGGGCGTTCCGGGCGGAGCCATGGCCTGGGTGGAGAGCGGGCGCGGACGGGACGTGGTCTGCGTGCACGGCAACCCCACCTGGAGCTTCCTGTGGAGGAAGGTCTTCGCCGCGCTCGAGGGGCAGCGGCTGCGGCTCCTCGCCCCGGACCTGCTGGGATGCGGCCGGAGCTCCAAGCCACGTGCAGTCGCATGGCACGGGCTGGACCGCCACGCCGCCGCGCTGACCGCGTGGATGGAGGCTCGCGGGCTGCAGGACCCGATCCTGGTGGTGCAGGACTGGGGCGGACCGATCGGGCTTCTTGCCGCGGCGCGGGCCCCGAGCGTGCGTATCTCGGCGGTGTGCCTGCTGAACACCGGTGTCGTCCTTCCCGGGCGATTCCGGGGAAAGGGCTTCCACCGCCTTGCGCGGACGCCGGTGCTCTCCCAGGTGCTCTTCCGGGCGATGGGCTTTCCGCTGGGCTGGCTGGGCCGGGTGCAGGCCGATCCCCGCAGCATCTCGGGCGACGTCGCGCGTGCGTACCGCTGGCCGTTCCGCAAACTGACCGATCGGGCTGCGCCGCTCGGGCTGGCGCGAATGGTGCCCGATGGGCCGGATCACCCCAGCGTGCCGGGGCTCCGCGAGGTCGAGGCCTGGCTCCGGGCGTTCCCGGGTCCGGTGGAGCTGGTCTGGGGGAGGAAGGACCCGCTCCTCGGTGGGGCGCTGGTGCGGCATGTCCGGGCGCTCCCGCGCGCTCGGGTGACCGAAACCGACGCCGGCCACTTCCTCCAGGAAGAGGTCCCGGACATCATCGCCCGCAGCATCCGGCGGCTGGCCGGGATGCAGGAGGCTCCGTGACCCACCCGCTCGAACCGCTCGTCACCGCGGCGTACGCCGACCGGGCCCTGCTCGGGAGGCCCGAGCACCGCGAGGCGGTGCTGGCGGCGATCGCCGGGCTCGACCAGGGCACGCTGCGCATCGCGGAGAAGGGCCCTGCCGGCTGGACGGTGAACGCCTGGCTGAAGGAGGCCGTGCTCCTCTACTTCACCATCGCGGAGATGAAGGTCTGGGAGGTGGGGCCCTTCGAGTTCCACGACAAGCTGCCCCTCAAGAAGGACCTGGCGAAGGCCGGAGTGCGGGTGGTGCCTCCGGGAACGGTGCGGTACGGCGCGTACATCGAGGCCGGGGCGGTGGTGATGCCCGGCTACGTCAACATCGGCGCGCGCGTGGGCGCCGGAACCATGGTGGACACCTGGGCAACGGTGGGCTCGTGCGCTCAGGTCGGCAAGGGCGTGCACCTCTCCGGGGGCGTGGGCCTGGGCGGAGTGCTGGAGCCTCCATCGGCGCGCCCGGTCATCGTCGAGGACGGTGCGTTCATCGGCAGCCGGGCGATCGTGGTGGAAGGGGTGCTGGTCGAGGAGGAGGCGGTGCTCGCCGCGAACACCGTCCTCACCGCCAGCACCCGCATCATCGACGTCACCGGTCCCGAGCCGCGCGAGTGGCGGGGCCGGGTCCCGGCGAGGAGCGTCGTCATCCCTGGGAGCATCCCGAAGCAGTTCCCGGCCGGGACCTACGGGGTTCCCTGCGCGCTGGTCATTGGCCAGCGCTCGGAGAGCACGGACCGGAAGACCTCGCTCAACCAGGCGCTCCGCGACTTCGCCGTGCCGGTGTGACCGGAGCCCGGCGGTCAGTCTTCCTTCCCGCGGGCGGCGCTCCGGTTGCTCCGGGAGCGGACAGCGTCGTCCCAGGTGCGGACAGTCGCCCCGGCGAGGGTCTCGGAGAGTCGGGGTACTCCGGGACTGCCCACGGGCACGCTCGTTGCGTGCGCCGGCGACCATGGCAGCGCTCCTCCAGGAGGTCCGGCTCGCGGTCCGGCGCCTCCTCAAGGCGCCCGGGTTCACCGCGATCGCCGTCCTCGCGCTGGCGCTGAGTGTCGGCGCGAACACGGCGATGTTCAGCGTCACCAGCTCGGTGTTGCTGAGCCCGTTGCCTTACCGAAACGCCGACGAGCTGGTGAAGATCCAGACCATCCTGCTCCAGACCGGGGAGGCGATCGTCAACTCCCCGCCGGACTTCTACCTGGTGCGCGCCGAGCAGCGGAGCTTCAGCAACGTCGGCGCCTATTACGGTAGGCCTGTCGTGCTCACCGGGGGCGAGCAGCCCGAGCGCATCCGGGCCGGGATCGTGTCCGCCGAGCTCTTCACCGTCCTCGGGGTGAGCCCGGTCCTGGGCCGTGGCTTCGACCGGGAAGACGAGGTGTGGGGCGCCCACCGGCGGGTCGTCCTCACCGACGCCTTCTTGCGCTCGCGCTTCGCGGGGGCTCGCGACGTCCTGGGCCGCACGCTCAGCCTGAACGGGGAGCCGTACCTCGTCGTTGGAGTGCTCCCCGCCGGATTCACCTGGCTGGATGGCGAGGCCCAGCTCTTTGTCCCGATGGCCTTCGAGCCCGGCGACAACATGAACTCGCACAACAACTACTTCCTGAGCGCCATCGGGCGCCGTCGCCCCGGCGTGACGGTGGAGCAGTCCCGGCTGGAGCTGCAGCAGTTCGGGGAGCGCATCCGGGCCCAGTTCCCCGAGTCGCGCCACTTCGGGATGAGCGGGACGCCGCTGCTGGAGGTGGTGGTGGCCGGTGTCCGCCCGGCGGTGCTGGTCCTGTTCGGCGCGGTGGGGCTGGTGCTGCTCATCGCCTGCGCCAACCTGGCCCATCTCCAGCTCGTGCGGGGCGCGGCGCGCCGGACGGAGATCGTGATCCGCGCCGCGCTGGGAGCCAGCCGAGGAGCGCTCCTGCGCCAGCTCCTGGTGGAAAGTCTGGTCCTGGCCCTGGTGGGCGGCCTGGTCGGCCTCCTCCTCGCGCTGGCGATCCTGCGGGGGGTGAACGGCCTCGGCCAGGATGCGCTTCCCCGACTGCAGCCCATCGGGATGGACTGGCCAGTCCTGGGCTTTGCCCTCCTGGCATCGCTTGCAACCGCGGTGCTGTTCGGCCTCGCGCCCGCCCTGCAGGGATCGTCGGTCCGGCTCGCGGAGTCGCTGGGGGAGACGGTTCGCAGCGCGGCGGGTGGACACCGGCGGCTGAGCGCAGCGCTGGTGGTGGCGGAAACCGCCTTCTCGCTCGTCCTCCTCACCGGTGCCGGCCTGACGCTCAAGAGCCTGCACCAGCTCCTGCGCGTGGACCTCGGGCACGAGCCCCGCGGCGTCGTGACGGCGGAACTCGCCCTCCCCGCCAGCAAGTACCAGGATCAGGAGCTGGCCCGTGCCCTCCGTCCCGGGTCCACAGAGAGAGCCAGCGTTTTCTTCGAAGATCTCCTTTCGGCCCTGGAACGCCTTCCGGGCATTCGCGCTGCCGGCGCGGTCTCCGGCCTCCCTCTGGGAGGAGACGGCTGGGGGAAATATCTCGTCGCCTGGGATCGGCCGCTCCCCGCGAGCATCGGCGAGCTCCCGACCATCGAGTACCGGCCGGTCGCCGGGAGCTACTTCCGGGCGCTCGGAATTCCGGTGCGTGGTCGCGCCTTCACCCGCGCCGACGATCTGCGCGCCCCCAGGGTGGCCATCGTCAGCAAGGAACTGGCCCGACGAACGTGGGGAACCGAGGACCCGCTCGGCAAGCTGATCTCGGTGAACCCTCCCCGGGAGCTGCTGCCCGGGGCCTCCCTTCCCGCCGACTACCGGCCCGAGAAGCTGACCGTGGTCGGAGTGGCCGGGGACGTTCCGTACGACGCACTGGAGAAGGGCCCCACGCCGGTGGTGTACGCCCCCTACGCCCAGGGAGCGGAAGGTCAGCTGCAGATGCAGCTCACGGTGCGCACCGAGGGTGAGCCCCTCTCGATCGTCCCCGCAATGCGCACCGAGCTCCGGAGACTCGATCCCGATCAGCCCCTGGCGAACGTCTCCACGTTCGAGACCGGGGTGGCCCGTGCCGTGGCCGCTCCAAAGCTCCGGACCATCCTCCTCGGCCTCTACGCCACGATCGCCCTGGTCCTGGCGGCGATCGGCATCTACGGAGTGATCGCGGTCAGCGTCGTTCAGCGAACCCGGGAGATCGGGATCCGCCTCGCGGTGGGGGCGCTGCCGCGGGCGGTGCTGCGGCTGTTCGTCGTGCGTGGCCTTGCGCTGGCCGGCCTCGGCGTGCTCCTGGGGCTCGCTGGCGCGGCGGTGGTGACTCGCCTGGCACGGTCGCTCCTCTTCTCGGTGAGCCCGACCGATCCCCTGGTGTTCGGGGGAACCGCGCTGGTCCTCGCGGCGACCGCCCTGCTCGCCAGCTACCTGCCCGCTCGCCGCGCCGCCCGGATCGACCCGATGACGACGCTGCGGGAGGGATGACCCCGCAGATGGTGCCGGCAGGATCCGCGGACCGGCCCCGGACTGTGCTGGTCGCGGCGATCGCGCCCGGGCGAGACTGAGTCATGCACACGCTCTACGGCAACTCCATCTCGGGCAACTGCTGGAAGCCGGCGGTGATGCTCCACGCCCGCGGGCTGCCGTTCCGCTGGATCGAGGTGGACATCCTCAAGGGCGAGAGCCGCACGGCCGAGTTCCTGAAGCTCAACCCCAACGGTCGCGTCCCGCTGCTGGTCCTCCCCGACGGCCGGACGCTCGCCGAGTCCAACGCGATGCTCCTCCACCTAGGCGAGAGCACGCCCTGGCTTCCGTCGGACCCGTACCTGCGGGCCAAGACCTACGAGTGGCTCTTCTTCGAGCAGTACAGCCACGAGCCGTACGTCGCCACCGTGCGCTTCTGGGTGAAGTACGCCGGCAAGGCCCAGGAAAAGGCGCAGGAGATCGTCGAGCGCACGGCCCGGGGACATGCCGCGCTGGCGGTGATGGAAAAGGCGCTCGCGAGCACACCCTTCCTGGTGGGCCAGGAGCCGACGCTCGCGGACATCGCGCTCTACGCCTACACCCACGTTGCCCCCGAGGGCGGCTTCTCGCTGGAAGGCTATCCGGCGATCCGGAGATGGCTGGAGCGAGTGACCACGGTGCCCGGCGTCGTCCCCATGCCATTCCACGGCTGACCGACCCGGGGGAGTGGCCGGACCGGACGTTGCGGGACTGCAGATCCCGGGGGAGGCTCGGGAGGTGGTCCTTCCCTGGGAGCAGCTCCGGCTGGTGCTCGCCCTCGCCCGGCACGGCACGCTCGCCGGCGCGGGGCGAGCCCTGGGGATGGCTCCGGGAGCGCTCGAGGCGGAGCTGAAGCGCGTGGAGCGCTCGGCGGGCGCGGCCCTCTTCGTCCGCGAGGAGGCACGCCTGCTGCCCACCGACGCCGGGCGCAGCGCGATCCGGACCGGCGAGCGCATGGCCGAGGAGATGGCCAGGGTGGAGCGCGCCCTTCCACGCGTGCCTCCCGGCCCGCCCGTCCGCCTCCGCGTCAGCGAGACCTTCGCTGCGCAATGGCTGCCGGCGTCCGCCGCCGATCTCGCCCGGAAGCTGGGCGCCGTCACCCTGGAGCTGGTGACGGGAAGATCGAGCCAGGAGGTCGACCTGGAGGTGACGGCGCGCCGACCGTCGGCGCACGGCCAGCCCCCGCGGGAGCTCGGCCTCACTGCCGAGGCCCTCTACGCCTCGGAGGCGTACCTGCTGGATCACGGCCGGCCGGCCCGCACCGATGCGCTCGTCGGACACCGGGTGGTGCTGCTCATCGGCGCGCAGGCCCGGACCGATGCGGGACGCTGGTTGCACGCCGCTGCACGGGCCGGAGCCCGGGTAGCGCTGCGGACCGACAGCGTCCCGGTGTTCCTCTCCGCGGTGCAGGCCGGAGTGGGTCTGGGCGTGCTGCCGGTGGGCAGCGAGGAGCTCGTGCCGGAGCTGGTCCCTGTTGCCGCGCTCCCCGAGCTCCCGCCCCGTGCGCTCTACCTGGTGCACCGCGGGGAGAGCCGCCCCTCGCCTCGAGTCCGGCGCGCGGCGCAGGTGCTCGAGGAAACGTTGAGCGCGGCTCTCCGCCGGTGGGAGCGGCGTGCATGATCGCGGTAGCCTGAAGTCCGCTGACCATCGGAGGAAGAGTTCCATGCATCGACGTGAATTCGTGCTCGCCACCGGCGCCGTCGCCCTCGCAGGAGCGTCCCGGGCAGCGCCCGACGCCGGTCCCGCCCAGGCGAAGGGTCCTGGGCTGGTGCAGCTGGCCAGCGACTGCATCGAGCTCGGCGAGGTGTGCCAGGCGCACTGCCTGAAAGAGCTCGCGGCAGGTGACACGTCGCTCGCCGGGTGTGCGCAATCGGTGACGATGATGATCTCGATGTGCCGAGCGCTGGTCACCGCATCCGCGCAGGGCTCGCCGAGGCTGAAGGAGATCGCCCGGGTCTGCGGACAGGTGTGCCGGGACTGCGAGGCGGCCTGCAAACCTCACGCAGGCCACCACGACATCTGCCGCCGCTGCATGGAGTCGTGTCGAGCCTGCGCGGCCGCCTGCGAGAAGACCGCGGCCTGAGCTACGGCGGGCCGAGGCCGATGTCGAAGGTCCCGTTGGTGACGGCCAGCCCCGGTCCGCTTCCGGCGGCGAGGGTTCCGGTGAACGTTCCCTTCAGCCGGTTGGCATCCACCGAGGTCACGACCACCGAGCCGGAGGAGCCGGAGATGCCCGAGTTGTAGGCGGTGCTGGCGATGGTCACATGCACCTGGTTGACGCTGGTGCCGCCGATCTGGAAGGTGCCCGGGCCAGTCACCCCTCCGAGGGTGATCTGCACGCTGGAGATGCCGGCGCCCGCGCCCCCCGTCTGTGACGACCCCCCGAAGCTGTAGACACCTCCGGTCTTGGCGACGGTGACGATCGTCGCCCCGATCCACTCGGTGCCTCCCAGGGTGACCTTCATGCTGCTGCCCTGGTACGGCTGAACCGTCCCCGGTGTGCCGGTGAGCGCGATGTTGAACGAGCCGTTGGTCACGTGCTTCGTGGAGCTGGGGTTCGAGATCTGGGCTGCGGTGAAGCTGAAGGTCCCGGCGATCCGTCCCCCCCCCAGTGTGGTGATGGTGATGGTTCCGGCGACGCCGTCGAGGGGGGTCGTCCAGGAGGTCGCGCCTTCCGTCACCGAGGCGATGCCCCCGAAGTTGGTGGCGTTCACACCGAGGGGGTAGGTCCCGGGGCCGGAGATGTTCCAGAGGCTCATGGTGATGACCTGGAAGTTGGACCCCGAGGTTCCGCGCCCTCCGGTGAGGGTGTACGCGGCCACTCCGCTGGAAGTCTGGGCGTTCGCGGTCGCGATCTGATCCGCCGAGAACGCCTGACCGTCGATGGTGGCGGTCATCGGGCCGCCGCCCCCGCCCCCGCCCCCGCCTCCTCCTCCCCCGCCCCCTGGGTTGTTTTCGCCCCCGCCACAGGCCGCCCACAGGACCGCGGCGGCCATCATCCCGAGCGCAGCTCTCATGTTGTCCAACCCTCCAATTGCTCGCGCTCCGTTGCGCGTGCTACGTCCTCCGGTGCGCAGAAACAGGACGGAACCCGTCATGGCCCGAGCAGGACCCCGATCGTCTGGAGTCCTCGACGCTGGGGCACGGGACCACCTGTTCACCGCCGCCTATGACGAGTTGCGTCGGCTCGCGGCGACGGTGCGCCGTGACGATCCGAGCCGGACGCTCAGCCCCACTGCCTTGGTGAACGAGGCCTGGCTCAAGCTGGCCTCGTCGCCGGAGTTCGCCGCCACCTCACCGGCCCACTTCAAGCGCATCGCCGCGCGCGCCATGCGTCAGGTGCTGGTGGAGGCGGCCCGGCGTCGCTCGGCGCGCAAGCGCGGCGGTGGCGCGCCGCTGGTCACCTTCGACGAGGACACGCTTCCACCCGAGGTGGGCTCGGAGCAGGTGCTCGCCCTCGACACCGCGCTGGAGTCGCTGGCCAGGCTCGAGCCGCGCCAGGCGCTCATCGTCGAGAGCCGGTTCTTCGGTGGTCTGGACGTGCGCGAGACCTGCGAGGTCCTCGGCATCTCCGAGGCCACTGTCCTGCGAGACTGGCGCGCGGCCCGCGCGTTCCTGGCCCATGAGCTCCGGCACACCGGTTGACCCACCCTCCGGCCGGTCGCGCTGGCGGCGGGTACAGGACCTGTTCCACGCCGCGGCGGACCTGCCGGCAGCGGAGCAGCACAGGTTCCTCGAGGCGAGCTCGGACGGAGACCCAGCGCTGGTGGCGGAGGTGGAGGCGCTGCTGGTCGAGGATCGGACCCCGGGCTCGTTCCTGGACCGATCGCTGCCGGAGGTCGCCGGCCACCTGCTGCTCGGATCCGAGACGCCGGGACGGGTGGGGCCCTACCGGGTGCTGCGCCTGCTCGGCGAGGGCGGGATGGGCGTCGTCTACCTCGTCGAGCGAGACGACGTGGGTGGTCGTGCAGCGCTGAAGCTGCTCCGTGACGCCTGGGTCTCACCGTCGCGCCGGGCGCGCTTCCTCTCCGAGCAGCGCACCCTCGCCCAGCTGGACCACCCGGCCATCGCGCAGCTCCACGACGCGGGGGCGCTGCCCGACGGCACGCCCTGGTTCGCGATGGAGTACGTGGAGGGCGTCCCGCTCACCGAGTACTGCCGCGCCCGGGGCTGCGGGCTGGCCGAACGGCTCCGTCTGTTCCGGGCGGTGTGCGAGGCGGTGCAGCATGCGCACCGGCATGCGGTCATCCATCGGGACCTCAAGCCCTCCAACATCCTGGTCAAGGCCGACGGTTCGGTGAAGCTGCTCGACTTCGGCATCGCCAAGCAGATCGACCCGACCGGGCCGGGGACGGATCCGACCCGCACCGGTCTGCGCCTGATGACCCCGGCCTACGCCGCGCCCGAGCAGGTCGAGGGAGGTCGGGTGAGCGTCGAGACCGACGTCTACGCGCTGGGGGTGCTGCTCTTCGAGCTGCTCGCGGGGCGGCTCCCGTTCGACCTCACCGGCCTGCAGCCTCACGAGGCAGCGCGACGGGTGCTGGAGCAGGAGCCTCCACGGCCCTCCCAGATCGCGGGCCGACCGGTCCAGGCGGGCCGCGCCGCATGGGCGGACCTGGACGTGCTCACCTTGACAGCGATGCAGCGCGACCCGGCGCGCCGGTATCCGTCGGTCGAGGCGCTGATCCGGGATCTCGACCACCATCTGGCCGGGGAGCCGCTGGACGCCCGCCCGGACTCGCTGGCCTACCGCGCGGGGAAGCTGCTTCGGCGGAACGCCCGGGGCGTGCTGGTCGCCTCCGCGGTGGGTGTGGCGGTGCTCGGGGTGACGGCGTACGCCGCGCTCCGGCTGGCGCGAGCTCGTGATGCGGTGGCCGCCGAGGCCGCGAGGACGCAGCGCATCCAGCAGTTCATGCTTCAGCTGTTCGAGGGAGGGACCGGCGAGGTGGGTCCCTCCTCCGACATGAAGGTGGTGGATCTCGTGGACCGGGGCGTCCGCGAAGCGCAGTCCCTCGACGCCGAGCCTGCGGTGCAGGCAGAGCTGCTGCAGACGCTGGGAGGCATCGCCCAGAACCTGGGTCGCCTGGACCAGGCGGAGACCTTGCTCACCCGCGCGCTCGAGCTGCGGCGCACGGCGTTCGGCCCGGACCATCCGGACGTGGCGCGGTCCCTGGTCGCCAGCGGGCAGCTCGTCAGCGCTCGCGGACACTACGACGACGCCGAGCGGCAGATCCGGGAAGGGCTGGCCATGCTGCGCCGACACCTGCCACGGAACGATCCCGAGGTGGCGAGGGCGATCTCGGCGCTGGGCCGCGTGCTGGAGAATGCGGGTCGGTACCCGGATGCGATCCGCGAGCTCGAGGAGGCGGTGCGGCTCCAGACCGGTCGCCCCGGCCTGGAGGGCGACCTGTCAGCGAGCCTGACCGAGCTGGCCAACTGTCACTTCTACACCGGGCAGTACCCGAAGGCCGATGAGCTGAACCAGAAGGTTCTGGAGGTGGACCGCCGGCTCTACGGGCCACGCCATCCGCACGTGGCGGACGACCTGATCAACCTCGGTGCGGTGCAGCTGGAGACCGGGAACTACGCGGCGGCCGAGCGGTGGGACCGCGAGGCGCTGGAGATCATGACCGCCTGGTACGGTCCCGACCATCCGGAGACGGCCTCGGCGCAGACCATCCTCGCCCGCGCGCTCCTCAGGCTGGAGCGCCGGGACGAGGCACGCGAGCTGCTGACCCGTGCGCTCGCGACCCAGGAGCGGGTGTACGGGCCCGTCCATCCGCGCGTCGCGTCCACGCTGAACGAGCTGGGGATCGTGGCCCGCGACCAGGGCCGGCTGGACGACGCGGCGGCCGACTTCGGCCGGATGGCGGCGATCTACGAGGAGGTCCACCACGGCAAGCACTACGTCATCGGGGTCGCGCTCTCGAACCTGGCCGACGTGGAACAGCGGCGCGGAAACCCCGACCGGGCGCAGGAGATGTTCCGCCGGGTTCTGCAGATCTACCGGGAGACGCTTCCGGAAGACCACCCGCTCCAGGGCGTCGGGCGGGTGCGTTTCGGGCACGTGCTGCTCCTGGCGGGACGGACGGCGGAGGCGGAGGCTCAGAGCCGGGCGGGGTACGAGCTCCTGGTGAAGCGCAAGAACCCGCAGGCCACGTGGGTCACGATGGCGCGCCAGGACCTGGTCACCGCGTACCGGGCGCTGGGTCGGCCCGCCGACGCGGACCGCTTCCAGGCCGAGCTCGCCGCTGCCTCGAGCCTCACGACGAAGTGATCCGGCCGTTACGAGGTGTCCGTTACGAGGTGTCTGACACCTCGTTTTCTCGTTTTCGATTTCTCCCAGTCCATCCGGGTGCTTACGGGCCGCTCACCGCGGGCTCACGAGGTGTCCTCACGAGGTGTCTGGCACCTCGTCAGTCAGGCCTCCGCCCCGGTAACGAGGTGTCCGGTAACGAGGTGTCTGGCACCTCGTGGGCGCACCTCGTGGGCACCTCGTCCTGGGCCTCCGCCTCGGGCACGGCCCGGGTAACGAGGTGTCGGGTAACGAGGTGTCTGGCACCATGTCTTGCACCATGTCTTGGGGCATCTCGTCATGGGCACCCCGCCTCGGGAAGGGTCCCCGCGGGCCCTGACCTCCGGCCGGGCGCGGCGGTGTGACGGCCCGGCATCCGTTCCGTAACGAGGTGTCTGGCACCATGTCTTGGGGCATCTCGTCATGGGTACCCCGCCTCGGGAAGGGTCCCCGCGGGCCCTGAACTCTGGCCGGGCGGCGGTGTGACGGCCCGGCGTCCGTTCCTGCGCATGGAGGGCTGGAGTCGTCACCCGGAGGAGCCCGATGTCGACCTCTCTCACCCGGAACCGCCGCGCAGGCGCGCACCCGGCCCGCCGTGTTCACGCTGCCTTGCTGATCGCAGGCGTTCTCCTGGCCGCGCCCGCCCTCGCCGGCTCCAGCAGCGAGTGGCTCGCCTCCACCGACGGGCCCAGCCCCATGGTCACCTCCAAGTCGGGCGTGGGCACCGCCCAGGCCACGGCGACGGCCAAGATCACGTCGGAGTCACTCAAGATGCTCTGCAGCGAGGAGGCCGGGAAAGGCGACCCGGCGAAGGCGGACGCCGCCATCGCGGCGTGCACCAAGGAGCTGAAGCCCCAGCTGGGCAAGACCTACACCGTCCGTGCCGACTGCACCGTGGGCAAGCTCGAGCCGCTCGACGGGAAGTCGTACGTGCTCGATGGCCTCTGGGACAACTCGGACGTCGGCGCCGGTCGTACCCGCTGGAAGGGCGCCGACGGAGTCGTGGGTCGGGATACCGCGAGCGGCGGTCTGGCCCTCTCGCAGCAATGGGAGGTGCTCTGCCCGGGCCGGGTCAGCGCGCCGGTGATCTCCAAGGCGCGGAGCCTCCCTCCGCCCGCCGGTGGCGGCGCGAGCGCTGCTGGCGGCGGGTCGAGCGCTCCGGCTGCGGCCGCCTCCGTCTGCGGGGGAGACGCTTCCTGCACCGAGGTGAACGCCTTCGCGATGTCGGTCGTCGAGTTCCGCGTCAGCCTCCAGGGTTCTTGGAAGGTGGTGACCACCACTCTCCGCTTCCGCAACAAGCTCAATCGGCCGCTGGTGCTCGGGTACGTCGTCGGCTCGGGCGGAGCGACCGACGATCGCGGGAACCGCTACGTCGTCAAGGACGGTGACGTGCGAGGCATCGGGCTCATCTCCGGGCGCGCGGACGACAAGTTCGTCGTCTCGCCTGGTCAGACCGGCGATGCCCGCTTCACCCTGGTCTGGGGTGGTCAGGGCCTCTTCGGGAACACCTTCGATCTCGATCTCACCGTCCGGGAGATCGCCCAGGTCGGGAACGGGCAGACCACGCTGGGGCAAGAGTACCCGCTGCAGAACGTCGGGCTGGACGATGGGGCGCGCTCCGGCGGGCCGGGTGTGGCGCAGGCGTCCGGAGCCGCGCCCGCCGGCGGCTCCGCACCCGAGACCAGCCCGGCGCCCGCGCAGACCGGCGCTCCGGCGGCTCCACCC
>JBKPMY010000196.1:0-11584 GCA_046732375.1 Myxococcota bacterium
CTGATTCAGCTCACCGGGATGTACGTCGCCTCGGCGCTCTTCGTCGCCGCCTTCATGAAGGTCATCGGCAAGTATCCGGTGTGGAAGAGCGTGCTCACCGGGGTGGTCGGCGCCGCGGTGCTCTTCTGGATCTTCGAGATCAAGTTTGCGGTCCCGATGCCCAAGGGTCCGCTGGAGGCCCTCTTCGGCTACTAGTGCCCCGACCGGGGTGGAGTGAGCACAGCGAGATGGCAGAGACCGAAGCAAGACGGCGCACACGAGGACCGAGCAGCGGAGGCGTGCCTCGTGGCACATCGAGCAGCGCAGGGCCGAGTCTGCGCGTCGCAGCGAGAGGATCGGCCATCGCAGCGATCAGTCCACCCCGGTCGGGGCACTAGGCCCATGGTCGATCTCGTCCATCTGCTGCAGGGCTTCTCGGTCGCGCTCAGCTGGTACAACCTGGGCCTGATGCTGATCGGGATCCTCCTTGGGATCGTGGTCGGCGTGCTCCCCGGCCTGGGAGGGCCCAACGCGGTCGCCATCCTCCTGCCGATGACGTTCAGCATGCAGCCCACCTCGGCGATCATCCTCCTCTCCTGCATCTATTGGGGAGCGCTGTTCGGCGGAGCGATCACCTCCATCCTCTTCAACATCCCCGGCGAGGCGTGGAGCGTGGCCACCACCTTCGACGGCTACCCACTGGCGCAGCAGGGTCGGGCGGGCGAAGCGCTGACCTCGGCCTTCACCGGCTCGTTCATCGGCGCGCTGAGCGGGGTAGTGCTGATCACCTTCCTCGCTCCGCTGGTGGCGAGGTTCGCCCTCAAGTTCGGGCCGCCGGAGTTCTTCTCGGTCTACCTCCTCACCTTCTGCAGCTTCGTGGGGATGGGGAAGGGCTCGCGCCTCAAGATCGTGGCAGCGATGGCGCTGGGCTTCGGGCTGGCCGCGGTGGGGATGGACACCATCTCCGGGCAGCTTCGGATGACCTTCGGCATTGGTCAGTTCCTCCGCGGATTCGACTTCCTGGTGGTGGTGATCGGCCTCTTCGGGATCAGCGAGATCCTCATCACCCTGGAGGAGGGACTGGCCTTCAAGGGCAAGAAAGCGGCGCTCGATCTCCAGGTGGTGCTGAAGACTTGGCGCCAGCTCCCTCGTTACTGGCTGACCCTGCTCCGCAGCTCGGCGGTGGGCTGCTGGCTCGGCATCACTCCCGGGGGCGCGGTGGCGGCCTCCTTCATGGGCTACGGGCTGGCGAAGAAGTTTGCCCGCGACCCGGATCGCTTCGGCAAGGGGGCGCTGGAAGGCGTGGTGGCTCCGGAGACCGCGGCGCATGCGGCCGGAACCAGCGCGCTCCTTCCGATGCTGGCCCTGGGCATTCCCGGGTCGGCCACCGCCGCGGTGCTTCTCGGCGGGCTGATGGTGTGGGGGCTTCAGCCGGGGCCACTCCTGTTCGTGGAGCAGCCGCACTTCGTGTGGGGCCTCATCGCCAGCATGTACCTGGGAAATGTCGCCGGGCTGGTGGTGGTGCTCTCCACTGTTCCCCTCTTCGCGGCGATCCTCCGCATCCCGTTCGCCATCGTCGCCCCGCTGATCATCGTGGCCTGCGCCATCGGCGCTTTCAGCGTGCACGGAGCGATGTTCGACGTGTGGCTGATGCTGGTGTTCGGGGTGTTGGGCTACGTTTTCAAGAAGCTCGATTACCCGCTGGCCCCCCTGGTGCTGGCGGTGGTCCTCGGCGACCGGGCGGAGGACGCCTTCCGTCAGGCCATCCTGGGTTCGCGGGGAGACCTCCGCGTGTTCTGGTCTCATCCGCTGTCGGCGACCATCAGCTCCCTGGCGCTGCTGCTGCTCTTCTGGCCGCTGATCACCGGAGTGATCCAGCGTCTTCGTCCCGCGCGCCAGGCGGTGGCCCCGACGTGAGCGGTTCTCTGGAAGGCGGGGCGCTCCACCAGCGCCTCCGCCGCGAGTTGCGCGGAGAGGTTCGCTTCGACGCGCTGATGCGCGGCCTCTACGCCACCGACGCCTCCATCTACCAGGTGCAGCCGCTGGGGGTGGTGATTCCCCGCGATGCCCAGGACGTGGAAGCCGCGCTGGCCGCCTGCCGCGAGGCCTCGGTCGCGGTGGTTCCCCGCGGGGGCGGCACGTCGCAGTGCGGTCAGACCGTTGGCCGGGCGGTCGTCATCGACGTGAGCAAGCACCTCCGGGAGGTGGTGGCGCTCGACGTCGAGGCCCGGCGGGTGCGGGTCCAGCCGGGGCTGGTGCTCGACCACCTCAACCAGGCGCTGAAACCGCACGGGCTCTTCTTCCCGGTCGATCCCTCGACCGCCAACCGCGCCACCCTGGGTGGGATGGCGGGGAACAACAGTTCGGGCAGCCGCTCCATCGTCTACGGGAACATGGTGCACAACGTGCACGCCCTGGAGGCGGTGCTCGCCGACGGAACGCGTGCTCGTTTCGGTCCGGGCCGGGGCAGGGTGCCCGGGCCGCTGGCCGAGCGCGTGCTCTCCATCGCGCGTCGCGAGGCTTCCGAGATCTCCAGCCGCTTCCCGAAGGTCCTCCGGCGGGTCGGGGGCTACAACCTCGACCAGCTGCTCGAGCAGAATCCCAACCTCGCCCGGCTTCTGGTCGGCAGCGAGGGGACGCTCGCCTTCTTCACCGAGCTGGAGCTGCTCCTCCAGCCGCTGCCGAAGCACCGCGTCCTCGGGGTCTGCCACTTCCCGATCTTCGCCGCGGCGATGGAGTCCACGGAGGCCATCGTCCAGCTCGGCCCGGTGGCGGTGGAGCTCGTGGACCGGACCATCCTCGAGCTCTCGCAGGCGATGCCCGAGTTCGCGCCGATCATGACCCGCTTCGTCCGTGGCCAGCCGGACGCCGTGCTCCTGGTGGAGTTCTCCGGCGACGACCTGGCCGCGCTGCGGGAGAAGCTGGCCGATCTGGACCGGGTGATGGAGCGGCTCGGCTTCCCCGGCGGCAACGTCTCGGTGGTCGACGGGGGCGATCAGGCGAAGTTGTGGACCGTCCGCTCCGCGGGGCTGAACATCGTCAGCTCGACCCGGGGCGACGCGAAGCCGGTCTCGGTCATCGAGGATTGCGCGGTGCCGCTGAGGCACCTTGCCGCGTACACCGCCCGGCTCACTCAGCTCTTCGAGAAGTACGGAACGCGTGGCACCTGGTACGCGCACGCCTCGGTGGGTTGCCTGCATGTGCGGCCGGTGCTCAACATGAAGAGCGACCTCGACGTGCGAAAGCTCCGGGCCATCGCCGAGGAGGCCTTCGCCATCGTGCGGGAGTACGGAGGGAGCCACTCCGGCGAGCACGGGGACGGGCTCGTTCGGAGCGAGTTCCACGCCGAGATGTTCGGGCCCCGGCTCGTCCACGCCTTCGAGGAGGTGAAGGACGCGTTCGATCCCCGGGGGCTCTACAACCCGGGGAAGATCGTCCGGCCACCGCGCATGGACGACCGGACACTGTTCCGCTACGGGCCGACGTATGCGCCGGTGCCGCTGCAGACCGGCCTCGACTGGTCGGCCGAGGGCGGCTTCGCTGCGGCGACGGAGATGTGCAACAACAATGGGGCCTGCCGGAAGCGCGACCCCGGAGTGATGTGTCCCTCGTTCATGGTGACCCAGGACGAGCAGCACGGCGTCCGTGGGAGGGCGAACGCGCTGCGCCTGGCGCTCACCGGTCAGCTCGGCGCCGACGCGCTGCTCTCCGACGGAATGGCGGAGGCGATGTCCCTCTGCGTCTCCTGCAAGGGATGCCGGCGCGAGTGCCCCACCGGTGTGGACATGGCGAAGATGAAGATCGAGGTGCTCTACCAGCGCCATCGGCGCCAGGGCCTCTCGATGAAAGACCGGCTGGTGGCCTGGCTCCCGAGATTCGCGCCCTGGGCGCAGCGGTTGCGCTTTCTCCTCCATCTCCGCGACCGCTGGCCATGGCTGGCACGCCTGACGGAGCGGTGGAGCGGCTTCAGCGCCCGGCGGCGGCTGCCGCAGTGGAGCGCGCGGCCGTTTCGGTTCGAGCGCGAGGAGCGTGGTCCGATGGCCGCCGGTCCCGAGGTGGTTCTGCTGGTGGACACCTTCACCGCCTGGTTCGAGCCCGAGGTGGCACGGAGCGCCCTGCGGGTCATGGAGCGGGCTGGCTACCGGGTCCATCTCCCGTCGGCGACGCGCCGGCCGCTCTGCTGTGGACGGACCTTCCTCTCCGCGGGGCTGGTGGAGGAGGCGCGGGCAGAGATGGAGGTCACGCTCCGCACCCTGAGGCCGTTCCTGGAGCGTGGAGTCCCCATCGTGGGCGTCGAGCCATCCTGCCTGTTGACTCTGCGCGACGAGCTGCTGTCGGTGCTTCCTGGTGCCGAGGCGCAGCGCCTGGCGGGGTCATCGATGCTGTTCGAGGAGTGGGTGCGCCTGGAACGGGCCGCGGGGCGGTTCCGGCTTCCGATTGCCGCTGGCGGCAAACGAAAGGTGCTGCTGCACGGCCACTGTCACCAGAAGGCCTTCGGCCTCATGCCCTCGGTACAGGAGACGCTGAAGCTCGTGCCGGGCCTGGAGCTGGACACCGTGGAATCCAGCTGCTGCGGAATGGCCGGGACGTTCGGTTATCAGGCGGAGACCTACGCGGTGAGCCAGGCGATGGCCGAGCGAACGTTGCTTCCAGCCGTTCGGAAGACACCGGGAGAGGTGCTGCTCGTCGCCGACGGGTTCAGCTGCCGCCACCAGATCCACGGGGGCACGGGACGCGCAGCGTTGCACGTCGCGGAGCTGCTGGACCTGGCGTCACGCGCGTCGGGAACGTAACTCAAAGGGAGCGCAGTGCCACGCCCGGATCCACGCGCGCCGCACGGAGCGCGGGGAGGAGCGCGCTCGCCAGCGCCACGGCGCCAAGCAGGGCCACCACGCCTCCGAGAACGAGCGGGTCCGAGCTCCCGACGCCGAACAGCAGGCCCCGGAACAGCGTGGCGAGGGCAATCGCTCCGGCGAGCCCGGCCGCGGCGCCGCCGAGGACGGGACCGCCGCTGCCGCGGAGCACGAGGCGCACGATGTCGCCCGGCCTGGCGCCCACGGCCATCCGGACGCCGAACTCGCGGGTGCGCTGGACGACGCCGAAGGACACCACGCCGAAGATTCCCACGCTGGCCAGCACCAGGGCCACCGCGGCGAAGACGCCGAGCAGGAAGGGCGGGTAGCGCCGGAGGAACATGGTCGGCGCCTGCTGGAGCACGTCGTTCAGATTCCGGGCGGGACCGACGACCAGGCCGGGGGCCGCGTCGCGCACCGCCCGTCGGACCTCCTCGCCGATGCCCGGCCGCGACGACCGCACGAGCAGGGTCCAGCGCGGCGAGACCGCCTGCGTGTCCGGATAGTAGAGGATGGGCGGGCGCGCCTCGTCGAGGCCGCCGAGGCCCTGGTCCGCCACCACGCCGACGATGGTCAGTGGCGAGTCGGAGGAGACGAGGCGGATGGTCTTCCCGATCGCATCCTCTCCGGGGAAGTACCGCTGCTGTAGGGCGCGGTTCAGAATGACCACCGGCGCCGAGGTGGGCCCGTCCTGCGCTCCGAAGTCCCGACCGCCGAGCTGGGCGATGCCGAGCGCGCGGAAGTAGCCCGGGCTCACTTCCCGGTAGTAGGCCTCGGGCTCGGGCCCGGTGGGCCGGGGGCGGTCCGGCCGGATGAAGCTGTGCGAGCCGGCGTTGCCAGTGCCCGGCATCCGGTTCACCCGGGCGACGGCAGGCAGCCCCGGGAGGGACCCGATGGCGCTCTGCACGTTCTCCTTCAGGGTGACGACGCGGTCCGGGGGCTGCGCTCCCTGCTCGGCGATGGAGAGCTCGATCCCCAGGGCGCCCTCGGCGCGGAACCCGGGGTCGGTCGAGAGCACCCGGAGAAGGCTCTTTCCCATCAGCCCGGCCGAGCCGAGCAGCATCACTGCGAGGGCGATCTCCACCGCGACCAAGGTGTCACGTACCCGATGCCGGAGCGGACCCGTTCCGGCGGGCGCGGCATCCTTCAGCGCACCCTGGACATCGGGCCGGCTGGCCCGGAGCGCGGGCAGCAGCCCGAAGAGGAGGGTGGTGAGGACCACCACCCCGGCGCCGTAGGCGAGCACGCGGCCGTCGACCTCGAGGCGTTCGAGGAACGGCATCCCGGCGCGGTCGCGGGCGGGGATCCCTGCGAGCAGAAGCGGCAGGCTCAGCCTGGCGGCGAGCAGCCCGAGGGCGCCTCCGGCGGCGGCGAGCAGGGCGCTCTCGGTGAGGAGCTGCCGGACCAGACGACCGCGCCCGGCGCCGAGCGCCACCCGGACCGAGAGCTCCTTCTGCCGCCCCGCCGCTCGCGCCAGGAGGAGATTGGCCACGTTCACGCACGCCACCAGCAAGACGAGGTTCACGCAGACGAACAGCAGGACCAGCACGGGCTCGACGCGGCCGACCAGCTCGTCGCGGAGCGGAGCAACGTCGCTCAGGACGCCCCCGAGCGCGTCCGGGAAGCGCTCCCGGACCCCGTCCTCGAAGGCGGCCAGCGCTCGCCTGGCCTCGGTGACCGTGACCCCGTCGCGAAGCCTCGCGATCGGCCGGACCCAGTTGAGGTTGCGGCGGGTCGCGCGTTCGCCCTGTGGCTGCATGGCGAGGACCACCCGCGCCTCTCCGCCGGGGGCGAAGGGAAATCCCGGGGAAAGCACGCCGACCACGGTGGTGGGCTGACCGCCGAGACTGAGCGTGGTCCCGAGGACGTTCGGGTCCGACCCGAGACGCGTCTTCCAGAAGGCGTCGGTGAGCACGACGGCGCGCGGCCCTCCGGCCTCGTCCTCACCCGGGAGGAAGCCCCGCCCGAGCGCGGGGCGGACGCCGAGCACGTCGAAGAAGCTCGCGGTGACCTGGAGCGCCGGTAGCTCCTCCGGGTCGGCGCGGCCGGTCCAGGCCACCCGTGATACCCAGTACCCGGCTACCGAGGCGAAGAGGTTGGACGCCTGGAGCTCGCGCACGGTCTGCCAGGCGAACGGGAAGCGCCGCCGCTCGGCGTTGTCCTGCACCTGCCAGAGGTGCACCAGCCGCTCCGGCTCGGCGTAAGGGACGCTGCGCACGAGAGCCGCGTCCACCACGGTGAAGACCGCGGCGTTCAGACCGATGCCCAGCGCGAGGGTGAGGATGGCCACGGCCGCGAAGCCGGGCCGATGGCCGAGGCTGCGCGACGCATACCGGAGGTCCTGGAGAAGGGCGCTCATGGCTCAGCGGCGACGCGGCCGTCCATCATGGGAGCCCTGGGGGCCGCAGGGGGCGTCATGCCACCAGCGCTCGGGCGGGAGGTCGGTCCGGCGACTCGGGTTCACGGGGTAGACGATGCGGTTCTCCATCTTGTCCGCCTCGCCACCGACGAGGAGGAGCGCCTCGGTGTCTCCGTCGTTGAGGAAGGTGTGGCAGATGCCGGTGCCGGAGGGGAACGCGGCGAGGTCACCCGCCTTCATCCGGTACACCTCGCCGTCTATCCAGGCATCGACCTCGCCGGAGATGACGTAGACGAACTCCTCCTCGTGCGACTCGGCGTGGGGCCAAGAGGTGCGCGTCCCGGGGAGGAGGCGCATCTGGTGAATCCCGATCTGACGCAGGCCGGCTGTCCGGCCGATGGCGCGGGAGGGCGCCATGAGCTCGTCGCTGTTCGGGTAGCGGTGGCGAGTCTCCGGGACGTCGGCGGCGGAGACGATGAAGGGCGGTCGGCTCGGCATGGTCCGGACAGCTTTGCACCAGCTGGGCCACCCGTTGGCCACGGAAGTGCGCGGACCAACGGCCGCGGAGGAACCGACTGCCCGGCCGATGCCCATCTGCGGGCGAGGACGTCCCAGGACCGGGCGCTCGGTCTCGGAGAGCTGGCTCGGGTCCGTTCGGGGCTGCCGGCTTCTGCAATCCGTCCGGAAGGGCGATTGCATCCCGCGTGCCGCACAAGGTCCGCACGAGGTCTCAGAGAACTCGTTTTCGGGACGGACGCGTGACCCGAGACGTCTCAGAGAACTTCCGAGGAGGGACCGGGGCCGGCGGTGCTCGACCCGTACCCACAGTCATCGACGTTGCGAGAGCGTGAGCGCCGGAGTCTTCCGCTCCTCCCTGCGGAGTCTGCGGAGCGGCACGGGCCTCAGGAGGAAGCAACGCGACGGATCACGGCGAGCAGCTCCTCCAGGTCCTCCTGGGTGGTGAGCGGGTTGATGAGCGTGACCCGGAGGTGCACGTGGCCTCGGAGTCGGGTCTGCACCAGGTAGAAGCTGCCCTCGGCGAGGAGGCGTCCCCGGACCCTCTCCTGATGCCCGTCGAGGTCCTGGAAGTCGTCCGGGACGTGCCGGAAGCAAACGATGTTGCAGTCGGGCTCGAGCGCCAGCTCGAAGTCGTCGGCGTCGTCGAGCATCGCCGCGAAGGTTCGCCCGAGATCGAACATGCGCGTGACGTAGTCGGAGAACAGCCGCGTGCCGTGCAGGGCGAGCGCTGCCCAGAGCTCGAGGCCCATCATCCGCTTGGTGCACTCGAGCGTGCGGTGCGCCGGGTTCCACCACTCGCCGTGTGCGCCGTGGCGGAGCAGGTAGTCCGCGCGCTGGGAGAACGCCTCGTAGGAGCGCCGTCCGTCGCGGAAGAGCACTGCGGTCAGGAGCGCCGGAAGCAGCATCATCTTGTGCGCGTCCCACACCAGCGAATCAGCGCGTCCCAGTCCCGCGACCAGGTGCGCGTACTTCGGGGAAAGCACCGCCGCCGCGCCATGCGCGCCGTCGACGTGGAACCAGAGACCCCGCTGGCGGCAGAACTCGGCCACCGGGTCGAGGGGGTCGAAGGCACCGGTGGACGTGGAGCCGGCGCTGGCCACGACGGCGAACACCTGCCGCCCGGTCCGCTCGGCCGTGGCGAAGGTCTCTGCGAGCGCCTCGGGCCGGAGCCTGAACCGCTCGTCCACGGGGATGGAGAAGACGCCGCCCCTGCCGAGCCCGAGGATCTGCGCCGCGCGCTTCACGCAGTAGTGCGTCTCGTCCGGCACCAGAATGGCCAGTGGCTTGCTCCCGGCGAGTCCCTCGTCCCACACGTCGCGTCCGGTGATGGCCTGGCGCGCGGCGAGGAGCGCGGTGAGGTTTCCCACCGAGCCTCCCGAGGTGAGGACGCCGTCGGCCTCGGCGGGAAGGCCCGCCTGCTGCGCCATCCATTCGAGGGCGCGCCGCTCCATGGGGGCGGAGACGGGTCCCATCTCGTACACCGCGGTTCCGTTGTTGAGCAGGGCCGAGGCGAGGTGGACCAGTGCCGACGAGGGTAGGGGCGAGGTGACCTGGTGGCCGACGTAGCGGGGATGGTGGAGGTGGTTGGACCCGGCCAGCACCCGGGTCATCAGCTCACCGAGCGAGGTGCCGGGCTGGTCGGGGAAGGCCCCGGACCACCGGGCGAGGTTCGCTTCCGGCTCGGCCCAGGGGAGCACCAGTCCTTCCCGGCCGGTCACTCCGCGCAGGTACTCGGCGAGCTGGTCCACGAGGGCATGGCCGTCGCGGCGGAAGCGCTCGGGGTCGAACGCGGAGCGAAGTGTCTCGGGGAGGGCGTCCATGGGACGCGCAGCGTGCCCGAGCAGAGGCCCGGGTGCCCAGCACAGAGGGAGACCCTCCCCACTGACGCCCGGACCCGCGAGGATGCTAGGAGCATCTCGAGACATGCCTCCGTACCGACTTCACGTCTTCATCTGCACCAACCGCCGCCCTGACGGCGACCCAAAGGGCTCCTGCGGGGAGAAGGGCAGCGAGGCGGTGCTCTTCCGCTTCAAGGAGCTGGTGGCGAAGCATGGGCTGAAGGGGCAGGTGCGCGCCAACGCCGCTGGATGCATGGACGCCTGCGCCTTCGGGATCACCGTCGTCGTCTATCCCGAGGGAGTCTGGTACGGCCGGGTGAAGCTGGAGGACGTGGACGAGATCGTCCAGTCCCATCTCGTCGAGGGGCGCCCGGTGGAGCGCCTCCGGCTGAAGGGCCACTTCGAATCTCCCAGGATCAAGCGCGCCGACCCCGCCGAGGGCTGAGCGGGGCCGGTCGCAGTTGACGGACCACGCATCGCCCACTGAGAGTTCGGTGAATCGATGCACGTGACCTTCAAGGTTCGCTTGCGACTCTTTCCGACCGTGCGCGGCGGACGAGCCAGCCCCATCCGGAGTGACTACCGGCCCGACTGGAACCTGGGAAACGCCTGGGGCGGGAAGCGGACGCTGAACGGCGGTCGCGTGGTCCTGGTCGATCTTTCGGAACTTGCTCCCGGCGACGAAGGGGTCGCACGGATCGAGCCACTGGCGCCGGAGTTCTGGACCGACGTGAGTCCAGGCCAGGTCATCCCCATGCAGGAAGGTGGTCACGTCGTGGGCGAGGCGCTTGTACTGGAAGGACCTGAGTCCCGGATCGTGATCCGGCGAAGTCAACGCCGGCTTTCCTCCGAGGAAGGCCGGATGGCCACGGCCGGGCTTTCACTGCTCGACCTGCGCGCTCGGCGTGCTGCAGCCCTGGAAGCCCGGGATGGCGTTGCGGACGTTGTCGAGTTTCGAGGTCCACCGCGCATGGAAGCTCATTTCCTGCGACGGCCCGCCCTGCTGCCCCAACCACTGGTTCGTCGAGCTGGGGCAGGAAGATTTCGCCGAGCTCTACTCGTGGCGCCACCTTGCAGCGGCCGTAGGTTTCTTTCCGGGACGTGACGTGACGCTCATCCTCTGGCCCCGAACCTTGCGGATCCTCCGCGCATCGTGTTCGGGTGCTCCAGTGCAGGTCCGCTCGCTCGACGACCGTGCAATGACGTGCCTGAATGGGCCTCCTGGCAGGGCGGAGATCCTGTTCTGGAAGCGGTCCGAGCTGACGCAGGAGCTGCGGGCCAGCGTCGACGCACCCTGAGGCCCGCGTCTTCAGCCGATCGGCTGGATCCGGAGCCGACCTTTCTCCTCGGCAAGCGTCTTCGCCAGGAGCGCAGTGCAGGCGTGAACCGCCGTCAGATTGGGCGTGGGGACACCGGTGATGCGCCCCAGCTCGATGACCGACCCCACCAGGGCGTCCAGCTCCAGCGGACGCCCGGTCTCCACGTCCTGGAGCATCGAGGTCTTGTGCTTCCCGACCGCCTCGGCTCCCGCGATGCGCTTCTCCAGCGACACCGGGAAGCGCACGCCGAGCTTCTCGCCGATCTCCTGCGCCTCACGCATCATCCGCTCGGCGAGGGCACGAGTCGGCGGGAACTGGCAGATGTCCACCAGCGTGGCGTGGGTGAGCGCGCTGATCGGGTTGAACGTGCAGTTCCCCCAGAGCTTCACCCACAGCTCGGACCGCAGGTCCGATGACACCCGGACCTTGAATCCCGCGTCGCGCAGAAGCTTCACCGTGCTCCGGAGCCGCTCGGTGTCCGTCCCGTCGATCTCTCCGAGCGAGATCCGGTCCCCCTCGATGTGCCGGATGACGCCCGGAGAGACGATGTCCGCCGCCGGGTAGATGATCGACCCCAGCACCCGATCGACCTCGATGTTCTTCGCGATCACCCCGCCCGGGTCGACGCTCTCCAGCGTCGTGCCCTCGTAGGGGCCACCGCTCTTGAAGAAGTACCACCAGGGAATGCCGTTCTGCGCCGTGACCACGATCGTCGCT
>JBKPMY010000197.1:0-5971 GCA_046732375.1 Myxococcota bacterium
GTCTGACACCTCGTTGAGGTGAAAGTTTTACATCGGGGAGAAGTTCCCCCTCGTTCTCCACAGGTGAGAGAGAGAAAGCCACAGGAAGTTCTCGGTTGTTCTCCACAGGTGAGAGCGGGAACACTCCGCACCCTTCGGGAGTCAGCCGCTCCTTCCAACATTGCCCAGAGAGCCGCGACATGGCGCGCGCACGTCCGAGGCCGTCGGTCCGCAAGAGCAGCCCGGTGCTCGAGCACCTGGGCGCCCTTCCGGTGGCAATCCTCGAGACCGACAATGACGACACGCTCCGGACGTGGGCCGGCGCCGCTGACCGGATGTTCGGCTGGAGCGCGGCGGAGGTCCTGGGCAGCCGCCTCGACGCGCTCGAGCTGGTGCACGAGGCCGACGTCGCCTTCGTCGACGCAGTCCTGGACCGACTGAGGTCCGGTCACGACCGTTACCTCGTCCATCGAAATCGCATTCGGACCCGCGCGGGGGAGGTGCGCCACTGCGATTGGACCCGCATCGTCCTCGCAGGCCGTCCCGGCCGGCAGCAGACCATTCTCTCCTACGTCGTCGACGTCACCGGTCAGGTGGCGGCCGAGACCGCGGCCCTCGCAGCCCGGGGCGACCTCGAGCGCTGGCTGCGCACCAACCCGGCCGGCTGCTGCGGGCTGGATCGCGCCTGGTGCATCACGCACTGGAACCCTTCCGCGGAGCGGATGCTGGAGCGAACCCGCGCCGAGATCGTCGGCCGGGAAATCTGGGAGGTGTTCCCTGATCTGCGCGGCACCGCGTTCCATCAGGCCCTCGAGGAGGCCATGGCCGACGGGCACCTCAGGGTGGTCGAGGACCGCGTGCCGAATGGCCGCGCCTGGTACTGCGTCACAGCTGTGCCGTCGGGCCGCGGGCTGAACGTCTTCTTCAGTGACGTCACCGGCCGGCGCCAGCTCGAGCACGACCTGCTCGCGTCGGAGGCCTTCCAGAACGAGCTCCGGCACTCCTAGCGGGTCGGCGGCCGCTGCGGGAACCAGTGCCCCGCCAGGGTGGCCATCACCAGCGTGAGGGTGTCCAGCACTCCGAAGGCGAGGAGGTGGCGGAGCACCGTGGGCAGCGGCGGCAGGTGCGCTCCGAGCAGCAGCACCAGCACCGCGTGCAGGGCGACCGTCTGTCCGACCGCGACCAGCGCCGCGAGGACCAGCGCCTCCTGGAGGCGCTCGGCCCGGAACCGCGCAAGGAACGCCGCCACCGCGATCAGCGCCACCGCGCCCCAGGCGAGCATGGCCCAGGTGGAAGCCTCGGCGCGCACCATGAGCACGAAGGCGCCGGCCAGCAGCGCAGTTCCCAGGGTGGCCGAGGCCACCGCCAGTGCGCGGCGTCGCCGGGTCATGGCTCGATCCCGACGGACGCGCTCCCCAGCCAGCCCGCGTCCAGCCTGACCTCCATCCCGGCGACGAGCTGCTCGGCGACGGTGGCCGCCCCGGCCAGCACCACGCTCCCCGGCGGCAGCGAACGTCCGCGCGTGGCGAGAAGCGCGCACAGCTGGACCACGGACAGCACCGGGTCTCCCGAGATGGCCGCCCCGGTGGCGCGCTGCCGCGGTGTCCCGTCGATGGACAGCACCAGCTCCACCGAGGAGAGGTCCCGTCCCTCCACCTGCACCCATTGCTCGGGAAGCACCACGTGCGAGGAGGAGGCGTTGTCCGCCACCACGTCCGGCAGGCTGAAGTACTTGAAGTCCCGGTACCGCGAATCGAGGATCTCCAGCGCCGGGCCCACGCCGCTGCAGGCCGCGAGCACCCCCGCCCGGTCCGGCGTGCCCCGGAGCCCACCGGCGAAGCGAAAGGCGATCTCCGGCTCGATCTTCGGGTGGAGCGTGCCGCGGAGATGGAAGGTTCCCCGGACCTCCATGGCGTCCGTGAGCACCCCGTAGATGGGCGCGTCCAGCGACATCTGCCGGCGCTTCGCCTCCGAGGTGAGACCCATCTTCAGGCCGATGACTCGCTCGCCCCGGGCCACCCGGAGCCCGATGCCGGCATCCATCACCCGGTAGGCCTGCGGAAGGTCCAGGTCCGGCGCCTCGAGCGTCAGCCGCTCCACTTCCCGGCCGTGCCGCCGCGCGTCGTCCAGCTGACCCGCCAGGCGCTCGATGTCCATCGCACGTTCCTCCACCCACTGCCCGGACCCCGGCGTGGCCCCACGTGGCGCATACTAGGAGACTCAGGAGGCTTGATGGACGGCGTCCTCAATGTCATCGACGGTCGCGAGGTTCCGGCACGCTCCGGGGCGACACTCCCCAACTGGGAGCCCGCCACCGGCGATCCGCTGGGCACGCTGCCGGATTCCGACGCCGCGGACGTCGCGGACGCGGTGGAGGCCGCCCGCCGCGCCTTCCCTGCCTGGAGCACGACCCCGGCTCCGGTCCGGAGTCGCCTGCTCCGCAAGGTGGCGGACGGGCTGCGCCAGTCCCTTCCGGAGCTGGCCCGGGCCGAGTCAGTGGACAGCGGCAAGCCGCTCTCTGTGGCGACCGAGGTGGACATCCCGCGGGCCATCCTGAACTTCGAGTTCTTCGCCGACGCCGCCACCCAGTTCTCCAGCGAGTGCCACCCCATGGACGGGCACGCGCTGAACTACACCTTGCGTCATCCGCTCGGGGTGGTGGGCACGATCTCCCCCTGGAACCTCCCGCTCTACCTCCTCACCTGGAAGGTGGCTCCCGCGCTCGCGGCGGGCAACACCGTGGTGGCCAAGCCCTCGGAGGTGACGCCGGTCACCGCCCACTGGCTGGGCCGGATCGCGCTCGAGGCGGGTCTGCCACCAGGGGTCCTCAACACCGTCCAGGGGCTCGGGCCGAAGGTGGGGGATGCGCTCTCCCGGCACCCCGAGGTGAAGGCCATCTCCTTCACCGGGAGCACGCGCACCGGCGCGGAGATCGCCCGCACGGCAGGCCCGCTGTTCAAGAAGCTCTCGCTGGAGATGGGCGGGAAGAACCCGGTGGTCATCTTCGCCGACGCGGACCTCGACGCCGCGGTCGCCACCACGGTGCGCTCGAGCTTCGCCAACCAGGGGCAGATCTGCCTCTGCGGTCCACGCATCTTCGTGGAGCGGAGCATCTACCCCAGGGTGCGCGACGCGCTGGTGGAGCGAACTCGGGCGTTGAAGCTCGGTGACCCTCTCCTCCCCGAAACCGAACAGGGCGCGCTGGTGAGCCGCGCCCACCTGGACAAGGTCCTCAGCTACCTGGCGCTGGCCCGCGAGGAGGGCGGGCAGTTCCTCACCGGCGGCCGGCAGGCCCGCCTGAGCGGACGCTGCCAGAACGGGTGGTTCGTCGAGCCGACGCTGGTGGAGGGCGTCGGGCCGGAGTGCCGCACCAACCAGGAGGAGATCTTCGGCCCGGTAGCCTCGCTGATCCCCTTCGACTCCGAGGAGGAGGTCCTGCGGGGAGCGAACGAGGTCCGCTACGGTCTGGCCGCCTCGGTGTGGACGCGAGACCTGGTCCGCGCCCACCGCTTCGCCGCCACGCTGCAGAGCGGCATCGTCTGGGTGAACACCTGGATGCTCCGCGATCTGCGCACCCCCTTCGGGGGAATGAAGGACTCGGGGGTCGGGCGCGAGGGAGGCCAGGAGGCGCTTCGCTTCTTCACCGAGCCCCAGAACGTCTGCATCCATCTGCAAGGAGCTTGAAGGCCCATGGCGGACCGAGTGACCTCGCAGCGCGCCGCGCCCCCGGTGGGCGCCTTCCCCCACGCCCGGCGGGTGGGGAATCTCCTCTTTCTCTCCGGCATCGGACCGCGAGTGCGCGGCAGCCACGACATTCCCGGGGTGACGCTGGATACGCAGGGGAACGTCACCGACCACGACATCGCCGTTCAGTGCAAGAGCGTCTTCGAGAACGTGCGCGCCATCCTCGAGGATGCCGGCACCACCTGGGACCGGCTGGTGGACGTGACGGTGTTCCTCACCGACATGGAGAGCGATTTCGCGGTCTACAACCGGCTCTGGGCGGAGTACTTCAAGGACGCCCAGCCGTGCCGGACCACGGTGGAGGTGACGCGGCTCCCCACGCCGATCGCCATCGAGCTGAAGTGCATCGCCACGATGCCGGAGTGACCATGGCCTCGCTACAAGCGCTCAACTTCAAGAAGTGGATCGACGAGCACCGGCATCTGCTGAAGCCGCCGGTGGGCAACCAGCAGATCTGGGCCGACCGCGAGTTCATGGTGACCGTCGTCGGAGGACCGAACGCCCGCCGGGATTTCCACGTCAACGAGGGTGAGGAGTTCTTCTACCAGCTGGAGGGCGACATCAACCTCCACGTCCTGGTGGACGGGAAGCGAGAGGTGGTCCCCATCCGCGAGGGAGAGATCTTCCTCCTTCCGCCGAACGTGCCCCACTCGCCGCAGCGGCCCCCGAACACCGTCGGTTTGGTCCTGGAGCGGCGGCGGCTGGCCCACGAGAAGGATTCGTTCCTCTGGATCTGCGAGAAGTGCGGAAGCGAGCTGTACCGCGAATCGATCCACCTGACCGACATCGTCAAGCAGCTGCCCCCGGTCTTCGAGCACTTCTACGGAGACGAGAAGAACACCACGTGCAAGAAGTGCGGGACGCGCGCGACCCGCGCCTGAGGGCGGAACCGCCCTCGGGGCGGAAACCACGAGACTGATGCCCGTCGTCGACGTCCACACGCATCTCTTGCCGCCCGAGCTGCCGCGCTGGAAGGAGCGGTTCGGCTACGGCGGCTTCATCCAGCTCGAGCCGCTCGGCCCGTGCCGCGCCCGGATGCTGAGGGACGACGGGCAGCCGTTCCGCGAGGTGGAGGAGAACCTCTGGTCCCCGGCGGCGCGGATCGCCGAGTGTGACGGCGCCGGCGTGGACGTGCAGGTCCTGTCCACGGTCCCGGTGATGTTCTCCTACTGGGCGAAGCCAGAGGACGGAGCGGAGGTCGCGCGGTTTCTCAACGACCACCTGGCCTCGGTCGTCGCGGGTGCGCCGAAGCGCTTCGTCGGCCTGGGCACCCTTCCGATGCAGGCCCCGGCGCTGGCGGTCCGCGAGCTGGAGCGCTGCGTGAAGACGCTCGGGCTGTCCGGAGTGCAGATCGGCAGCCACGTCAACGACTGGAACCTCAGCGACCCTGCGCTGTTCGAGGTGTTCGCCGCCGCCGCCGAGCTGGGCGCCGCGGTCTTCGTTCACCCCTGGGACATGATGGGCGAGGCGCGGATGCGGCGGTACTGGCTGCCGTGGCTGGTGGGAATGCCCGCCGAGGTCTCGCTCGCCATCTGCTCGGTCATCTTCGGCGGCATCCTGGAGCGGCTGCCCGCGCTCCGCATCGGCTTCGCCCACGGTGGCGGCGCCTTTCCCGGGACGCTGGGGCGCATCCAGCACGGGTTCGATTGCCGCCCCGACCTCGTGGCGGTGGACAACCCCGTCCCGCCGCGCGCGTACCTGGGGCGCTTCTGGGTGGACAGCCTGGTACACGATCCGGACATGCTCCGGCTCATCGTGAAGCTGTTCGGGGAGGACCGGGTGATGCTCGGCAGCGACTACCCCTTCCCGCTCGGGGAGACCGAGCCCGGCGCGCTGATCCGCTCGGTTCCGGAGCTGGCGGCGGCCCAGGGGCGCCTGCTGGGCGAGAACGCGCTCCGCTGGCTGGGTCGGTCATGGTGAGCGTCGAGGAGGGGCGGGCGCTCGCCGAGGACCTCGACGCACGGGATGCGCTCGGCCCCCTGCGCGACTCGTTTCTTTTTCCGCGAGGCCCGGATGGTGCGCCGGTGCTTTACCTGGCCGGGAACTCGCTCGGGCTCCAGCCCCGGACGGCGCGCGAGCGCGTGGAGGAGGTGCTGAAGGACTGGGCCGGCCGCGGCGTCGAGGGCCACGTGGAAGGTGACTCGCCCTGGCTCCCCTACCACCGCTTCCTCACCGCCCCCACCGCGCGGCTCGTCGGCGCTCAGCCGGACGAGGTCGTGGTGATGAACACCCTGACCGTCAACCTGCA
>JBKPMY010000198.1:0-4690 GCA_046732375.1 Myxococcota bacterium
GACCCGCGCCCCGCTCCCTCCTCGCTCCTTGACCTCATCGGCGATTGCGGCGCAATCATCCGACCAACCCACTCAGTCTCCGCCATTCAAGCAAACTGACTCTCCGTGCCTCGCGGTCGCCTCGACATCCAGACCGTTCACTGCGCTGCGCTCGCCGACAATCCCCGCGGCGACCCGGTCCAGCGGCCCTGCCCGGTGTACCTCCCCGAGGGGTACGACCCGGCCGGGCAGCGGTACCCGGTGGTCGTGCTGCTCCACGCCTTCATGGGCTCGGCGCTGGGCTGGTTCAACGCCCAGCCCTTCGGCCCGGGGATCCTCGACCGGCTCGACGCGCTGTTCGCCTCCGGCGTGCCGCCGTTCCTCACCGTCTTTCCCGATGGATTCACGGCGCTCGGAGGAAGCCAGTGGATCGACTCGCCGGGGAACGGTGCTTACGGGCAGATGCTGGTCCATGACGTGCTCGGCCACGTCGACCGGACCTACGCGACGCTTCGCTCCCCGTCGTCCCGCGCGGTGGGAGGCCGGAGCTCCGGTGGCTACGGCTCGTGGCAGCTGGTGCGGCGCTTTCCGGGAGTGTTCGGGCACCTCGCCTCGCACTCGGCAGATTCCTACTTCGAGTACTGCTACCTGCCCGAGTTCCCGAAGGCCGCCTCCGCGCTCCTCCGCGCCGGCGGTGTCCAGGCCTGGTGGGAGGGATTCGAGCGCCGGTTGCGGGAGACGAAGATGGGTGGGGACGATCACGCCGTCATCAATCTGCTGGCGATGGCCTCCGCCTACTCGCCGGACGTGGCCCAGCCCCTCGGGGTGACGCTGCCCATCGACCTGCAGACTGCGCGGATCGACGAGCAGGTCTGGGCGAGCTGGCTGGCGGAGGACCCGGTCCGCTTCGTGGACGACGATCCGGAGCCCTTCCGGGAGCTGGAGAGCGTCTTCATCGACTGTGGCACGCGCGACGAGTTCGGACTCAACTGGGGGGCGCGGATGCTGGCCCGTCTCGTCACCGGCGGCCGGGCCAAGGTGGTCCACGAGGAGTACGACGACGGGCACATGGGCACCACCTACCGCTTCGACCGGTCTCTCGCGTTCCTCGGACCGCGCCTCGAGCGCCAGCAGGGCTGAAGCGTCTCCCGCGAGCGCTTACGTCGCCGGCCTGTAAGCCCATCCGCCGTTGATCCGCCCGCTGGCGCCCCGATGATGGTCGTGGGCCGCGCGGTGCTGCGTTCGCCCGTCAGGAAGGTGGCACATGATTGGAACGCGTCGAGCAGTGGCGATCCTGCTCGCGTCCACGGTTGCGCTGGGCGCGACGGCAGCGCTGTCCGAGGAACGAAAGGAAGTGGCGCTCTCTGCGGATGCGCTGCGCTGGCGGGAGATGTCCGCCAAGGCGGCAGGGGTGATGATCGCCGAGGTGCGCGGCGAGTTCTCCACCGGTCCGTGGAGCGGATTCGTCCGCTTCCCGGCCGGGAGCAAGTCGGTCATCCACACGCACTCCAGCGACATGAAGGCGGTGATCATCAAGGGAACCTGGCGATACGGCCCGAGCAGCGAACAGGAGAAGAGCTACGGACCGGGCTCGTTCGTCCTCATCCCCGCGGAGCTTCCGCACTCGAACTCCCAGCCGGAGGAAGTGCTGATGTTCGTCGAGCAGTCCGGTCGCTTCGACAACAAGCCGGTGGCCAGCGCTGCCCGGTGACATCGCCACGCCGAACGTGCTAGCCGCGCCTGTGTGGCGGAAGACCCCTATGGGCTGAGTCGCGTCGTCGGCGAGCCGGGTGCGCTGCCCCAGCGGGCGCAGCGGCTGGATCCCTCTCTGCCCATTCGCCCGTCGGAGATGCTGATCGACGTCGAGAGCCTCAACGTCGATGCCGCCTCCTTCAAGCAGATCCGCGAGTCCTCCGGCGGCACGCCCGAGGCGGTGCTCGCGCGCATCCAGGAGATCGTCCGCAGCCGGGGAAAGATGCAGAACCCGGTGACCGGGTCCGGGGGGATGCTGCTGGGCCGGGTCCGCGAGGTCGGTTCGGAGCACCCGGCGCAGGGGAAGGTGCGGCCCGGCGAGCGCATCGCCACGCTGGTGAGCCTCTCGCTCACTCCGCTGGTCATCGACGAGGTGCGCGCGGTCCGGATGGAGGTGGACCGGGTCGACGTGCGGGGGCGGGCCATCCTCTTCGCCAGCGGCATCTGGGCGCGCGTTCCGGACGACATGCCGGAGACGCTGGTGCTCGCGGCCCTCGATGTGTGCGGCGCACCGGCGCTGGTCGCTCGGCACGCGCGTCCGGGAATGCGCATCGCGGTGCTCGGCGCAGGAAAGAGCGGCGCGCTGTGCCTCGCGCAGGCGCGGCGGAGCACCGGAGGGAAGGGTCAGCTCCTGGCGCTCGACGTCTCGGAGAAGGCGCTCTCCGCCCTGGCCGAGCTGGGCGTCTCGGACGGGAGCCTCCGGGTGGACGCGACGAAGGCCGTGGACGTGCTCGAGGCCATCCGGAACGCCACCGGCGGAGCGCTCTGCGACCTGGTGATCAACTGCGCGTCGGTCCCGGGAACGGAGATGGCGACGGTCCTGTCCACGCGGGAGGGCGGGACGGCGATCTTCTTCTCCATGGCCACCTCCTTCACCGCGGCGGCCCTGGGGGCCGAGGGAGTGGGGAAGGACCTGACGATGCTCATCGGCAACGGGTACGTGCCGGGGCACGCCGATCTCACGCTCGACCTGCTCCGCACCGACGCGAAGCTTCGGGAGTTCTTCGCCAGCCGGTATCTTTGAACCCGGAGCCGGCCATCGCCCGTGGGGAGACGCGAGCCATTCGGGTCCCCGCGGCTGGATCCGGACGCGCGGCCTGCGTGGCCCCAGCGCTCTGGCGCCGCGCGCTCCCGCCGAAGAAACGAGGTCCGGCCCGGGTCTCCCCCAAACGCCCAGAGGCAATGGCAACAACCTCGACGAGGAGTACGTGGTGAGGGTCCGTAACCCCGCGCACGTTGGTCCGGGGGATCCACGCGGTGTTTGGGTTGTTGCTACAACCTCTGAGCGTTCGATCCCGTCCTCCCCGGGGAGTGGTCTTCGTCCCGAGAAGCGCGGTCCGGGACCACGGCCCGGAAGCCATCACGGCTCTCGGGGGAGCTCGGTCTCAGCTGACCGAGCGCATCAGCTTCTCGATCGCCGCCTGGTCGTTTCGCCCAAGTGCGTCCTCTGCCAGCAGGCTGTCCCGGTCGCGGTACACGCTGGCCACCGCTGCGATGCGACCCTTCTGCCGGTAGGCGACGAGCGCGTTGCGATCCTGGAGCGAGCCTGCCACCTGGACGGCGTCCCATGCCTCGGCATGCCCCACGTAGTTGATGGGCACGTCGTAGTGCTGGCTCCAGAAGAACGGAACGTGCCCGTACGGCGCGCCCACCCCGAGCATGTCCCTCGCCGCGACCTGCCCGTGCTGCTCCGCCACCACCCAGTGCTCGATGCGCCAGGTCTCGTCGCCGCGGGGGAAGCGGGCAATGTCTCCGGCGGCCCAGACGCCGGGAGCGCTCGTCCGCAGGTTCGCGTCGACCACCACGCCGCGGTCGACCTTCAGCCCGCTCTTCTCTGCGACCGAGAGGTTGAGCCGCACGCCCACGCCCATCACCACCAGCTCCGCCGGGACCGTCGAGCCGTCGTCGCAGGTCACGGCCGACGCGGTGATGCTCGCGGGCTTCCGGCCGAGCCGGAACTGCACGCCCTTCTCCTCGTGAAGAGAGCGGATGAAGGCGCCCACCTCGGGGCCGAGCACCCGCTCCAGTGGCCGGCTCTCGGGGGCGATGACCGTGACCTCGACCTGCCGGGCGCGCAACGACGCCGCCACCTCGAGCCCGATGAAGCTCGCTCCGATGACGACGGCCTTCAGACCCGGACGGAGCGCGCCGATGATCGCCTTCATGTCACCGAGCGTCCGGAGCAGGTGGACGTGCGGCAGGTCCGCTCCCGGGATGGGAAGCCGGATGGCGGACGCACCAGTCGCGAGAAGCGCCACTCCGAACGGCAGCGAGCGTCCATCGGCCAGCTGCGCCACGCGCGCGCCGGTGTCGAGACGGACGACCTCAGCTTCGACCAGGTCGATCCGGTGCTTCTGGTAGAACTCGGCACCGCGAATCGGGAGCCAGTCGTCCGGTGCCGTTCCCGCCAGCACGTCCTTGGACACGTTGGGGCGGTCGATCGGCCAGCCCTCGCGGTCCTTCGCAACGAAGGTGATCGGTCCCTCGTACCCGCGCCGGCGGAGCTGCTCCGCACAGGCGTCGCCCGCCGCGCCTGCGCCGACGATCAGCACCGAGGAGGGCGCGTTCCTGATCGCCGCCCGGGCCGCCGTCGGCTCCCGGCGCGCGCCCGTCCGGACCCGCGACCCCTCGCGGACCACCAGCCAGGTCGCGACGCCACGCGGGGAGGGCGGGTTCACCGCCTCGCCGGTCCGGACGTCGAAGCGAGCGTGGTGCCAGGGACAGCGCACCTCGTTGCCGAGAAAGACCCCGTCCCAGAGCGGCGCTCCGTAGTGACCGCATTTCGCCGCGAGGACGAAGACCTCCTCCCCCCGCCGGACGGCGACGACCGGCTCGCCGTTCACCTGCGCGGTGAGCATCCCTCCATCGGGGATGTCCGCCAGCTCGATTCCCTTGGTCAGCTCGGGTCCGGATGCCTGGAGCGGTTCACTCATCGCGGGGTTCCTCCGTGCCCGAGGAG
>JBKPMY010000199.1:0-9065 GCA_046732375.1 Myxococcota bacterium
CCCGTGGCTCGGGCTCGCGGGCCGCAGCGGGCTGCTGGCGGCGGCCGGGCTGCTGCTCCTGCCGGGGACGAATCCGCTTCTCCAGCGCGTGCTGGTGGACCTGGGCACGGTCGACGGCTGGCAGCTGCCGGCGATCCTGTGGGCGTGGTGGGGGATGCGGCGCGCGGCCGAGGGCGGGCGGCTCTGGCCGTGGCTCGCCCTCGCGTCGGTGGCGGCGGCGCTGGCCACCTGGACCTCGCTGGTGAGCGCGCCCCTCCTCCTCGTGCTCGCGCTCATCGAGGGCAGAGGACGAGGCCTCGGCGCGTTCCGCCAGACGGGGCTATTGCTTCCGGCGCTCTTCGGCCTGCTGGCGGAGGGGGTGGTGCGCAGCTCATGGCACCGCGCGGTCCGCGCGCGCGGCTGGCGGGACGTCCGGACACCGGCCTCGCTGGACGTGGGCCACCTGCTGGAGAACGCGGGAGGGATGGCCGGAACGGCCTGGGAGTCAGGAGCCGTTCCCTGGCTGGTGGTCGCGCTGGTCGGCGCGCTGGCGGCTCTGGGAAGCAGTCGGTGGCGCGACTCTCCCGAGGCCCGGACGATGGTGGGAGCCGCGGCGGCCTCCTTCACCGGCCTGCTGGTCGTGGTGTCCGTCCGGCACGTGCGGGACAACGCCTACCACCCGCGCTACGTCGGCATCGGGCTCTCGCTCGCGGTGCTCGCCACGGCGGTGCTCCTGGGCGTGGCGGTCCACGCCCTCGCCGCGCGGCTGGTCCCGCGCAGGCCTTCTCTGGTCGTCGGCGCCGTGGGTCTCGCGGCGGTCGCGCTCCTCGCGCCGCGGGCGACTCCGGATCCGCGGGAGGTGGTGCTCCGTCCGGCCGCGGAAGAGATCGGCCTCCGCTACCCGGGCGCGGTCCTCACCCTCGGATACTGGCGGACCTACGCCCTCGCCGCCCTTCTTCGCCCCGGAGCGGTCATCCCGATTCCGCGCGAGGGCGAGTGGAATCGCCGGCCCGACTGGGTCGCCGAGCTGCGGAGTGGACGCCCGGTCTTGGTCGGGAGGCCGGATCGCCCCGGGGACGCGGCACCGCCAGCGCTGGTCGAGCGGGGGGCGGCGCTGGTCCTGGTCCAGCCGGACGTGCTCATCCTGCCGCCGTTTCCCGGAGAGTCGCTGGGCGAACGGGTTTCGCTGTACCGCCTCGCGCTGGGCGGAGGCTGATCCCGCGCCGACCGACGGGCCCTGCTAGAAGCGCGTCGACACCATGCGACTCCTCGCTCCCTTCCGCGCCCTGCGCCCGCCACCGGAGCTGGCCCCGGTCATCGCCGCTCCTCCCTACGACGTGGTGAGCTCCTCGGAGGCCCGGGCCATGGCCTCGGGCAATCCACGGAGCTTCTTCCGGATCAGCCGCCCCGAGGTGGACCTCCGCCCGGACATCGACGAGCACTCGGACCCGGTGCACGCGAAGGGGCGGCAGGCCCTGGAGGAGTTCCGCCGGAAAGGGTGGCTGGTGCTGGACGACGGTCCGCGCTTCTCCCTCTACCGACAGCGCATGGGGTCGCACGTGCAGACCGGGCTGGTGGCCTGCGCGAGCGTCGACGCGTACGTGCGCGGGGACATCAAGCGTCACGAGCTCACTCGCCCGGACAAGGAGGACGACCGGACCCGGCACATCGATGCGCTCGGGGCGAACGACGAGCCGGTCTTTCTCGCATACCGCGCACGGCCGTCGGTCGACGCGATGCTGGCGACGCACTCGGACCGGAAGCCCGACGTGCGCTTCACCAGCGACGACGGCGTGGAGCACACGGTCTGGACTCTGCCGCCGTCGGAGAACGCCTCCATCGACGCCGTGCTGTCGGAGCTGGACACGCTGTACATCGCCGACGGGCACCACCGGAGCGCCGCGGCCGCGCGCGTCCAGGAGCTGCGCCGCTCGCGGGGGGAGAGCGGTGGAGAGGCGGACTGGTTCCAGGTGGTCGTGTTCTCCCACCAGGTGCTGCAGATCCTCCCCTACAACCGGCTGGTGAAGGACCTCGGTCCGGGAGGGAGCGCCGCGCTGCTGGACGGCCTCCGGGCGGGGTTCGAGGTCTCGTCCGCCGCGCGGCCGGAGCCCGAGGGCCCGCACCGGTTCGGCCTGTACGTCGACGGGCGATGGTGGAGGCTGGCGGCGAAGCCGGCGACCATTCCCGCCGACCCGCGCGGGGCGCTCGACGTGTCCATCCTGCACGACGGCTTGCTGGGCCCGCTGCTCGGCATCCACGACGTTCGCCGCGACCCGAGGATCGAGTTCGTGGGCGGCATCCGCGGCACTGCCGAGCTGCAGGCGCGGGTCGATCGAGGAGAGGCGCGCGCCGCATTCGCCCTCTGGCCCACGTCGATGCGGGAGCTGCTGGAGATCAGCGACGCCGGGCAGATCATGCCCCCGAAGTCGACCTGGTTCGAGCCGAAGCTCCGCTCCGGGCTGTTCCTGCACCCGTTCTAGTCGTACGCCTTGCCGCTCCTGGGGGTGGGCCGGTCGACGGATGGGACCTTGTTCCTATCGCCTTCCGGCGGGTGGATGAGGTGAAGGGCGGCCCATCACGAGGTCGTTGGGGGTGCTGCCATGACGCTCGCCGCTCCGAGGTGCACCTCCATCGTGCTGGCGCTGAGCCTCACGGCTTCGGCGTTCGCACAGCAGAAGCCGCCGCCCGAGAAGAAGCCGAACATCCTGGTCATCTTTGGCGACGACATCGGGATGTGGAACGTGGGGGCGTACACCCACGGGATGATGGGTAGAACCCCGAGTATCGACCGCATCGCCGCCGAGGGGATGCTCTTCACCGATCACTACGGACAACCCAGCTGCACCGCGGGTCGGGCGGCGTTCATCACCGGCCAGTTCCCCATCCGGACGGGGATGACGACCATCGGCATTCCGGGATCGACTCGGGGGATCCAGAAAGCGGATCCGACATTGGCCGAGGTGCTGAAGTCCCAGGGCTACACCACCGCCCAGTTCGGGAAGAACCACCTCGGCGACCGGAACGAGTTCCTGCCCACCGTGCGTGGCTTCGAGGAGTGGTTCGGGAATCTGTACCACCTCAACGCCGAGGAGGAGCCGGAGGAGCTCGACTACCCGGGCCACAAGAACCCCGAGTACACGAAGAAGTTCGGCCCCCGCGGCGCGCTCCACGCCTGGGCCACCGACAAGGACGACCCGACGACGGACCCCAAGTTCGGCCGCGTCGGCAAGCAGCGAATCGAGGACACCGGCCCGCTCACCCGCAAGCGGATGGAGACCTTCGATCAGGAGGTCACCAACGAGACGCTCAAGTGGCTCGACAAGGCGGCCAAGGGCGGGAAGCCGTTCTTCTGCTGGTACAATTCGACGGCCATTCACATCTGGTCGCACCCCACGAGGAAGTTCCTGCAGCGGGCGGTGGATGAGGGGCGTGCGGAGGAGGACGTGGTTCGCGCTCGGATGATCGAGCACGACGAGCAGGTCGGCTCGCTGCTCAAGAAGCTCGAGGAGCTCCGCGTCGCCGACAACACCATCGTCATCTACACCACCGACAACGGCAACGAGCTGATGCTCTGGCCCGACGGTGGCTATGCCCCCTTCCGAGGAGAGAAGGGCACGACCTGGGAAGGCGGGGTCCGCGTTCCGATGCTGCTCCGGTGGCCGGGCAAGGTGAAGCCGGGCACGGTCTCCAACGGCATCCAGAACCACGAGGACCTCTTCGTGACACTGGCCGCGGCTGCCGGGATGCCCAACCTGAGCGAGGAGCTGCTCAAGGGGAAGAAGCTCGGGGCGACGAGCTACAAGGTTCACCTGGATGGGTACAACAACCTCGCCCACTGGACCGGGCAGAGCGAAAAGTCGGCCCGGCGCGAGATCTTCTACTACGACGAGACGGATCTCATGGCCGTGCGGGTGGACGGGTGGAAGATCCACATCGGGGTGAAGCACAACGGGAGCTGGTTCGATTCGAAGGACTACCCGAGCGTTCCCTATGTCGTGAATCTCTTGATGGATCCGATGGAGAAGATGACCCCCGACTCCGAGGAGTGGGGCTACATCGGCCGCAGCTTCCTCGGCCACAAGCTCTGGGCGCCCACGGGCGTCGGCCCGTTCATCGCCGCCCATTTGAAGAGCATCGCGGATTTTCCTCCGAGCCAGGGAGCGGACACCCTGAGCATGAAGAAGTCGATCGAGGCGGTGATGCGCAAGCTCGATTCTCCGCACGGCAGCAGCAACTGAGGATGTGCGTGGGGTGGACCCATCGGCCGCCGCGGACCGTCGCGGTGAGGGGGTCGGCCAGCGCAGCTGGGCGGTGAGTGAGGCGTCAGTCCCGCGTCGTCCGGGGGACGTAGCGGAGCTGGACCATCCCTGAGGCGAAGGTCCGCGCCGACTCCAACCTGAGCCGATGCTGGCCCGGGCTGGTCGCGAAGAGGCGGATCCCCGAACCCAGCACCACCGGGACCACGGTCACCACCAGCACGTCGAGGCACCTGGCGGCGAGGAACTGAGTCACCACCTCGCCCCCGTCGGCATAGAGGTGGCGCGCGCCCTGGGCGGCGAGGGTGGCGAGCACCGCCTGCGGCTCGCCTGCGATGAAGCGCTCGTTGAAGCGCGGGATCCGGGGGCTGCGACTGAGCACCGCCACTCGCTTGTCGGTGAAGGGCCAGGCGTCGAAACCGAGCACCGTCTCGTACGTCTTGCGGCCCATCAGCAGCGTGTCCACCGAGGCGTAGAAGTCCGCGTATCCGTGCTCCTCCTGCTCGAACGGCTTCAGGAACCCGAGGCCGCCATCCGCCTCGGCGATGAAACCGTCCAGGCTCGTGCCCAGGAATGCCGAGACTCGTGGTTGCTCCATGGACTGTGCTTCTACCCTCGGTCCCCGAGGTGTAGAAGGCCCGACATGCGAGCCATCAACTTCAACGCCGGGCCGGCGGGTCTTCCGCTCCCGGCCCTCGAGCGCGCGCGCGACGAGTTCATCGAGTTCCAGGGCTCGGGGATGTCCATCCTCGAGCACAGCCATCGCGGCAAGGAGTACGAATCAGTCCACGACGAGGCGATCGCGCTCCTCGTCCGGCTTCTCGAGATCCCCGAGACCCACCAGGTCCTGTTCCTCCAGGGTGGTGCATCGCTCCAGTTCGCGATGGTGCCCATGAACTTCCTGCCGGAGGACGGCTCGGCGGACTACGTCCTGACCGGCACCTGGAGCGAGAAGGCGCTCGACGAGGCGAAGCTTGTCGGGAACCCGCGGGTGGCAGCGACCACCATCGGACCTGACAAGCGCTACACGCGCATCCCCCGCCAGGCGGAGCTGCAGCTGGACCCGAAGGCCGCCTTCGTCCACATCACCAGCAACAACACCATCTTCGGGACCCAGTGGCATGCCTGGCCCCAGGTGGGATCGGTCCCGTTGGTGGCCGACATGTCCTCGGACTTTCTCTGGCGCCCCACCGACGTGTCGCGCTTCGGGCTCATCTATGCCGGCGCGCAGAAGAACCTGGGCCCTTCGGGGGTCACGGTCGTGGTGATCCGGAAGGACCTCATGGCCAAGGGGCGGAAAGGCATCCCGAAGATCCTCCGCTACACCACCTTCGCGGAGAACAACTCGCTCTACAACACGCCGCCCACCTTCGCGATCTACCTGATGCGCAACGTGCTCGCCTGGATCGAGGCCCAGGGGGGGCTGGTGGCGATGGAGAGGCGGAACAACGAGAAGGCGGAGATCCTCTACGGAGCGCTGGACCGGATGAGCGGGTTCTACCGCGCCCCGGTGGAGGAGGCCGCGCGAAGCACGATGAACATCGTGTTCCGTCTCCCGACCGAGGAGCTGGATGACCGGTTCGTCGCCGAGGCGAAGAAGCAGCGGATGGTCGGCCTCAAGGGCCATCGCAGCGCCGGTGGCATCCGGGTCAGCGCGTACAACGCGGTGAGCCCGGAGAATATCCGGACGCTGGTCTCGTTCATGGAGTCGTTCGCCAAGGCCAACGGCTGAGGCCCAACCAGGGGAGGGAGAGATGGCTGCAATGCTGCGCGTCGCGCTTCTGCTGCTGTGCTCGCTGGTGGCGTTCCCGGTGACCGCGAAGGACATCGAGGGAACTCAGGTTCCGGACACGGTCAGCCAGGACGGGAAGACCCTGCGGCTCATCGGCGCCGGGATCCGGAGCAAGTGGATGTTCAACGTCTACGTCGGCGCGCTCTACGCCGAGAAGCCCACCTTCAACGCCGCGAACCTCATCAAGTCCGAGCAGGTGAAGCGGATGGACCTCCACCTGCTCCGGGACGTGGGGAAGGACAAGATCTTCGAGTCGATCCGGGAAGGCTTCGAGAAGCAGTCCAAGGCGCAGATGCCAGCGCTCCAGGCACGTCTGGACCAGCTCGCCGCCGCGGTCCCTGACCTCAAGAAGGGGGACCTCATGTCCCTCACCTACATCCCGGAAAAGGGCGTGGTGCTGGGCGGCGCGGCGAAGGAGACGGTCATTCCCGGGAAGGACTTCGCCGATGCGCTGTTCTCGGTCTGGCTCGGCCCGGACCCGGTGGACAGCGATCTGAAGAGGAAGCTGCTCGGCGGCTGACGTTTGCTAGGGTGCCGGGCCCCGAACCTCCGAAGGAGCTGACAGGCACCGTGAAGCGTCACCTCGTTGTCGCCCTGCTCGCCGCGGGCTGCGCCTCCGCGCCGCCCAATCGTCCTGCCCCGCCGCCCATGACCGCGCCTGCTCCGCTCGCTGCGGCCCCGATGCCGGCGGGCCTGGACGCGGCGGCGCTGGACACCTCCGCCAACCCCTGTGACGACTTCTACCAGTTCGCCTGCGGCGGCTGGCTGAAGGCCACTCCGATTCCCGCGGACCGAAGCACCTGGGGCCGGGGGTTCAACGTCATCGAGGAGCGGAACGAGCAGATCCTCAAGGAGATCCTCGAGTCCATCGCCGACGGCAAGGCCCCGCAGGGGACGCCCTATGCCACGAAGCTGGGCGACTACTACGCGACCTGCATGGACGAGTCGAAGCTGGAAAGCGCGCTGCCCGAGCTCCGTACCGCGCTCCGGCGCATCGATCGGCTCGGCACCTCGAGGCAGGTGGCCGCCGAGGTGGCGCGCCTCCAGGACGCCGGGGCCGACGTGCTGTTCGGGTACGGGTCGGCGCAGGACTACAAGGACGCCACCCAGGTCATCGGCATGGTGGACCAGGGCGGGCTCGGGTTGCCCGACCGCGAGTACTACCTGAGCGACGCGCCGAAGATGAAGGAGATCCGCGAGGGCTACCGCGCGTACGTGGCGCAGATGTTCGGGCTTCTCGGGGACTCGCCGGCGGTCGCCGCGAAGAAGGCTGAACAGGTACTCGCCCTCGAGACCAAGCTCGCCCAGGCGAGCCTGGACCGGGTGTCGCGTCGCGACCCGAACAAGGTCTACCACCGGATGGACCTCAAGGCGCTGGCGAAGGCAGCGCCCGGCTTCGACTGGGCGACGTACTTCGCCGCGGTGGGGACGCCGGGAGTCCAGGCGCTCAACGTCACGCATCCTGCGTTCGCGACGGAGGTGGGCCGGCTGCTGAAGAGCGCTCCCAAGGCGGAGCTGAAGACCTACCTCGCCTGGAAGCTGCTCTCCTCGCAGGTACTCGCCCTGCCCAAGCCCTTCTCCGATGCGGCGTTCGCCTTCCGGAGCAAGTACCTCACCGGCGCGAAGGAGGACCTGCCGCGGTGGAAGAAGTGCGTTGCCTCCACCGACGCCGCGCTGGGCGAGGCGCTCGCGGTGCCCTTCATCAACCAGACCTTCGGGGCGGACGGCAAGGCGGTGACCAAGGCGATGGTGGAGCAGATCGAGCAGGCCTTCCAGGCGAACCTCGAGCCGCTCTCCTGGATGGACGCGACCACTAAGGCCCGGGCGCGGGAGAAGGCCAAGGCCGTGTTCGACAAGATCGGCTACCCGGACAAGTGGAAGACCTACGACGGCCTGGTCACCGACCGCGGCACCTTCCTCGGTAACCACATGCGGGCGAACGCCTACGAGAACGCCCGCGACCTCCGGAAGATCGGAAAGCCGCTGGATCGGGCTCTCTGGCTCATGACGCCGCCGACGGTGAACGCCTACTACGAGCCGCCGATGAACGAGATCGTCTTCCCGGCCGGCATCCTCCAGTCTCCGTTCTTCAACAAGAATGCCACCGACGCGGTGAACTTCGGCGCCATGGGAATGGTCGTCGGTCACGAGCTCACCCACGGGTTCGACGACGAGGGGCGGAAGTTCGACGCCAAGGGCAACCTCACCGACTGGTGGACGCCCGAGTCGGGCAAGGCGTTCGAGGAGCGGGTCTCGTGCGTGAAGAACCAGTTCGATGGCTACGTGTCCATCGACGATCTGCACGTGAACGGGGCGCTGACGCTGGGGGAGAACGTGGCGGACCTGGGCGGACTGAAGCTCGCCTTCGCGGCGATGCAGGCCTACGCCAAGGCACATCCCGACCGGGCAGGGGCGCCGAGCCGGTTCACGCCTGAGCAGCAGTTCTTCCTCGGATACGCGCAGTCCTGGTGCACCAACATCCGGCCCGAGGAGGCGCGCCGCCGGGTGACCGTGGATCCGCACGCACCACCGAGGTACCGGGTGAACGGGCCACTCTCGAACCTGCCGCAGTTCCAGCAGGCCTTCGGGTGCAAGGCCAGCGACCGGATGGTGGCCCGGAACCGCTGCGAGGTCTGGTAGCCGCTCAGGCCAGGGGCATGGCCCAGTGGACCCTGGGCAGGGGCTGGAAGCCCGCCCGCGCGTAGAGATTCGCGGCGCGGGTGTGGCTCGCCTCGACCTCGAGCTCGACGGATCGGCATTCCTTGCTCCGGGCCGCCTCGAGGGCTGCCCGGAGCAGCGCTGTCCCCGTTCCCCGGCCGCGGAGCTCGGGGAGGACGTACAGCTCCTCGAGCCACCCGATGCGGCCACCGCGCTCCAGGCTCGACTGGAAGGACACGAAGGCCACGCCGACCGGACGGCCGCCCTGTCGAGCGAGGAGGATCAGCGCCTTGTCGTCGTCGGCGAGCGCACTCCTGACCGCGCCGACGAGGAGCTCCGGGGCCAGGGGGATGGCGTGCTCGTCGAGCTGCGCGGCAAGA
>JBKPMY010000200.1:0-9601 GCA_046732375.1 Myxococcota bacterium
ACCTCGGCCGTAGACGAAGGTCTGCGGGATCAGGTCTCGCCGGTGATTCTGGAGGAAGGCTCCATTGGCGAAGCAGACCCGCTCGCGGAAGTACTTTGGCTGAGCCTCGATCCACTCGTAGAAGCGCGGCGTTCCGGGGTCGGGCCGGTAGTACACCGGAAGGAAGAGGACGTCGGTGCCCATCCCGTCGGCGACCCGGGCGATCTCGGGAATTTCCGCGAGGCAGGGCTTGCACCACTCCGCCCAGAAGCTCACCACGACCACCTTGCCCCGGAGTCCGTCCAGCGTCGTGCTTGTGCCGCTGCGGCGATGCGTGACCGCCGGTGCCGGGCCCGCACAGCCCAGGATCGCAGCCAGGACGGCGCAGATCACCCGTCCCGAGCCTCGCCTGGCGACTCTCCCCCGCACGCTCCGGAACCTAGCCCAGACGCAGGCCCGTTCGCATCACCGCCGCGCCCTGAGGTCCGCCGCGCCCAGTCGCCGCGCTGCCTCGTCGAGGGTCGCGTCCGACTTGCAGAACGCGAAGCGCGCCACGCACGGTGCCCGGGACCGATCCACGTAGAACGCCGAGAGCGGGATGGCCGCCACCCCGACCCGAGTCGTCAGATCTCGGCAGAAGGCGTCGTCGTCCCCGAAGCCGCGTCCGTTGACGTCCACGCAGGCGAAATACGCCCCCTCGGGGGTCCAGGGGACGAGGCCGGAGGCGGTCAGCGCCTCGAGCAGCTTGCCGCGGCGACGCGCGTAGTCCGCCTGCAGCCCGACGAAGTACGAGTCCGGCAAACGCAGGGCCGCCGCCACCGCGTGCTGCAGCGGCGTCGGAACGGCGAAGGTCACGTACTGATGCGCGCCGAGCACGGCGTCCCGCAGGGCGCGCGGACCCATTGCCCAGCCCACCTTCCAGCCGGTCAGCCCGAAGGTCTTGGCCCCGCTGCTCACGGTGAGCGTGCGCTCCGCCATCCCCGGAACTCCTGCGAGCGAGCGGTGCTCGGCGCCGTCGTAGACCAGGTGGCCGTACACCTCGTCGACCACCGCGACGGTGTTCCACCGCTGCACCAGCGCGGCAATCTGCTCGAGCTCGCGCGCGGTGAAGACCTTCCCGGTCGGGTTGTGGGGCGTGTTGAGGAGCACCACCCGGGTGCGCGGGCCGAAGGCGGCCTCGAGCTCCCCGGCGTCGAACCACCAGCGGGGATGGCTCGCGTCCGGGGGCCGGAGCGTCACCGGCCGGAGCACACCCCCGGCCATCGCCACGCTCGCCGCGTACGAGTCGTAGACCGGCTGGAAGGCGACCACCTCGTCGCCAGCGTCGACCAGGCCCTGGATCGAATCGAAGATGGCCTCGGTGGCTCCGCAGGTCACCACCACCTCGATGTCGGGATCGACCGTCAGACCGAGGAAGCGCCGCGCATGCTCGGAGATGGCCTGGCGGAGTGGCACCGCGCCGAGCCCGTGGGCGTACTGGTTGTCGCCTCGGCGGAGCGCGGCCACCGCGGCCTCGCGCACGACCTCCGGGCCGTCGAAGTCGGGAAAGCCCTGACCCAGGTTCACCGCGCCCACGCGGGCGGCGAGCGCGCTGAACTCGGAGAATACCGTGGGCGGAAGCGCCCGCACCCGTCCGGAAGCCTGCACGGACCGGACGCTAGCACTCGCCCGCGGTGCGGGAAGCCGAGGCTCCCGGAGCGGGTTCGAACCGGAGTAGAGCGGACGTTCTCCCCATGCGCCCGGTGCTCGCTCTCTCCATCTCGCTCCTGGCCTGCGCCGCCCGGCCGGCGTCGCCGGAGCCATCCTCCTGGCCAGCGCTCGGTACCGACGCGGAGATCGACGCGGCGCTTCCCCGGCTGACCAACTGGGGGCGCTGGGGGCCCGCCGACCGTCGCGGAACGCTGAATCTCATATCCCCGGAGGCGGTCCGGGCCGCGGCCGCGCTGGTGCGCGAAGGCCGGAGCGTCTCGCTCGCGCGCGAGGTCTCCGTGGTGCACACCCCCGGAATCCGGGAACCGCTGTACGAGATGCGCCGGGACGGGCCCGCCAGCCGGGATCGGGTCGGAGCCGTCTGGCACGGCTTCGCCCAGACCCACCTCGATGCGCTCTGCCACATCGGCGCCGGTGACCGGCAGCTCTACAACGGCGTCTCCGCCGAGGCCGTCCGTCCGGACGGATGCGCCGAGCTGGGCGTGGAGGTGCTCGCCCAGGAGGGCATCACCGGGCGGGGCGTGCTTCTCGACGTCGCCGCCGTGCGCGGGCGCGCGCTGGAGCCGGGGGAGGCGGTCCGCATCGTCGACCTCGAGGCGGCCGAGGCGCGGCAGCGGGTCCGGGTGCGGGAGGGCGACCTGCTCGCCGTCCGGACCGGAGCCGGCGGGCGAAACGATCGCGACCGGCGCGCGGGTCTGCACCCCGAGGTGCTCGCCTGGGTCAAGGCGCGCGGAGTCGCGGTCCTTCTGGGTGACGGCGACAGCGACGTCGCCCCCTTCCCCACCTTGGAGCGCCACGCCTCGCCGTTTCACTCGGTGGCAATTCCCCACCTCGGCCTTCCTCTGGTGGACAACGCGGAGCTGGATGGCCTGGCCACCACCTGCGAGAGGCTCGGCCGATGGGAGTTCCTCCTGGTCATCGCGCCGTGGCGGCTCCAGGGGACCACGAGCGCTCCGGTCAACCCTCTGGCGACCTTCTGAGACGGCGCTTCGTGGCGTCTTGACGGGCCAGGGTTCTTCGTCCACATGCTCTCCCGCCCGCCATGGACCGCACCGAACGCCTGCTCGATCTCGTGGCGCTGCTGCTGGATGCCCACGAACCGGTGTCCTGGGCCGAGCTCAAGGAGAGCTTCCCCGAGGACTACGGGAGCGGCAGCGACGAGGCCACGGAGCGAAAGTTCGAGCGCGACAAGGCCGAGCTCCTCGAGCTGGGCATCCCGCTGACCTATGTCCAGGGCGACGAGGACCGGAAGGACGGGTACCTCCTCGACCGGAACGCGTACTACCTGCCCGAGCCGGGCTTCACCCCCGAAGAGATGGCGGTGCTGTACGCCGCCGGGTCCGCGGCCCTGGCCTCGGGTGCCTTCCCCGGCCGGCACGACCTGCAGCACGCGCTCCGGAAGATCGGCTTCTTCGCCGGAGGTGAGCTGGCCACCCCGAAGGTCCGCATGGAGCTCGGGGCGGTGCGAGAGAGCGCTGCCGTGCCCGAGCACCTCGAGACGCTCTGGACCGCGGCCAGCGCGCGGAAGTGGGTGGAGATCGTCTACGCGTCGCCCAAGCGCGCCGAGCCCTCCACGCGGAAGGTGGACCCCTACGGGCTGGTGCTCCGCCGCGGCGTCTGGTCGCTGGTGGGTTACTGCCATCTGCGCCAGGGGCTCCGGACCTTCCACGTCCACCGCATCCGGGCGCTGAAGATGAACGCCAGCAAGCCGCGCACCCACGACTTCGAGGTGCCGGCGAGTTTCGCCATCGACGCCCACGTCCCCCATGCGCCCTGGCAGTGGGGCATCGAGCCACCGATCGAGGTTCGACTGGAGCTCCAGGGACCACTGGCTGCGCAGGCCGGCGCTCACTTCCCGGACGCGCGGGTGGAGCGCAGCGGCGACCGGACCGAGGTGGTGCTCACCGTGAGCTTGCTGGACGCGCTCCTCAAGCACGTGCTCGCGCTCTGGCCGCAGGCACGCGTCGTCTCCCCGGAGCCGGCCCGTGCCCGATTGCGAGCGCTGGCCCAGGCGGTGGCCTCGAGGCACGGAGGCCGGGCGTGAGCGACGTGCACGAGCGGCTCCGCCGCCTCCTCTTCGTGGTGCCGTACGTGGCCCGCCATCGCGGGGTGACGGTCGACGCGCTGGCGAAGCAGCTGGGGGTGAGCCGCGAGGAGCTGCTCCGGGACCTCGAGCTGCTCACCATGGTGGGCCGGCCGCCGTTCCAGCCGGACGACTTCATCGATCTCCACGTCGAGAACGACCGGGTGTGGGTCGACCTCGACCAGCGATTCAGCAAGCCGCCACGGCTCACCGGGCCCGAGGCCGCCGCGCTCGCCGCCGCCGCCGAGCTGCTCCGTCCGGCCGCCCAGACCGCGCTGGCCTCCGCGCTGGCAAAGCTGGAGAAGATCCTCCCTGCCGGGGCGAAGAAGATGTACCGGGAGCTGGGCAGCGCGGTGAATGCACGCTCGCTGGCCAGCGAGGAGCTGGGCATCCTGACCCGCGCTGTGGAGGAGCGGCGGGAGCTGGAGTTCGACTACGCCGGGCCGGGCAAGACCGCCGCGGAGAAACGCCGGGTGGAGCCGGCCGAGGCCTTCAACCATCGCGGGCTCTGGTACCTCTACGGGTGGGACCTCGGCCGCGGTTCCGAGCGCCTCTTCCGGCTGGACCGGATGACCGGGATCGTCCTCACCGACCGGAGATTCTCGCCGCGGCCGATGCCTCCGGCGCGGGTGCCCGATCCCGCCGCGCGCAGCGAGGTCCGGGTGCGCTTCACCGCCCAGTCCGCGCCTTATCTCCGCGAGCGCTTCGGCGGAGAGGCCCGAGAGCTCACCGACGGTGGGGTGGAGGTGAGGGTGGCGGGCGAGGAGCGCTGGCTGGTGCAGTGGGTGCTGTCCTTCGGTGGCGAGGCCGAGGTGCTGGAGCCGGCCTGGGCGCGCGAGGCGGTGTCGCGGGCCGCGCTGCGGGCGCTCGAAGAGACGCGGTAGCGCTCGCGCCCGGCGCCGGCAGGGCGGAGCGCTCGGGGCGGAGACCAGCAGCCTGGTCTCCGCTGTCACGCTCCGGACGGGCAGCGGAACGCGACGCCGGTGAGCGTGGCCCCGGACGGTGCGCCGTCCTTCTGCCGCAGCGTCACCGGCGAGAGGAAGATGTGTGTCGCGCCACGAGACGCAGCCCTCTGCATCGCGTCTCCGGTGGCCTCGGCGGCGAGCTGCTCGGCGGTGGTCGAGCCGCTGCCCCAGCCCTGGGCCTCGCTCTCGCCGATCACCGTGCCCAGGTTCTGGCAGAGCGGGCCCGGCACCCCGTTCACCGGGATGACCCGCTGGGCCTCGGGCGTGGGCGCCGTGGTGGCGCACCCGGCGAGGCTCCACCACGACGCCAGCGCGAGCGCCGTGCCTCGCCACCCGCTCGCCCAGAGACGCATCGTCACCGCCGTCTCAGCCACGCGGAGGCAGCTCGTCGCCCTCGAAGTCCACCTCGTCGACGTAGCACCACCCCCAGTCCTCGCCCCGCTCCAGGGACTGGACGATGGGGTGCTGGGTCGCCTGGAAGTGCTTGGTGGCGTGCTGGCTGGGGCTCGAGTCACAGCAGCCGACGTGGCCACACGACAGGCAGAGGCGGAGATGAACCCATCGGCCACCCGTCTTCAGACACTCCTCGCAGCCCTTGGTCTGCGGGCGAACCGGCTTGAGGCTGTTGACGTGGGTGCACTCGGCCATGGTGGGCGGCGAGCCTGCTCGGCCCGGGTGGCGGGGTCAATCGGCCGTCAACGCTCGGACGGCGAATTCTGCCCGGGGATGAGCGGCTCGTCGGCGGCCTGCTCGGCGGAGGACGCCGGCGGATGACTGCCTTCCTCGTGCGTGACGGCCGTCGGCCGGAACCCGCTCCACTGGTGGATGGGCGAGGCCTCGGCGGACTCCCGGTAAGCCTCGGTGGGACCGCAGAAGGCGTCCGAGACGCGCTGCAGCGAGGCTCGGCCGTGACGGAGCCAGACTCCCTGCTCGTCCACGCGGTCGATCTCGGTGAAGCACGCCGTCCACTCGTGGGGGAAGAACGCGCCGCGCTCGAGCGCAAGGGCGTGGTCGCCGATCTCGAAGACTCGTCCCAGAGCGTCACCATCCATCCCCAGCACCGTCATGCCCTCGCGGATCAAGGACCGCCAGGCCGTGTCGCGATCTTCAGCCACGGCGCGGATCCTTGCGGTCAGGGGTCGCAGGCGTTTCCGCGTCCGGGCTTCCCTCGGGAGAGGCGCGCCGCTGCTCGCTGGCCGGGGGATTCTCCCTGACGATGACCTCCTCCTCGACCAGCATCGGCGCGATGCCCTCTCCGACCATGGGGATGTAGAGGCCCTCGGCCCGCCCGGTCGAACGGGTTGCCTGATCCGCCGCCCCGCCCGGCTCGCTGCGCGCCGCGGGCGTCGTCTGCGGACCGCTCGTCGTGGGCGGCGCTGTCGAGGTCGCCGTTCGCGCGCTGTCGTCACTCGTCGATCCGGGGTTCTTGCGGATCATCCCCGGGTCGTCGCTGGACTCCTGCCGGACAACTGCCTCCTTGCTCACCCGGAGGTGCACGCCGTCGGCCCGGACGTCCTCGACGTCGTCGTACCGGAAGCCGTACTCCTTCGGAAAGAAGAGGCCCTTCTCGACGAAGAGGCCGGTGTCGTCGGCCACGGCCACCTTGCCGAGCTTCTCGCCGTCTTGCGTGTAGACCGTCATTCCTTTGGTGATCTGTCCTCGAGGGTCCATGGCTGGCTCGCCTCCTGTTGCGGGTGACTCCTCACCCCTGGGATGTGCGCCAGGAGGACGACCAATGGCAAGCCAGTCCGGGGACCAGCGTCTCGTGCGCGAAACGCATGGAGCCCATCGGGCGCACGGTCGTTGCGCTCGGTCGCTCTCCCGGGCATACCCCCGCAAGGGCCATGACCACTGACTCCTTCAAGACCCGAGGCAGCCTGCAGGTCGGCGGCAAGACCTACGAGGTCTTCTCGCTGGACGTGCTCGCCAAGTCCCACCCGGCGGTACAGCAGCTGCCGTTCTCGCTGCGCGTACTCCTGGAGAACCTCCTCCGCCACGAGGACGGACGGGTGGTGAAGCGCGAGCACGTCGAGAAGATGCTGGCCTGGAACCCGAAGGCCACGCCGGACACCGAGATCTCCTTTCACGTCGCCCGCGTGCTGCTCCAGGACTTCACGGGGGTGCCCGCGGTGGTGGACCTCGCCGGGATGCGCGAGGCGCTGTCGGCACTGGGCGGCGACCCGAACAGAATCAATCCCCGGAACCCGGCCGATCTGGTCATCGACCACTCGGTGGTGGTGGACCAGTTCGGCAGCATCGGCAGCTTCCAGGCCAACGCCGAGCTGGAGTTCGAGCGCAACCGCGAGCGCTACGCATTCCTCCGCTGGGGCCAGGGCGCCTTCCGGAACTTCCGGGTGGTTCCGCCGGATACCGGCATCTGCCACCAGGTGAATCTCGAGTTCCTCGCCCAGGTGGTCTTCCAGGACGGCAAGCGCCTGTTCCCCGACACGCTGGTGGGCACCGACTCGCACACCACGATGGTGAATGCGCTGGGGGTGGTCGGGTGGGGGGTGGGCGGCATCGAGGCCGAGGCGGCGCTCCTCGGACAGCCACTCACGATGCTCATTCCCCAGGTCGTCGGCTTCCGCCTGAGCGGGAAGCTGCCCCCGGGCGCGACGGCGACGGATCTGGTCCTGACGGTGACCCAGATGCTTCGCAAGCGGGGAGTGGTGGGAAAGTTCGTCGAGTTCTTCGGCCCTGGCGTCTCCGAGCTGTCGCTTCCCGATCGGGCCACCATCGCCAACATGGCACCGGAATACGGGGCGACGATCGGCTTCTTCCCGGTGGACTCGGAGACGCTCTCCTACTTGCGCTTCACCGGCCGCTCCGCGTCGCAGGTGGAGGCCGTCGAGGCCTACTGCCGGGCGCAGGGCCTCTTCCACACGCCGGACACGCCCGAGCCGGTCTTCTCGGATCTTCTGTCCCTCGACCTCGCCACGGTCGAGCCCAGCCTCGCCGGGCCCAAGCGGCCCCAGGACCGGGTTCCGCTGAAGGACGCCAAGCAGGTCTTCCAGAAGAACCTGGTGGACATGGTGAACACCGCGGGGCCCCAGGACGAGGATGCCGCACCCACCGCCGGACAGACGAAGGCGCCGAAGCCGCCGAGCGGAGCCTCCCGCCTGTCGGCGAGCGCGGTGGTGAACCAGGGCACGCTGAGCTACCGCCTGCAGCACGGCGCGGTGGTGATCGCCGCCATCACCTCCTGCACCAACACCAGCAACCCCGCCGTGCTCCTCGCCGCGGGGCTCCTGGCGAAGCGGGCGGTGGAGCGCGGGCTCGGGACCAAGCCCTGGGTAAAGACCTCGCTCGCCCCGGGCAGCAAGGTGGTGATGGACTACCTCCGCTCGGCGGGGCTCGTGCCCTACCTCGAGGCCCTGGGCTTCCACCTGGTGGGCTACGGCTGCACCACCTGCATCGGCAACTCCGGGCCGCTTCCGGAGCACATCGCCAGCGCGGTCACCGATCACGACCTGGTGGTGGCCGCGGTGCTCTCCGGCAACCGGAACTTCGAGGGACGGATCAATCCCCACGTCCGGATGAACTTCCTGGCCAGCCCTCCGCTGGTGGTGGCCTATGCCATCGCCGGGGAGATGGACCTCGACCTGAACACCCAGCCTCTCAGCGTCGACCGCAATGGCAACCCGGTCTACCTGAAGGAGATCTGGCCCTCGGACAAGGAGATCCGCGAGGCCATCGCCGCGCACGTGAAGCCGGAGCAGTTCCGCAACCAGTACGCCCACGCGATGGAGGGTGACGAGCGCTGGCGCCAGCTCAAGGTCCCGAGCTCGAACACCTTCGCCTGGGACGAGAAGAGCACCTATGTCCGGCGGCCACCCTTCTTCGAGAACCTGCCGAAGGAGCCGGCGGCGGTGCAGGACATCAAGGGCGCCCGGGTACTGGCCCTGCTCGGTGATTCGGTCACGACCGACCACATCAGCCCGGCGGGAAGCATCGCCAAGAACAGCCCTGCGGCTCGCTACCTCATGGAGCAGGGCGTGGAGCCGAAGGACTTCAACTCCTATGGCAGCCGCCGCGGCAACCACGAGGTCATGGTGCGCGGGACGTTCGCTAACATCCGGCTCCGGAATCTCCTGGTGCCCGGGGTCGAGGGCGGAGTGACGGTTCACCACCCGACCCGCGAGCGGATGAGCATCTACGACGCGGCGATGAAGTACGCGGAGGAGAAGACGCCGCTGATCGTCATCGCCGGGGCGGAGTACGGCACGGGCAGCTCGCGCGACTGGGCGGCGAAGGGAACGCTGCTGCTCGGGATCCGGGCGGTCATCGCCAAGAGCTTCGAGCGCATCCACCGGAGCAACCTGGTGGGGATGGGCGTGCTGCCTCTGCAGTTCGACGCAGGGGTGGACGCCTCGACGCTGGGACTCTCCGGCAAGGAGACGATCGAGATCGGTGGCGTGGCCGACGGGCTCACTCCGGGCAAGCGGCTGACGGTGAAGGCCACCGAGGAGAAGGGGACGAAGGAGTTCACCGTCACCTGCCGGATCGACACGCCGAACGAGCTCGACTACTACCGGAACGGCGGCATCCTGCTGTTCGTGCTCCGGCAGCTGGCGAAGAGCTGACGGTCACCGAAGGGGCAAAGGGGGCGGCTCAGCCTTCAGTGAGCCGCCGCGTCCTTGCGCCGGCGCTTGTCGAGGTACATCCGGCTGTCGGCCTCGGAGAGGAGATCCTCCAGCGGCTCGGGTGAGCCGGGATCGAACGCCGCCACCCCGATGCTGAAGGCGAGCTGGAACTCGCGGCCGGCGCGGGCGTTCAGCGCCTCGACCCGGCCGGCCAGACGGGCGAGGAGGTCCGCCTCCCGCACTGCCGACGAGTCAGTCACCAGCACCACGAACTCGTCGCC
>JBKPMY010000201.1:0-6417 GCA_046732375.1 Myxococcota bacterium
ACACACGGCTCACACTGGCCGGGGCCGAAGTCAGCATCCGCGCTTGCAGCGCGCGGCTGCACGGACTGTTGCGTCATCGACATCGTCGCGCGGGAAGGGGAAGCCGATTCTGGCTCCGCCAGCGCCAGACGCGAGCGGAGCCCGTAGAAGCCGGCGCCGATGGCCAGGACCGCCAGCGTGGCGGCGACAAAGAGGCGCTGTGGTTTCGGGGACTGGAACGGTGGTTGTGAAGTGCTCATGGCGGTACTCCTTTTTCGTTGGTTGTTTCGTAGGAAATGTGCGTGTGCGGTTCATTCATCGAACGGAGCGTTCGCGAGGAGGTCCACCGTCGAAATCTGCGGCTTGTACCCCGCGACGAAACGCTCCCCGAAGTCTCGAATGAAGTTGTCGTAAGTGGTCTGCGGCCGAGCTCGCGCGATGCCGCAGAGGCAGTCCTTCAACTGGCGCTTCATCTGAAGACGGGGGAAAGCGGCGAGAATGCTCGCCATGGTTCCCCTGGGAACCTGCTCGGAGAGGAAGCCCGCGTAGTCGATGCCCGCTCCGACGGTGCAGATCCCGACCTCCCGCTCGGCGTAGGGGCTGAGCGAGAGCGTCGCGTTCAGCGCCACGCAGTACCAGATGAGCTGACCCCGGCAGTCACCGACTCCGTGATCTCGCGCCAGCGCCCGCGCGAAGTCCGCACCCTCGACCTCGAAACGTCGCGTGCCGCCTCGGGCCTTGGTGAGCCCGAGGTCATGCAGGAGGGACGACACCGCGACGACCTCCTCGTCGTACGGTCCGCCCTGCTGGTTCGCGATCTGCGCCGCGAAGAGCCAGGAGCGAACGGCGTGATTGAACAGGTACGGCTCGGAGACGGCACGTGCCTCCTCCATCGCCCGCGCGACGAGGGGTGTGTCAGGAACGATGACTCCGCAAAGTTCTCTGCTCGGAATGGACATGGGCGACCTCAGGTAGGGGGACTAGGCGCTCTTCCGTTGGGGCAATGAGCGCAGCCAGTCCGCGAGGTGGATCGATCCAGCGCGATGGCTCCCGGCTGGAGTCAGCGACCGGTCGTCAATCTGAGCGCCGAAGTACCGCGCGCGCGCGTCTGCGATGACCTGGCGTTTGTCGTGAATCGCCGTGAGGTACTCCCGGGCAATCTCGTCCATCGGTCGTGATTCAGGCCCGGCCACCTCGACGATGGAATTGAGTGGGAGCTCCAGTGCGAGATCGGTCAGGACCGCAACGACCTCGTCCGCAGCCACCGGCTGGAAGAGCGCGGGGGAGAGGCGCACTGCGTCGGCGACCGTGGCCGAATCGATGATCGCCCGGATGAACTCGAAGAACTGGGTAGAGCGAAGAATCGTGTAGGGGATGCCGGAGGTCTCGACGAGCCTCTCCTGCGCCAGTTTGGCCCGGAGATAGCCGCTGTCGGCGAGGCGGTCCGAGCCCACGACCGACAGGGTGAGATGGTGCCGAACCCCGGCAGACCGCTCCGCCGCCAGAAGATTGCCGCCGGCAGTCTCGAAAAACTCCAGAGCGGCCCGGTCCTCGAACGAGGGCGAGTTGGCGAGGTCGACCAGCACCTCGGCCCCCTCGACCGCCCGACTCTGTCCCTCCCCGGTGATGATGTTCTCCCCGGTCTCGAGGGTGGCCGCAACGACCTCGTGACCGCAACGGCGGAGCCTGCTGACGAGCTTCGTGCCGATGAGCCCACTGCCTCCAATGACGACGATCTTCATCGCTTGCTCCCGGGCCGGGCTGACCGGCTTTGTGGCGCCACTGCCATCGACCCCGGGGAAGATGCCCGGAAGCAGGAGCCAAGACCTTGTCGGGGGCTTGGAATCTTCATGGATTTGTGATGGCTCCTCGTCCAAGGAGTAGGGTTGGCCTTCAAGACGGGGGCGGGGGAGCACCGAATGCGGCTCGTTTTCAGCGACTGCGTGCTCGACCTGGACCGCCGGGAACTCTCCCGTGGAGGGAGGGTCGTTCCTACGGGGCCGCAGGTTTTTGACCTGCTGGTCTATCTCGTGGCGAACCGTGAGCGGGTGGTCACCAGGGACGACCTCCTCGCTTCGGTCTGGAGCGGCCGAATCGTCTCGGACTCGACCCTCGCCAGTCACATCAACGCCGTCCGCAAGGCCATCGGCGACACCGGTCAGGAGCAGCGGCTGCTCCGGACGGTCGCCCGAAAGGGATTTCGATTCGTCGGCGACGTAACCGAGGCCCGGGTGCAGGCGAGCGCTGCTCCGTCACACGCTGGATCCGGAGCGACGGAGAAGGCCGTGAGACGGGAGCTGCCGATTCCCGACGGGCCGTCCATCGCCGCGCTGCCGTTCGCGAACCTGAGCGGGGACCCGGAGCAGGACTACTTCGCGGATGGGCTCGTCGAGGACATCATCACCGCGTTGTCGAGGATCTCATGGCTCTTCGTCGTCGCACGCAACTCGAGCTTCGCCTACAAGCGACAGGCGGTGGACGTGAAGCAAGTCGGTCGCGAACTGGGTGTCCGATACGTGCTCGAGGGGAGTGTGCGGAGAGCGGCCAATCGCGTCCGCATCACCGAGCAGCTCGTCGATGCGGAGACACGAGGCCACCTCTGGGCGGACCGCTTCGAAGGCCCGCTCGATGACATCTTCGCGCTGCAGGACCAGATGACCGAGAGCGTCGTCGGTGCAATCTCGCCGACGCTCGAGCGGGCGGAGATCGAGCGCGCGAAGCACAAGCCGACCGAACGCCTCGACGCATACGACTACTACCTGCGCGGAATGGCGAGCTTTCATGTTGGAACCCGAGAGTCGACCGACGCGGCCCTGGGGCTGTTCTACAAGGCGATGGAGCTGGATCCGGAATACGCCTCCGCCCACGGCATGGCGGCGTGGTGCTATTTCTGGCGAAAGGTCAACGGCTGGACGACGGACCCCGTGGCGGAAGCCGCCAAGGGCGGTCGCCTCGCTCGTCGGGCGGTGGAGCTGGGCAAGGCCGATCCAGTGGCCCTCACGCGCGGCGGTCATGCGCTTGCCCACTTTGGCGACCTGGACACCGCGATCGCGTCGGTCGACAGAGCTCTCGTGCTCAACCCGAATTCCGCCACGGCCTGGTATCTCAGCGGCTTCGAGCGGGTCTTCCGCGGTGAACACGACGATGCGATCCCACGCTTCGCGCGTGCGATGCGGCTGAGCCCACTCGACCCGGAGATGGTCCGGATCCTGACCGGACCGGCAATCGCCCACCTCTTCGCCGGGCGCTTCGATGAAGCTTCATCCTGGGCCGAGAAGGCGTTGAGCGAGTTTCCGGGCTTCGTCGTGGCGGAGGGAGTCCTCGCGGCCAGCCATGCTCTTGCTGGCCGCATGGAGGAAGCGCGGCTCGCAATCCAGCAGCTACGACGCGCCCACCCGACCGTGCGCGTCTCGAGCCTGAAGAACTGGTTTCCGCTCCGCCGACCGGAGGACGTCGCACTTCTTGCGGAAGGCCTGCGACGAGCCGGGCTACCGGACTAGTTCGGATGCCGGGTCTCACCAGCTTCGACGCCCGGCGAAGCCGTGTCCACCAGCTCGACTCCCACCAGCTCCAGACCCGTGGCCGAGGTGATCCGGGCGAGGCTCTCCCGCGGGGGCGCGCGATCTGGCTCGGGGAATGACCAGAGCTCCCATCGCCCGTCTCCCAGCGAAATGTTTCCCTTCAGGCTCGGAAGCACCTTCTCCTCGGGATAGCCGGCGCAGGGCTTCGAGACTGGGACCGTGGCAAGGTGATGACCCGTCGCCGCATCGAGGAGCACCGTTCCCATCGAATAGTAGTCCAGCAGCAGCACCGAATCGTCGCTGGACAACTCGACGGAGACCGGGGCGGCGAAAGGGCTGCGAGCGCTCCAGAGTGGCTTCCATGGGTGCAGACTCCACAGCGCGATCTCTCCGCGACCGGCCATGAGCAGACGCTTCCCATCGCCAGTGAACTTCACATCCCGGAGGGCCTCGGCGAAGGTCGCCTCGAGCTCGGTGGAGCTCCCGACGACGCGGGGCGGTCCGAGTGAATCGCCGGTCGCATGAGCAGAAGCGTAGCTGACTTCCTGACCTTCTCCGGACGCGAGAAGCTACATCGCCTCGCGCGTTTGGCCGCTCCGTCCGTGCTGTCGACGACCAGGACCTCGGCGGCCTCTCTGCGCCCCACCTTCAGGCCTACATCCCGCGGCCTGAACCTCCCCCTCTCTGCTCGACGGAAGAGCGCGCTGCGCCCGTTTCAGCGGGGTGGACCTCTCCACCGAACTGCTCCACTCAGAGCGCAGCCCTTCACTCACGGTCTCGAGCGCAAACTCGGTGATGACCACTTGCAGCCGAACGAATGCCTATGGACTCAACACAATCGGCAACTTAACCGTGAGTTCATTCGACGTGTACAGAAGCACCACGTCGCCGATAGTGACGGCACCGTCTCCGCTGACACCAAATGTGAGGGTATTGTTGTTAGGCATGAGCGTAGGCCCAGCTGGCGTACGAGCCGGGATGATCTCATGCCAGGACCGCTCCGGCGGGTCGGTATCGACGAAACTGTACTGGGTCAGTGGGGCGTCGTTGATTCTTACCGAGAACCTTGGTCTTCCTGTATGCCTGGTGCGGAAGAATATCGCCGAAGGCCGCTCAATCACACCGGGGAACTCAATCGGGTTGATATGACGATCGCTCAGTGGGAACTGCGGACTTGGAATCGTAAATCCACGAGCAGTATCGGCCAATGCCACATACCGCGAGACCTCCGCGTACTCGAGGACCACCGTTCGAGTGCCGTGGATAGTTGCTGCAACTGTTGTCATCGGGGTTCACCTTTCCTCTCATCGTGATTCGAACTGCTCTCGAACGCCTTGCAATGGTCTCGCCAGAGGTATCCGCTAGTGAGGGAGCAGATTTGCGGGCGGCGTCCATAGCACGAGGTTTCCTTGGGGCTTGTGCTTGTTGCGGCAGACGCTACGGGCAGGCAGACGACGCCACAGGCGACAGAGGGCAAGTGGTACGGCGCGCTGTTTAAAGTCCTTCAGCGTCTGATGGGCCGAAGGCTGCGGTCTGCAACTGCTTGTCGTCGCGCTTTACCGGAGCGGCTCGGAGTTCGGGGTAACGAGGCCCGAAGCGCCCCAGGCGCGGCGGACGTAGCTGAGGCACCAGGAGCGTGAGGGGTCCTCGGGTGAGACGGCGAGGAGCACCTAGCCGTCGGCCAGCGCCCGTCCGCAGGGCGTGAGCTGGGGCATGCGGCGCCCTCGAGCGCAGGGATGGCCCGCATGAACGCTTATCCTCTGCCTGAGGTGCTCCAGGACCTCATATCTCTCGAGGCTCAGACGGACCCTCTTCGTCGCGGAAACGAGAGCAGCACGCTCAACACCTCGCTGTAGAGCAGCCGCTGGTGGGCAAGAAGCTGACGCGTGGCGAGGAACTCGGTGACGACCCGCTCGGCGTCGTTGGTGACGCTTCTGCCGCCCTAGTTGGCGTCGGTGGGGGTAGGTTGTCCGGGGGAGGCCGAGTGCGCCCTCAATCTTCTCGTGGCAGTGCCCGATGAAGCGCGCGGCGGCGTAGCTCGCATCACCTTTGTGCATTCCGGGGGCGGCGCCGCGGAGGAGCTCCTCTACGCGGTAGCCGTCCCAGTGCAGGTAGACCGCAAATCTCGTGCACCTCACGACTGTCTCGAAACACCACGACGGCCATGTCGCCCATGTCGTGCTCCCTCCTGAGGGCAGGCGGCGGCGCGCCGCCTCGCCAGAGCAGGGCGGCGCGCGAGAGCCGCGAACGGGCGCGGGGCTCAGGAGTTACGAGACGATGTCGCGAGGCTGGGTCAGTCATTGAGCTGACCGTCGTCGCGCCAGGCTTTTGCCTTCGGGTCAAAGACGATGGGGCGCAGGTAGTCGCCCGGGTCGGTGAGGAACCAGACCGTCGGCCGAATCTCCGCCGGCAACTTCGCCACCTCTTCATCGAGATCCTTCTTTGCGATGTAGCCACACGCGTCGTGGTGGATAGGGATGAAGAGCTTCTCCCGGACCGCATTCGTGTGCTGCGAGAACACGCTGCGGCCGGACACGACGATCGACGCGACGCGAACGTCTGTCGGGGCGGGAAGGTTCGCGAACGCTTGGGGGACGCGGTCACACCCGATTTCTCCACGGACCGCGCAGTCGCCGACGATGTATCCGGCAGTGTCCTCCCAGAGCAGCGCGAACTTGCCGACGCGAATCTGCCAGGCGACGGCGATGATGCCGCTGGGAGGTCCGGCGGTCTGGAAGTCCCAGGACAGCGGATCGTCGGGCTGCACGGGGTACAGCGAGAACGCCAGGCCGGGTGTCGTCTTGCAGACCGGCGTGTTGAACGGGAAGGGCGGATCCGCCACCGGATCCGGTGGTGCGCTCGAGTGCGGCTGCTTGACGGCCGTGATGTCCACGCCCGGCAGCACATCGTTCGGAAG
>JBKPMY010000202.1:0-4922 GCA_046732375.1 Myxococcota bacterium
ACCCGGTCTGATGAACGCGCAGTGACGATTCCAGTGAGGGAGGGGGGACGTGTCCCCATGGGGGAGCTGCTCAGCCCGGAGGACCGGGGCGGGCGGTGGGGTCTCGTCCGGCGACGGCCAGGGAAGGCGACCCCAGCGAAAGGTCCTCGACCATTCGCCGGTGCTCGGCCGAACCCAGCTCGCCGATCCGATCCTCCGCGGGGCGGACGAATCGTCCGACCAGGGTGTCGATGCGGGCGTGCGCCTCCCGGAGACGCTGCTCGGTGACGATGCCGTTCCTGGCCGCCGCGACCAGCGCGTCCAGGACCCGGTGCTGCACCGCGGGGTGGTGGCAGACCAGGAGCACGTCCACTCCCGCCCGAACCGCATCCACGGCGGCCGCGGCCGGGTCGGCGATGGCCTTCATCTCCAGGTCGTCGCTGACCGCCACTCCCTCGAAGCCGATTCGCTCGCGCAGAAGCCCGGTGATGGACGCATGGCTCATCGTCGCGGCGACGTCCTCACCCAGGGCCGGGAAGCGAACGTGGGCGGTCATCACCGAGGCGAGGGCCGCCCGGGCATAGGCCCGGAAGGGGACGAGCTCCACCGCCTCCAGACGCGCAAGCCCGTGCTCGAGCACCGGCAAGGTCAGGTGGCTGTCCTGCGACGTGTCCCCGTGACCAGGGAAGTGCTTCCCGCACGAGGCCACCCCGGCCCGCTCCATGCCCTGCGCGAGCGCAACACCCAGGCGCGCGACCTCCTGAGGACTGGCACCGAAGCTCCGGTCGCCGATCACCGGATTGGCGGCGTTGCTGTCCACGTCCAGCACCGGCGCGAAGTCCCAGTCGAACCCGGTGGCTCGCAGCTCGTAGGCCAGGAGCCGTCCCACCTTGCGGGCAGTCTCCGCGTCTGCGCGCTGGCCGATGACCCGCATCGGGGGGAGCGCGGTGTACGGCGAGCCACGCAGCCGGGCCACGCGACCGCCCTCCTGGTCCACTGCCACCGGGAACGGGCGGCCCGCGCGTGACTTCAGCTGCCGCACCAGCAGCGAGGTCTCCGCCGCGGTCCCCACGTTGCGCCCGAAGAGGATGGCGCCGAGGACTCCGGCATCGACCAGGCCTCCGACGTCACCGTCGACCTCCCGGCCCTGAAACCCCACGAGCAGCAGCCGCGCACACGCCTGACGGAGATCGGTCACCAGAATCCATCAACTGTATCAGGAGCCCGGAAGCCCGCCGGCGCGGCTGATGGGACGCAGCACCCGGACCTGCCCCTGGAGCGAGGAGCTGCTTGCACGGCGACCCCCGGCCTGGAATCAACCGGTCGCCATGGCCGACATCGCCCCACCGCTCGCCTCCACCGGAAGGTTCTACCGCGCGCGCATCGCCTCGTTCCTGGCGATCGCTCCGCTCGGGATCTGGACCGTGCTCCACCTGTGGGACAACCTCAGCGCCTTCGGCGGTGCGCAGGCCTGGGAACAGTCGGTCACCGCCGCGCGCCACCCGCTCCACCAGGCATTGCTGGTGGTGGTGGTCCTCCTCCCGCTGATCCTCCACACCGTCTGGGGCATCGTCCGGCTCGCCTCGTTCCGGCCGAACAACGTGCGCTACGGCAACTACGACAACCTCAAGTACCTGCTCCAGCGGCTGAGCGCGATCGGGCTGCTGGCCTTCATCGCGGCGCACCTCTGGCTCGCCTGGGCGCAGCCCCGGTTCGTGGAGGGACGGCCCGAGCCGTTCGCCGAGATCTCGCACGAGATGGCGCACCACACACCGACGCTGGTGGTCTACATCCTGGGAATCCTGGCGGTGAGCTACCACCTGGCCAACGGAATCCAGACCTTCGCCATGGGACAGGGCCTGGTGGCGAGCGCCGGGGCGCTGCGGCGCCTGGAGTGGGTGGTCTATCTGACCTTCGCCCTCCTCCTGGCGATGGGCTGGGGCAGCGTGTTCGCCCTCCGGCGCGCCGGCTGATCTGTGACGGGCACCGGGCGCCAGGCTCGGCTACCGTGGGGCTCGAACGTGGACCGCGCGCCTCTGACCATCGGCTTCCTGATGGACCCGCTCGAGCAGGTGCTGGTCCACCACGACACCACGTTCGCCCTGATGCGCTCGGCGCAGGAGCGCGGCCACCGACTGCTCAGCTTCGGTCAGGACGGGCTGTTCCACTCCGGTGGGCAGGCCCTGGCCAGGGCGCGCGAGGTGGAGGTGTTCGATCGGCAGGGACACCACTTCCGGGTCATCGCCGAGCAGGAGCTTCCGCTCGCGGCGCTGGACGTGCTCTGGATGCGGAAGGACCCCCCGGTGGACGTGGCCTTCCTCCACGCCACGCAGCTGGTGGAGGCGACCGGCGGCCCGGCGCCGGTCTACGTGAACTCGCCCACCGGCCTGCGCACCGCGAACGAGAAGCTGTGGGCCCTCCACTTCCCCGAGCTGACGCCGGCGACCCTGATCAGCCGCGACCTGGGGCAGCTCCGGGCCTTCATCGACGGCTCGCCGGACGGTGCCATCGTCAAGCCGGTGGACGGACACGGGGGCGAGGGCGTGGTGCTGCTGCGGGGGGACGATCGCAACGTGCCCTCGATCCTCGAGCTCCTCACCGCCCGCGGGCGGGAGTGGGCCGTGGCGCAGGCCTACGTCCCCGCGGCGCGTGAGGGAGACAAGCGGATCCTCCTCCTGGATGGCGAGCCGCTCGGCGGGATCCTCCGGGTCCCCCTGGAGACCGAGAACCGCGCCAACATGGCGGTGGGCGGCCGGCCAGTGAAGATGGAGCTCACCGCGCGCGATCTGGAGATCTGCGCCCGCCTCGCGCCGTTCCTCCACCGCGAGGGGCTGGTGTTCGTCGGCATCGACGTCATCGGCGAGTTCCTCATCGAGGTGAACGTCACCAGCCCGACCGGGCTCGCCGAGCTGGCGCGACTGGATGGCGGCGATCCGGCGGGCCGGATCCTGGCCCACGTCGAGCGGCTCGTGGCCGAACGGAGGGCGGACGCACCTGTCCACGCGTCGACGTCCGGGATTGGCACCGGCCGCTGACGGGCACAGCCTTCTGCGATGCGTCTCCGCCCCCTCCCTCTCCTCGCCGTCCTCGCCGTCGCCTGCAGCAGCGGGACCGGGGGAGGCAATCCCGATGGCGGCTCCAGCGGGATCGGTGGGCCCGACGGGGGCGGTCAGCTGCCTCCCGGAGCGTCCACCAGCGTCGCGGTGAGCGTGCCGGCCTCGATGCGGAGCGCCCCGTTCGACGTGCCGCGGTCGCTCACCGTGCCGCAGGGCTTTTCCATCGCGGTGTACGCCCGGGTGCCCGGGGCGCGGTTCATCGCCGTCACCCCCGAGGGCAATCTCCTCGTCTCCAGGCCGGGCGCAGGGAAGGTGTCGCTCGTCCAGGCCGGCTCCGGCGGGAGTGACCCGGTGGTGGCGGACTGGGTCAGCGGGCTCAAGCTTCCGCACGACCTGGTCTTCCATCGCATCGGCGACACGCTCTGGCTCTACGTCTCCGAGTCCAACGGAGTGCGGCGCTACGCGTGGAACGGCGCGGCCACCGCTCCGGCCTCCGAGCCGGTGGTCACCGGGCTGCCGGACAGCAGCACCCCCGAACTCCACGGAAGCTACGGCCACGAGCTGAAGAACATCGCGCTCGACAGCCAGGACCGGCTCTTCGTCGCCATCGCCTCCAGCTGCAACGTCTGCGTGAGCGACGCGGAGGCGGATCCGGTCCGCGGGTCGATGTACGTGTACACGGCCACCGGCGGCAACGGCCGGCTCTACGCCCGCGGGCTCCGCAACGCGGAGGGGCTCGCCTTCTTTCCGGGCACCGACGACCTCTGGGTCGCGGTGAACAACCGCGACAACCTCCCGTACCCGTTCGCCGACGCGACCGGGCAGTACGGCGAGATCGTCCCGAGCTACGTGGACAACCATCCGCCGGACGAGCTCATCCGGCTGCGCGACGGCGGCAACTACGGCTGGCCGTACTGCAACCCGAACCCCGACTCGCCGAGCGGCCTCTTCGACATGCCCTTCGACCGGGATTTCGACACCAACCGCGACGGGAGCAGGGCCGACTGCGGTGCCATGGACCGGGTGACGCTCGGCATCCAGGCTCACGCGGCAGCGCTGGGCCTCACGTTCCTGCAGGGCACCACCTTCCCCGCCCCCTGGAGCTCGGGGGCGGCGATCGCTCTCCACGGATCCTGGAACCGCACCACGCCGAGCGGGGACAAGGTGATCCTGGTGCCCTTCGTGAGCGGGAACCAGCAACCGTCTGCCGCGATCGACCTGGTCACCGGCTGGACGACCTCGAGCAACAGCTACTGGGGCCGCCCGGTGGACGTGGCGGTGGACCCGAACGGTGGCCTGCTCATCTCCGACGACGGGAGCGGGACCATCTACCGGCTGAGCAAGAACCCCTGATCCACGGCCGCTCGTCTAGAGCGTGGCCAGCGCGTCGAGCGCGAGAGTCTTCTCGGCGCTCAGCGGGCGCCCGAAGCGTCAGGGCTGACGGTTCCTCAGCCCCCGTCCTTCCTGGGGCGCGGTCCGGCAGCCCAGTGCCTGGCCGTTCCGAACGTTGCTGGCTCGAACAGCGCGGGCGCCAGGTCGACGCCGGCCTTCCAGTCCTCGTACTCCTCGAGCTGGTCGAGCTTCCCGTCGACCAGGAACTCGCAGCGCGTGCCGAGCCAGCCTGCGCCAAGCGGGACGAAGCGCTCGAGACGGATGTCCATGAACGGCGCCCCCGGAACTGGAACGAGCAGGACGCGGACCACCACCTTCCGCTCGACGTCCACCCAGACCTGCGGCGACCGGGTGTCGTCCGGCGAGCTCGCTCCGAGGATCCACACCGGCCGCTGCTCCCAGCGCCCCTCGAAGACCGGGCGCGACCAGTCCACGCCCGTGGGTGCGAGCTCATCGACGGTCCTCCCGACCGGCTGCAGGTACACGCCCTCGATG
>JBKPMY010000203.1:0-8761 GCA_046732375.1 Myxococcota bacterium
TCCACGTACACCTTCGAGCGGCGCGCACGGACCGCCCGCTCGGTCGTGGCGATGTCGGGATGCTGCTGGACGAGCGCCTCGGCGAGCACCTGCCCGAAGCTGATGGCCGCGTCGTGGTCCAGCTGGCGCTCGAGCGGCACGAGCACGTGCAAGCCCGAGCTGCCGCTGGTCTTGATGAAGTGGGGCAGCTCCAGCTCCTCGCAGAGGGCCCGCGCGGCGATGGCGAGCGTGATCACATGCTCGAACGGGGCGGACTTCGGGTCGAGGTCGAGGATGCACCAGTCGGGGTGCTCGAGGTCGGCGACCCGCGCGCTCCAGAGGTGGAAGGGGATGGTGCCGAGGTTGACCAGGAAGGAAAGGGTCTCCACGTCCTCGCAGACGAACTGCCGGATCGGTCCCTCGTCGCCCTCCATCTCCACGGTGCGAGCCCAGGAGGGCACGTAGGGGCCGCCGGCCTGCTTCTGGAAGAAGCTCTCGCCGTGGATACCGTCGGGGAACCGGGTGAGCATCAACGGCCGGTCGCGCAGGTACGGCAACATCCAGGGCGCGATGGCCTGGTAGTAGCGGATGAGGTCTCCCTTGGTGAACTTGTCCTCGGGGAACCACACCTTCTCCAGATTGACGTAGTTGACGGTCCGCTCCTCGGCGCGCCACGGCGGGAGGCACTGCTCGGGGCGACGGTCGTCGCGGAAGCGGCAGAAGACCGGAGCGCGGGGGGATCCTCCGCGCTCCCATTCCTTGTAGCGAACCTCGGCCACCAGGGTCGGATCGACCCAGAGGAGATCCCGGTCCCGCGGCGCGTCCCGGCAGGAGGGCGTGGAGCGGCGGTGAGCGGCGAGCTCCTTCTCCACGCGCGAGGCCTCCCGCTGCCCGAGTCCGCTCCCCACCCGTCCGGCGTAGGCGAATCCGTCTCCGTCCCAGGTGGCGATCGCGAGCGAGGTCAGCTCCCGCGTATGGCCGACGACCGCGAAGTCCCCGATCTGGTGGATGACCACCTTCTGCCAATCGGTTCCGCGGCCGGCATGGTGGGCGGTGTCGGAACGCTTCGCCACGATGCCCTCCAGCCCCATCTGCTTCACCGCCTCGTAGAAGGCCTCCCCTTCCGTCTCCACCGGGTCGACGCAGCGGACCCGTCCCCCCTCCGCGGTGAGCCCACGGAGCAGCTCCCGGCGCCGGGCGAGCGACAGTCCGCGCAGATCGCGTCCCTCCGCGGCAAGGACATCGAACGTCCAGTAGGTGGCGGGGGGAGCGCCGGACGGAGGGCGGCTCCGCTGCGCGCGTTGCTGCAGCAAGGAGAACGAGGGACGTCCCTCGCTGTCCTCCACCACCACCTCCCCGTCGAGGATGAAGTCGTCGGAGGGAAGCGCCCGCAGCGCCGCCACCACCTCGGGGAACTGTTCGGAGGGGTCGCTTCCACCGCGGTACCGGAGCCGGACCTGTTTGCCGCGCCGCTCCGCGAGGATGCGGTAGCCGTCGTATTTCAGCTCGAACCACCACCCGCTGCGGGTGAAGGCCCGCGGAGCCCGGCTGGCGAGCTGGAAATCCACGTCCGCCAGCCGGACCTCTCGCTGGGGTGCCCCGGTCTCCTCGATTGCAAGGCGGAAGGGAGGGGTCGCGACAGACCTGTTGCGAGGAGGGCGTCTGCTGGCGGCCATGCGGTGGGGGGTATATCTACGCTCTCATGGCGGCTCGTGCGATCGGCTCGGGGACCATCTCCTTCGGCCTGGTGAACATCCCGGTGAAGCTCTACGCGGCGGCCGAGAGCGCGGCGCAGATCTCGTTCAATCAGCTCCACGACAAGTGCAAGAGCCGAATCAAGCAGCAGATCTGGTGCCCGGTGGACAACGAGATCGTGCCCCGTGAACACCTGGTGAAAGGGTACGAGTTCGCCAAGGACCAGTACGTGATCTTCACCCCCGAGGAGCTGAAGGCCCTCGAGGAGGCCTCCACCAAGGCGATGGAGATCACCGAGTTCGTCCCGCTCTCCAAGGTGGACCCGCTGTACTTCGAGAACGGCTGGTACCTGGGGCCGGACAAGGGAGCGGACCGCCCCTACAAGCTCCTGGCCCAGGCGCTGGAGCAGGCCCAGCACGCGGCCATCGCCAAGTACTCCACCCGCGGCCGGGAGGAGCTGGTGCTGATCCGTCCCCGCGAGGGAGCGCTGGTGATGCAGACCCTGCGCTACGCCGACGAGCTGCGGCCGGTGAGCGAGGTGCCGATCGGCGAGGGCGAGATCAAGCCGGCGGAGCTCCAGCTGGCGAAGCAATTCATCGACCAGCTGTCGACCGAGACCTTCGACGCCGGCAAGTACGAGGACACCTACCGGAAGAAGCTCCAGGCGGTGATCGATGCGAAGATCGCCGGCGAGCCGGTGTCGATCGCACCCGCCGAACCTCCCCGCACCCAGGTCATCGACCTCATGGAGGCGCTGAAGGCGAGCCTGGCGAAGCGCGGCGCGACCCCCGTCACTGAGGCACCCGGCGAGGGACCGGCGGTGACCGAGCGGAAGCCGCCGAAGCGCGCTCCGGCCCCCGCCGCGCAGCCGGCCGCGGCGAAGAAGCGCGGCAAGCGCTGAGAGCGGCGAACGTAGACATCATTGCGATGCGGCTTCTCCGTGCAGCGCTCGGGAGCGCGGCGTTCTTCGCGCTCGCGCCCGGGGTGGTGGTCGGGCTCGTGCCCTGGTGGCTCACGCAGTGGGAGCCGCGGCCCGTGCCGATGCCGGTCCGCCTGCTCGGGGGCTTGCTCCTGGTCATCGCCCTGCCCGTCCTGGTGAGCGCGTTCGTCCGCTTCGCGCGTGACGGTCTCGGTACCCCGGCTCCGGTCGCCCCCACGGAGCGGCTGGTGGTGACCGGCGCGTACCGGTACGTCCGCAATCCGATGTACATGGCGGTTCTCTCGGCCATCGTCGGGCAGGGGCTGCTGCTCGGGCAGACGGTGCTCCTGGGCTACGCGGCGCTGGTCGCCCTTCTGGTGGTGAGCTTCGTCCGCCTCTATGAGGAGCCGGTGCTGCGCCGGCAATTCGGTGAGGAGTACGAAGCGTACCGCCGCGCCGTTCCAGGGTGGTTGCCGCGGCTGCACCCCTGGAAGGGGTGAGTCATTCTCCGGTCGCCTCGGTGGTCGGCGCGAGGACGGGGCGGAACGCCACCGCGAAGACCACGAGGAGGGCGCATCCAGCAGCGATCAGACCCGAGTGCAGGAGCCAGAACGGTCCACCGCCGAGCGTCTCCAGCAGCCCGCCGAGACGGCCGACCGTCATGTTCGCGAGGAAGAGGTGGAGGTAGTAAACGCCGATCATCAGGCCACTGATCGCGCGCGGAGAGGCCCGGGAGTAGAGGGCCAGCCCGACCGGGAAGAGCAGGGCATAGCCCACGCTGTTGACGAGGTGGAATCCGAGTCCCCACGCCAGCGACACCCTCTCGCCGGTGGCCACCGACCGCAGGCTGCCGAGCGCGAGGAGGAGCGGCGCGAGCGCCGAGATCGCTGCGCCGATCGCGAGCTTGACGATCTCGTCGGGCTCGCGGTGCGTGCGGCTCCACATTCGCCAGAACGCCACCACCGCCAGGATCATCGCCAGCGCGATGAACGCGTCGAGCGAGAGGAGCCAGGTCACCGGCGCCTCGAAGCCGAAGAACGTCCTGGCGTACTGCGCGTCGCCCCAGACGAGGTAGCTGTTGTAGATCTGCTGGTTGCCCAGCTCGGAGAGCGCCATCACAGGCAGCAGCGCGACGAGGACGAGAACCTTCGACCAGTCGCTGCGCGAGAGCCGGGCAGGCCCGCGGTCCCCGGCTCGGGCTCGTGGCCTGCTCGGGGGTAACCACCGACGGCCCGAGAGGTAGACGGCGAGGCCTACCAGCATTCCGACGCCGGCAGCCCCGAAGCCCCAGTGCCACGCAACCTTCTGCCCGAGCGTGCCGCAGACGAGAGGCGAGACGATCACCGCGACATTGATTCCCAGGAAATAGATCTGAAATGCGTCCGCCCGGCGCAGATCACCGGGCCCATACAGCTCACCGACCTGGCTGGCGATGTTCCCCTTGAAGCAGCCCACTCCGAGCAGGAGACAGGTGAGCGCCAGCAGGAAGGTGATCTCGAACGCCATCAGGAGATGGCCCGCGGCCATCAGCACCGCACCGATGGTCACCGTGGCCGTTCGCCCGAGGAAGCGATCGGCGATGAAGCCACCCGCCAGCGGCGTCAGGTACACCCCGCCGGCATAGAGACCGAAGATCACCGAGGCGAGCGCCGCCGGGGAGAGCGGCCCGTAGACGTGCTCGATCCAGGTGCGGAACGCCGCAAACCCCGCGACGTGTTCCACGTGTCCTGGAAGCAGGAGCTGCTGGCCCATGTAGAGGACCAGAAGCGCCTGCATCCCGTAGTACGAGAAGCGCTCCCACGTTTCGGCGAACACGAGGTACGCGAGCCCACGGGGATGGCCGAGAACATCGGTCGGCGCAGGCACCGTTGCCGCCCGTTCCTGCATCAGCGCTTCCATCAGGAGGTCACCTCGAACCCACGAGTTTCGGATGCGCTGCCGCGGCCACCGGCCTGTACCAGATCGGTGAGGGACAGGCTCGTTCGCGATGGAAACGGGGCGGCTGACGCCCTGGGCCAGGGGCCTCGTCAGACCCCGCTGGTACCTCTTTCAGGGTCATGCAGCGGACCCGAGTGGAGACGCGGACCTACACGCTTGCCGATGCGGCGGCGGTGCTGGGCACCTCCGAGGAGCGGGTCCTCCAGCTCGTCGAAGCGGGGCTTCCCGAGCAGGCCGCCCGTTTGCGCCGGCCCGGGGCCCGTGCCCTGACCTTCCAGGACCTGGTCCTGCTCCGCAACGCCAAGCGGCTCGTGGACCAGGCCATCCAGCCTGCACGGGTGGCGGACGCGCTCCGGCGGACCCGGGCGAGGCTCCCCGCGGGTCGGCCGCTGAGCAGCGTCACCCTCGAGCCCGCAGGGCAGCAGGTCGTCGTGCGTGAGGGGAAGGTCCGGGTGGATCCAGGTTCCGGACAGGTGCTGCTGGACCTTGATGAGGCGTTCCGGCCCGCCCCTGCACCGGCGCCGGAGATCGACGCGCTCTTCTCGGAGGCGCAGGCCCTCGAGGACCGAGCCCCGGCGCGGGCGCGGATCCTCTACGCCGAGCTCCTGGCCCGCGCGCCGGGCCATGCGGAGGCGCACGTGAACCTCGGACGGCTCCTCCACGAGGAGGGGCGCCTGCCCGAGGCGCAGACTCACTACCGTGCTGCGCTCGCTTCTCGGCCAGGTGACGCGACGGCGGCGTACAACCTCGCGGTCGCGCTGGGGGACCAGGGCCGGATGGCGGACGCGGTCCACTGGTACGAGACCGCGCTCCGTTCCGATCCTCGTTTGGCGGAGGCGCATTACAACCTCGCCTGCCTCCACGAGCGGCGGGGCCAGCCGGTGCTCGCCCTCCGGCACCTCAAGGAGTACCGGCGCCTCGCAGGCTGAGCCGCTCCGACCGGACGCGGTCACCACTCGCCGTCTCGACGGTCGACGCAGTGGCGGAAACGCTGACTCCTGCCCACCGGCTGATCGCATCGAGGGCCCGAGCCCAGGCCAGTGCCGGGGCCTGACCCGCACGCCCAACAGGCGAGCACCAGAAGGGCGAGACCGAGGCGCCACCGCCGGACATTCATGGTGACAACCTGCTTTCACCGCCTCACGGCCGTTCAGCGGAGGGGGCGAGCCATGCTACGCCTTTCGCCTCCCATGGAGGTCGATTCGATGCGGTTCCTCGTCGTTCTCCTCGTCACCGCCCTGCTCGCGCCCGGTTGCAAGCGTGAGGCGCAGGAGACGGTGGCCCAGGCCAAGGGAGCGGCCGCAGATGCCGAGCGGGCGGCGAAGGACGTGGCTGCCCAGGCCCGGACCACCGCGGACCAGGCGAAGGCAGCCGCTGACGAGGCGGCGGCGAAGGCCCGTCAGGCCGCGGATCAGGCGAGGTCAGCTGCCGACGAGGCAGCGGCCAAGGCGCGCGACGCGGCGGGTGCCGCCGGCGACTCGGCCCGCCGTGGGCTGGACAACGCGAGCCAGACGATGCGCGAGCTCACCGCGGGAGATCAGGTCCAGGGCGTGCTGGTGACCACGGGGCGGAGCGAGGTCGACGTACGGCCCGCGTCCGGCCCGGTGAAGACCCTCCACACCGACGATCGCACCCGGTGGATCCTCCACGGAGCGGCGGCCGGCCGGGAGGGCTTCCCGATCGGATCCAGCGTCCGGGTGACCTACATCGAGAAGGACGGGCAGCTGCTGGCCACCCAGATCGAGGGTGCGGGCCGTTGACGCTGCCCGTCCAGCCGCCCGTCTCGCCGATGCTGTCGAAGCTGGTGCGTGAGCTCCCGCCGCCGGGCGACGTCATGTACGAGCCGAAGTGGGACGGTTTCCGGACCATCGTCTTCCGCGATGGCGAGGAGGTGGAGCTGGGTAGCCGCAACGAGCGGCCGATGACCCGCTATTTCCCGGAGCTGCTCGGCCCTCTCCGAGCCTCGCTTCCGGAGCGCTGCGTGGTGGACGGGGAGATCGTCATCGCCGGTCCCGGCGGGCTCGACTTCGATGCGCTCCTCAACCGGATTCACCCCGCTGCTTCCCGGGTCCGGAAGCTCGCCGAGGAGACGCCCGCCTCCTTCGTCGGCTTTGACCTGCTGGCACTCGGGGACGAGGACCTCCGCACGCATCCCTTCGAGGAGCGACGGCGTCGGCTCGAGCAGGCGCTGGCCGGAGCAAAGCCCCCGGTCCATCTCACCCCCGCGACCCGCGACCGGACCCTGGCCGAGGAGTGGTTTCGCCGTTTCGAGGGTGCAGGGCTCGATGGCGTGATGGTGAAGCCGCTCGCGCTGCCCTACCTCGAGGACAAGCGGGAGATGTTCAAGGTGAAGCATGCGCGCACGGCCGACTGCGTCGTCGCGGGGTTCCGCTGGTTCAAGGGCGGCGGGGGCGTGGGCTCGTTCCTCCTCGGGCTCCACGACGAGCAAGGCACGCTTCACCACGTGGGCATCTGCTCCGGCTTCACCGCGGCGCAGCGAAAGCAGTTCGAGGCCGATCTGGCCTCGCTGCGGGAGGGCGCGCTCGAAGCACATCCCTGGAAGGAATGGGCGTCGCTGGCCGGCGAGAGCGAGCAGCGGATGCCGGGTGCTCCGAGTCGGTGGAACAACAAGAAGGACCTCTCGTGGGAGCCGGTCCGCCTGGAGAAGGTCGTCGAGGTCGGATACGACCATCTGCAGGGGGGACGCCGCTTCCGGCACGCGACGCATTTCTTCCGCTGGCGGCCCGACCGGACCCCGCAGACCTGCACCTACGCCCAGCTCGAGGCGGTGGTTCCCGCCGAGCTGAAGGCGCTCTTCGGAACCTGATCTGATCCGGGACCTGACATGACCAGTCCTCAACCGCCGACGCCGACCGGATCGCTCACGCGGCGATTCGACCAGATGTTCCCCGTCCTCTCGCCGGCCGAGATCGAGCGGGTCCGGCGCTTCGGTGAGGTGCGACGATTCCAGCCGGGCGAGCTTCTCTGTCGCGTGGGGAAGCCCAGCCCGGGGATGTACGTGATCCTCTCCGGGCGAATGGCAGTCGTCAGCCGCGATCCACTCGGTCGATCGCTGCCCGTCGCCGACTTCGTGCAGCGGATGGGAGGCACGCCGGAGGAGATGGAGATCCTCCCGGGCGAGTTTCTCGCTGACCTCGGGACGCTCACCAACAAGCCGAGCGCGATCGACGTCCAGGCGATCGAGGAGGTGGAGGCGATCGTCGTTCCTCCCGACCAGCTCCGGGCGTTGCTCATCGCGGAAGCCGAGCTGGGGGAACGAATCCTCCGCGCGATGATCCTCCGCCACGTGGGAATGATCGAGATCGGATTCGGAGGGCCGGTGCTGATCGGGGCACGCAGGTCTCCGGAGGTGACCAAGCTTTCCGCCTTCCTTGGACGGAACGGGACTCCTTTCCGGGTGGTCGATCCCGAGGAGGATGCGGACGCCGCCGCGCTGGTCGCTCGCTACGCGCCGTCCGACCTCCCCCTGCTCGTCATGCCGGACGGCACGGTGCTCAGGAAGCCGACGAAGCAGGAGCTGGCGCGCGCGCTGGGGCTCGTGGCGACGACTCTGCGCAGCGAGCCCTACGACGTCGCGATCGTCGGCGCCGGGCCAGCGGGGCTTGCGACCGCCGTGTACGGAGCGTCCGAAGGTCTCTCGATCCTCGTGCTCGACGCCATGACCTTCGGAGGACAGGCGGGCGCCAGCGCGCGGATCGAGAACTACCTCGGGTTTCCCACCGGCGTCTCGGGACAGGCGCTCATGGGGCGGGCCTTCACGCAGGCGCAGAAATTCGGGGCCGAGTTCAGCCTCTCGACCGAGGTGAAGCAGATGGACTGCAACTCGGAGAGCTCGGGTCCGGATCCGGTGCTCCTCCTGCACCTTGCCGACGGCCGCCGGGTCCGGGCGCGGACGGTGGTGATCGCGACGGGCGCTCGGTATCGCCGCCCGGAGATTCCGAATCTGCCGTCATTCGAGGGTCGCGGTGTGTCGTACTGGGCCTCGCCGGCCGAGGCCAGCCTCTGCCGCGACGAAGAGGTGGCCTTGATCGGTGGAGGAAACTCGGCGGGGCAGGCGGCGGTGTTCCTCGCGAGCCATGCGCGCCAGGTGAGCATGCTGGTGCGCGGGCCGAGCCTCTCGGACACCATGTCGCGATACCTGATGGACCGGATCGCGGCGTCCTCCAACATCGCGGTCCTCTGCGAGACGGAGATCGTGCAGCTTTACGG
>JBKPMY010000204.1:0-3674 GCA_046732375.1 Myxococcota bacterium
GCCCAGGCGAGGGAGGCCTGCGCGAGCGGGGCGGACGTCCTGGTCGCGCAGGGCGCCGAAGCCGGAGGTCACGGGATCTCCCGCGGCACCCTGGCGCTCGTTCCCGCGGTGGTCGACGCCGCGCCCGGAGTGATGGTGGTCGCCGCCGGTGGCATCGCGGATGGCCGCGGGCTCGCGGCCGCGCTGATGCTCGGAGCGGACGGAGTCCTGGTCGGGACCCGGTTCTATGCCACACAGGAAGCCGCCGCTCCTCCGGAGGCGAAGCGCCGGATCCTGGCGGCGACCGGAGATCGGACCATCCGCAGCATCCTCTTCGACATCGTGCGGCGACGCGTATGGCCAGCTCCCTTCTGTGGAAGGGTGCTGCAGAATGCGTTCTCCGAGCGCTGGCGTGGTCGGGAGGCAGAGCTCCTGCAGAACGACGCCGAAGCCGCAAGGTACGCGGAGGCCCGCGCCGCCAACGATTTCGACACCGCCGCCGTCATCGCCGGCGAAGCGGTGGATCTGATAGACGATCTTCCGCCGGCCGGTGAGCTGGTCGCGCGCATGGCGGACCAGGCGGCATCGTTGCTCGCGGGCGCCTCGCGGCGATATCGCCTGCCGCAGGGGTCCTAGCTCACAATCCCCGGAGGTAGCCCCCGTCCACGGCGATCGCCTGGCCCGTGACGTACCCGGCCTGCTCCGAGGCAAGGAACGCCGCCATCGCCCCGAGCTCCTCGGGCCGTCCGAGCCTCCGGGCGGGGATGTGCTCGGCGAGCTCCTCCTCGGGGATGCCCAGCTCGGCGAGGCGCTGGGTCGCGGTGTAGCCGGGGAGCAGCGCGTTCACCGTCACCCCCTCCTCGGCCACCTCGGGCGCGAGTGACTTCACCAGGCCCAGGAGCCCTGCTCGGAGTCCGTTGGAGACCGACAAGCCAGGAATGGGCTCCTTCGCCGCGGTGGAGGTCACCAATAGAATGCGTCCCCAGCGCTGCTGGCGCATCCCGGGGAGCGCGGCGCGGATGGCGTCCACCGCGGAGAGCCACAGAGACTGGAAGCCCACCTGCCACATCTCGTCGCTGATCTCGTCGAAGCGACCCTTCGGCGGCCCTCCGGTGTTGGTCACCAGGATGTCCACCCCGCCGAGCCGCTGCCTTGCGCTTTCCACGAGCGCGGTGGCCGCCCCCGGCACCGTGAGGTCGCAGGGGAGGGCCACCCGTGCACCGAGCTCGCGCGCCGCGGCCTCCACGCGGGCCTTGTTCCGGGCGCAGATCGCCACCCGGGCTCCCTCGGCCACGAGCGCCGCCGCGACCGCGCGCCCCAGGCCGGCCGACGCTCCCAGGATCAGCGCCCGGCGATCTCTCAGTCCGAGGTCCATCAGAGCCTCTCGCGCAGGAAAGGGGTGAGCCGCTCTGCAACCAGCGCTCGCGCGCGCCCGAGGTCGACCTCGGCGGCGGAGCGCACGCCCTCGGCCAGCTCGGAGACGATGCCCGAGGCGATGCGCCCGGCGTCGTACGCGACGCGGTACGGAGCCCGGCTGAAGGTGACCAGCGCGTAGCGAGAGACGAACTCGCCCGGGAGCTCTGCCAGGAGCCGCTTCTCGATGGACTTCTCCAGGAGAAAGCGCGGGTCGGCGGTGCTGGCGCGCATCTCCACGAAGTTCTCCACCGCCATGTCCGCGATGGCGTCGGCGTTCGGTTTCCGCAGCACCTCGAATCGGGCGAAGACCTCTCCTCGCGGCGCAGCCTCCGCTTCCAGACCGTCCAGCACCACGCAGTCCTCGAAGCCGCAGTTCATGCCCTGGCCGAAGAACGGGACGATCGCGTGGGCGGCGTCCCCGAGCAGCAGGGCCGAATCCCCAGCGTGCCACGCCGAACACTTCACGGTGATCATCGATCCGGTGGGATTGCCAGCAAATTGCGCCTCGAGGTCGGGGAGCATCGGCTCGACGTCCCCGAAGTGCTCGCGGAAGAAGGCCCGGACCGCTCCGGGCGCCTCGAGCGTGGCGAAGCTCGGCGCGCCCTCGAAGGCGAGGAACAGGGTGCAGGTGAAGCTCCCGTCCTCGTTGGGCAGCGCGATCAGCATGAAGTCCCCGCGGGGCCAGATGTGCAGCGCGTTTCGCTCCAGCCGCCAGCCGCCCTCGGGAGCAGCGGGAAGGGTGAGCTCCTTGTAGCCGTGGGCGAGCACCGCCTCGTGGGACACGCCGCCTCGCGCCTCGACCACCGCTCGCCGCACGGCCGAGCCCGCGCCGTCGGTGCCGTAGACCACCGCTCCCTCGATGCGCTCGGTGTGCGCGCCGTCCACCTCGACGGTGAGCTCCCGCCGCTCGGGGTCCAGCGTCAGCACCCGGCGGCGGAAGGACAGGCGCACTCGCCCGCTCCGCTCGGCCGCGTCGAGCAGCATCCGGTTGAGGAGGCCCCGGGAGATGCTGTGGATGCACTGGCTGTCGTCCTTCCCGTATGCCTGGAAGGTGAGCCCGCCGTCCCGGGCGTGGATCATCCGGCCGGGCATGGGAATGGCGTGGGCGAGGGCGTCCTGCTCCAGGCCCACCTCGGCCAGCGCGTGCAGGCCGCGCACGCTGATCGCCAGGTTGATGCTCCGGCCCGCGGAGATCTGCTCGCGGCGGAGATCGGGCCGGCGCTCGAAGACCTCCACCGCCCTGCCTCGCCGCGCGAGGAACACCGCCAGGAGCGAGCCGACCAGGCCCGCCCCGGCGATCACCGTCCGCTCACCGCCCCTGGACATGGCTCCGGAGCACCTCGGCGAACCGCACCACGTCGCCGAAGCGAGTGTAGAAGGGTGCGGGCGCGGCGCGCACGATGTCCGGCGCCCGGAAGTCGCAGACCACGCCCGCCGCCGAGAGCCGCTGCACCAGCCCCCGGGGATCGCGATGGATGCGCAGGGACAGCTGCGCCCCGCGCTGGGCGGGCTCGGCCGGGGAGATGACCTCCACCCCCGGCATCCCGCGGACCAGCTGGTCCAGGAGCCCGGTGAGCCTCTCGGACTTCCGGCGGAGCGCGGTCATCCCCACCGCGTCGAAGAGGTCCATCGAGGCTCGCAAGGCAGCCAGGGAGAGGATGGGGGGATTGGAGAGCTGCCAGCCGTCGGCGCCGCCGATGCCCTGGAACCGCGGCCCCATCTCGAAGCGGCTCGCCTCGTCGTGGCCCCACCAGCCCTCGAACCGGGGAAGCCCCCGTGCCTCCCGGTGCCGCCTGTGCACGAACGCCCCTCCGAGCGCGCCAGGCCCGCCGTTGAGGTACTTGTACGAGCACCACACCGCGAAGTCCGGCCCGTCGTCGTGCAGCTGGAAGACGAGATTCCCGGCGCCGTGGGCGAGGTCGAAGCCCACGCTGGCCCCCACCGCGTGCCCGGCCCGGGTGATGGCGGCCACGTCGAAGGCCTGGCCGGTGAGGTAGTTCACGTCGCCGATCAGCACCAGTGCCAGCCGCTCACCCTCCCGGGCGATGGCGTCGAGCAGATCCTCCGGCCGGAGGAGGTCCTCTCCGGGCCGGGGCGAGAGCGGCACCAGCGCCTCCGCCGGGTCGAAGCCGTGGAAGCGAACCTGGCTCGCGAAGGCGTAGCGGTCCGAGGGGAAGGCGCTGCCCTCGTAGAGAATGCGGTGGCGGCCCGCGGTGGGCCGGTAGAACGAGACCATCAACAGATGCAGGTTGACGGTCAGGGTGTTCATCACCACGACC
>JBKPMY010000205.1:0-21251 GCA_046732375.1 Myxococcota bacterium
GGCCTGGAGCGACTACGTCATCCAGAAGGGCTACGCCTACGCCTCGCAGAACAAGGGCGTGCTCAACCTCCGCATCGCCAGCCTTGCCAGCCCCACGCCTCCCAACGACCTCGCCTGCCGCCTGAACCCGATCTCCCAGATCTGGGTGAACTTCTTCGACAACGACCCCGGTCAGCCCTTCGTCCGCTGGGCGCTGTTCATGGGGGAGGCGGCGCGTCTCGCGCAGCGCGGAGTCGAGGCGCGCTACGGCCGCGGCCCGAAGTTCACCTACGCGGTCGGGACCTCCAATGGCGGCTACCAGGTGCGCCGGGCGGTGGAGCTCTTTCCCAAGCTGTTCGACGGCGGAGTGGACTGGGAAGGCACCGAGGTCGACCCGCGCGGCCCCAACCTCCTGACCGACCTCCCGCCGGCCATCCTCAACTTCCCGGACTACGTCGCCTCGGGCCTGAGCCCGGACAGCACCGCGGCGAAGAACATCCGCGGGGCAGGGTATCCGCCGGACATCGTCAACAGCCCCACCGTCTCGCTCTGGACCAGCTACTGGGCCCAGTTCTGGGAGGTCACCCAGTGCCAGTGGCAGAAGCGGCTCGACCCGACCTACGACACCTACGGCCAGGGGACCGGGACGTACAACTACTACGCCCGCCTCGCGGCCTCGGACGTGGGGGACCAGGTGGCGAGCTTCGCGACCACCGGCCGCATCCGGCGTCCCCTGATCACGGTGGCCGGCACGATGGACGCTCTGCTTCCCATCGACCGCCACGCGCGCGCGTATGCCCGGAAGGTGGAGGCGGCGCTCGGCGACGATGACGACGACGACGGGCACCGCTTCGGGTGGTGGCGCAAGCGTGACCGCCGGCCGGACTACCGCCTCTACGAGGTCCAGAACGGGAACCACATCGAGACCTTCAAGGTGACCTTCCCGCAGCTGGAGTACATCGAGCCGCACGCGCAGCGGGCCTTTGATCTCCTGGTGCAGCACGTGGAGAAGGGCGAGACGCTGCCCCCCAGCCAATGCATCCCCCGGGGTGGCAGCATCACCGGCAGCCCCGCGCAATCGGGGCACTGCTCGGATCTCTTCGTGCCCTGAGAAACCCCCGAAAAACCCGGCCGGCGCCCATCTCCCGGGGGGAAGAGTGGGGCCGGCCGGAATCGTCAGCCCAACGGGTTGGGCGACGCTCTCCTAGACGACGCCGATCTTGTGGTCCTTCGTCTCCCGGACGAAGAGCGAGCCGAGGACGAAGGTCATCGCCGCCACGATGATCGGGTACCACAGGCCGTAATAGATGTTCCCGTTCGCCGCGACGAGCGCCGTCGCGGTCAGGGGCAGCATGCCCCCGAACCATCCGTTGCCGATGTGGTACGGCAACGACATCGACGTGTACCGGATGCGGGTGGGGAACAGCTCGACCAGGAACGCGGCGATCGGCCCGTACACCATCGTGACGTAGATCACCATGATGACCAGGATCAGGAGGACCACCGGCCAGTTCAGCCCTTTGGGGTCGTACTTGGCCGGGTAGCCCACCGCCCCGAGCGCGGCGGCGACCTTCGCCTCGTAGGCCTTGAGCGCGGCGGCGTCCATGTTGGCCGTCGCCGGGATCTCGATGTCGTTGATCTTCAAGTGCGGGGGCGAGCCGGCCGGGGCGTCAATGTTGGTGTAGTCCACGCTGCGGGCGGTCAGCATGTTCCGGACGCGGTCACAGTCGCTGTAGCGGGTGGTGGGCAGGGCGAAGATGTGCACCTGGCAGTCGGTGGCGGTCAGGGTGACGTGGGTCGACTCGTTGAACTTCTCCAGCGACGGATTGGCGTAGTGGGTCAGCGCCTTGAACAGCGGGAAGTAGGTGAGGACGCCCAGGAGGCACCCGGCCATCATGATCCACTTCCGGCCGATGCGATCGGAGAGCCGGCCGAAGACGATGAAGAACGGCGTCCCGATGACCAGCGAGGCGGCGATGAGGAGGTACACCGTCTCGAACGGCACCTTGAGCGTCGTCTGCAGGAAGAACAGTGCGTAGAACTGACCCGTGTACCAGACCACGCCCTGGCCAGCGGTGGCCCCCAGGAGCGCCATGATGACGATCTTGGCATTGCCCCACTCGGCGAAGCTCTCTGTCAGTGGGGCCTTGCTCCCTTTCCCCTGTTCCTTCATCAGGCGGAACATCGGCGACTCGTTTAGCTTGAGCCGGATGTAGATCGAGATCACCAGCAGCACGGCCGAGAGGAGGAAGGGAAGGCGCCAGCCCCAGCTGCGGAATTCGTCCACGCTCATCTGGTTGCGGCAGATCCAGATGACCACCAAGGCCAGGAAGAGGCCCAGAGTGGCAGTAGTCTGAATCCAGGCCGTGTGGCCACCTCGCTTGTTCTCCGGCGCATGCTCGGCGACGTAGGTCGCGGCGCCGCCGTATTCACCACCCAGCGCAAGGCCCTGCGCCAGCCGCAGGAGGAGCAGCAGCGCCGGGGCCAACATCCCGATGGACGAGTAGGTCGGGAGGCAGCCCACCAGGAAGGTGGAGAACCCCATCACGGTGATGGTGACCAGGAAGGTGTATTTCCGGCCGACAAGGTCGCCGATGCGTCCGAAGAACAGTGCGCCGAAGGGCCGGACCAGGAACCCCGCCGCGTAGTTCACGAAGGCGTTGAGGAGGGCCGTCGTCTGGTTCCCCGGAGGGAAGAACACCGCGGCGAAGAACGGTGCCAGGACGGCGTAGATGTAGAAGTCGTACCACTCGAAGACGGTCCCCAGGGACGACGCGAAGATGACGCGACGCTCTTCGCGCTTGTCGACCATGGGCAGGGCGGACGCGGCAACGGCCATCGGGCTGCCTCCTTCGGACGGAAGGGTGGGGAACCTCCTCACCGCAACATTCACGCCAAGCCGGAACGGCGCACAACCGATGGGCAACCATCGGCAAACCGTCAAGGCCGCCGCCCCGATCGGTAACACCGCCGTTACCTTCGGTAACAGTGCGGCGCAGTGGCGACTACAGCTTCACTGCACCCTCGCGAAGCGGGTCTCGGAGCGCGTGGCCGCCTCTCAGTCCAGCAGGGTGCGGCTCACCAGGTAGAAGAGCGGCAGGAGCGTCACCGCGCTGTAGGCCATGTACCGGAAGAACCCGGGCATGCGGACGCCGGAGTCCTCGGCGATCGCCTTGACCATGAAGTTGGGCCCGTTGCCGACGTACGTGTTCGCGCCCATGAGGACCGAGCCCAGCGAGATGGCGGTGAGGAGGGCCTCGCCGCGCTCGTGCCCCACCAGCGCGCCCAGGTTCGCGGCATCGGTTCCGATCTGCCCGCTGGCTGCAGAGGCGAACGCCAGGTAGGTGGGCGCATTGTCCAGGAACGAGGAGAGCGCGCCGGTGGCCCAGAAGAAGTGCCGCGGCTCCTGGAGCGCGAGCTCACGCCCGCAGGCGTTGAGGATGGCCAGGGGAGGGATCATCGTGGCGAAGATCCCGGCGAAGAGAATGGCCACCTCGGCGAGCGGCTGCCAGCTGAAGGCGTTCTCGGTCCGGAGGCTCTCCGGCGTGGTCTTCCAGCAGAGCACTCCCACCAGGAGCATCGCTGCCGTCTGGGCCAGCACCGGCAGCCGGAGACTCCCCGAGAGGAGCAGCACTCCGATGAGCGCGAGCAGGTACCCCAGGCTCCCCCACCCGGCGACGCGGACGGGTCCCTGGTGCGCGACGGCGAGCGTGTCCAGATCGGCCGGCCGCTCCAGATCGTCCCGGCGGAACACGGTGGTGTCCACGACATAGAAGATGACCAGCAGCGCCGCGTTCACCATCAGCCACGCTCTCCACAGGCTCAGCGTCCAGCCGAAGGGCACTCCGCGGAGGTAGCCGAGGAAGAGGGGCGGATCGCCGAGCGGGGTGAGCAGGCCACCGGCGTTGGCCACCACGAAGATGAAGAACACCACCACGTGGGCCTTCCGGCGCCGGACGGAGTTCGCCCGGAGGAGGGGACGGATCAGCACCATCGACGCTCCGGTGGTCCCGATGAGCGACGCCAGGACGGCTCCACTCCCGAGCAGTGCCACGTTGAGGCCTGGCGTCCCGGCGAGCGTGCCTCGCACGACGATGCCGCCGGCGATGACGAACAGCGCGCCGAGCAGGACGATGAAGGCCAGATACTCGGTCGCGGTGTGGAGCAGGGCTCCCCGGTTGAGCACGGCGGTCCAGATCGCCACGGGGGCCCCGAGCACGAGGCCGAGGAGCGCCTTGTTGCGGTTGCTGCTCCAGAAGGCCGGGGCGACCAATGGCAGCACCGCGATGGAGAGGAGCATCAGGACGAAGGGAAGGACGCTCCACGCCGGGAAGCGATGCCCCAGCGTCGGGGTCGAGCTCACCGCGAGCAGCACCGCTGCCTGCATCGACACCCTGTCAGGCCCGACCGATGGGCCCTTCGAGCGGGAACAGATCGGTCGCCATTCCCGCCGGCGGGCGGGTCAGCGCGATGCCTCCGTCGGCGAGCTGCCTGCAGCGCAGCCCCGTCCGGTACAGGCCGGGGAAGCGATCGAGGCGCTGGGTGACGAAGCCGGCGTGGTCCTGCTCGAGGCTTCGCGGCTGCGAGGGCCAGGAGCGCTTCACGCACAGCTCCCCCTCGGCACCGGGTCCGCCGGCCCGCCGTCCGGCTGCATCCACCAGCACCGGGTCCACGCCGAAGAGCGGGGTCCCTCCGAGGTCACCGAACCGGGCGGCGAGCATCCCTCCGCCCTCCGCGCTCCACACCGGCGCCACCGCCGCGTCCGAGCCGTCGAGTGACACGCCAAGGACCCCAGGTCCGGCCGCCGCCAGGGCGCTTCGCGACCCGATGAGGTGCGTCACTCCCAGCGCGCGAGACCGGGTTGGCCCGTCGCCCCGCTCGTCGAACACCAGCGCTCCACCGAGCACCCAGGTTCCCCAGAGCACGTCCACCCGCGCTCCGGCGAACCCTTCGGTGCACAGCACCTGCGCTCCCGGCCCGATGCCCGCAGCTTCCCGGAGAGCCAGCGCCGCGCAGATCAGGAATCCGGCCACGGCGTGCACCACCGGCGGCCCCTCGTCCGCCCCCGCGACCAGAAGGAGCGGATCCTCTCCGTCGCACGGGCGCAGCGCACAGGTCGGCCGGGCGCGCAGCAGCGCCGTGCCCAGCTCCTGATCGCGGCCGTAGACCAGGCTGACCGGTGCGCTGGTGCGGCGCTCCACCAGCACCGATTCCACCCGCCCCAGGCCGCCGAGCAGCTCCTCGACGTGCTTCCAGAGCGGGACCAGGCCTTCGCGGGTGGGGGCCTCGTTCGCCGTGACCAGGACGCGCGCGCGTGTGACGCGCAGAACCCGGCTCAGCAGAGCGGTGGACCGGACCGGGACCGCGACCGGAACCGCGCCGATGCGGGCGCAGCCCAGGTGGAACATCGCCAGGGTGGGGGTCTCCGGGAGGTGGGCCACCACCCGGTCGCCCCAGCGCACCCCGTGCGAGAGCAGCACCTGGGCCATGCGGGCCGAGCCCTGGCGGAGCTCGCGGAAGGTCAAGGAGACGTGGTCTCCCTCGCTCCGAGCCCACACCAGCGCCGTCCGCTCGGGAGTGGCCACTGCGTGGCGATCCACCGCGTTCCAGGTGGCGTTGAGAAGACCTCCGGCGAACCAGCTGACGTCCCCGGCCTTCATCTCCCCCACGAACGCCTCGTCGGGTGCCCGCAACCAGTCGAGCAGGCCCGCCTCCCGGAGCCAGAACCGGCGGGGGCTGTCGAGACTCTCGGTCCCGAGCCTTCGACAGGTCTCGAGTCGCTCCTCCAGGCTGAGTTCGACGAGGCTGCTGCTCACGATCAAGAGCGACCGCGGCAGGCAAGCCATACGCCAGGCCCCGCCTCACGTTCCGTTGCGGACTTCCCCTCACCGGGGCGTGTCGTTCCGGAACAGGGCGTTACCGAACGTAACGGCGGAGTCGCGCTCAGGTGCACACGGGCGAGACACCTGAGCGACGGACGGACCGACCCAGGCGGGTTCCGCTGGTCAGGCCGGCAGCTTGCCGCGGGGAATGCCCAGCCGGGCCCGCTTCTCCCAGAGCGCCTTCCGGCTGATACCGAGCCGTCGCGCAATCTCCGTCTCCGACAGGTGCCCCTGGTGCTCGAGGACGAAGCGCCGGAAGTACTCGGTCAGCGCCCCGGAGCCGTTGGTGTCCTCGGCCTCGGTGAGCCCGTTCGAGGCGGGCCGCGGCCCGTCGATGGCCAGCAGGTCCGGGGTGAGCTGCCCGGAGTCGCAGAGGATCACCGCGCGCTCGATGGCGTTCTCCAGCTCGCGGACGTTCCCCGGCCAGGGGTGCTCGAAGATGGCCTGCCGCGCCTCGGAGGTGAACTCCAGGGGAGGCTTGTTGAGCCGGCGGCAGATCTTCTGCAGAAGGAAGTCGGAGAGCTCGAGCACGTCCGAGCCGCGCGCCCGCAGGGGCGGGAGGCTGATCTCCACCACCCGCAGCCGGAAGTAGAGATCGTTCCGGAAGTGGCCGTCGTACGACATCTGCCGCAGGTCCCGGTGGGTGGCGGCGATGAGGCGGACGTTCACCCTCCGGCTCCCGGTGGCGCCCACCCTCCGCACCTCGCCCTCCTGGAGCACGCGGAGGAGGCGAGCCTGCGCGGGGAGCGGGAGCTCGCCGATCTCGTCGAGGAACAGGGTGCCGCCGTCCGAGGCCTCCACCAGCCCCGGATGCGCCTTGTGCGCGCCGGTGAAGGCGCCCTTCTCGTGCCCGAAGAGCTCGGACTCGATCAGGGTCTCGGGGATCGAGGCGCAGTTCACCGTCACGATGGGAGCGTCCCGGCGGCTGCTCTGGTCATGGACTGCCCGGGCCACCAGCTCCTTCCCGGTTCCGGACTCGCCGAGGATGAGCACCGTGGCGTCGGTATTCGCCACCTTTCGCACCCGGTCGACCACCTCGCGCATCGCCGGGCAGCTGCCCACCATCCCGTGGACGGCGTAATTACGCTCCAGGTCCTGCTTGAGCGCCGCGTTCTGCCGCTGTAGCCGCGATTGGCGCAGCACCCGATCGACCACCAGAAGGAACTCGTCGTGGTCGAAGGGCTTGGCCACGAAGTCCGCCGCTCCCTTCTGCATCGCCTCCACCGCCGCGCGGACCGTGGCGTAGCTGGTCATGACCAGCACCGGCGTCCCGCGGCAGCCGTCGATGAGCGTGGTCCCGAGCTCACCCGGGAGCCGCAGGTCGGCGATGATCAGGTCGAACCCGTCCGAGGCGCCTGCACCCATCGCCTCGGAGACAGAGCGGGCCTCGACCACGTCGTGTCCGGTCCTCGCCAGGAGGCGAGCCAGCTCGGTGCGGATGATGTCCTCGTCCTCGACCACCAGGATGCGACTCATGCGCGTGCTCCCCCGAGGGCCTCGGCCACCCTCGTCCCCGGAACCGCCGGCTCCCCGGTGCCAGGCAGCTCCACCTCGACCGTCGTCCCTGCCCCGGGGCGGGTATCGACCCGGAGCGTGCCCCCGTGCTCGCGGACGATCGCCGCGACCAGCGGAAGCCCGAGACCCGTACCCTGCCCCGGAGGTTTCGTCGTGTAAAAAGGTTCGAACATCCGTTCGCGCGTCGACTCGTCCATTCCAGTGCCACGGTCCTGCACAAAGACCTTGACGCCCTGTGTCGAGGCGATCGCGCGCACCGTGACGGGGGTTCCAGCCGCGCTCGCGTCACACGCGTTGGACACGAGGTTCACGAACACCTGGATGAGCCGCTGCCGATCCCCGAAGACGCGCACGTCCTCCGGGACTTCGTTCTCGAAGGGAACGCCCTTGGCCTCCCGCGACAGCCGGACGAGCGTGATGGCCTCGCCCACGCAGGCCTTGAGGTCCATCGGATCGCGGTGAACGCCATCGCCCGCGCCGGCGTGGCTGTAGCCGAGCAGCACCCGCACGATGGCATCGATTCGCTGCGTCTCGCGAAGGATGAGACCCACCCGATCGCGCAGGTCCGCCTCACCGAGCTCGCGGACGAGGTTCTGGGCCAGGCAGGCGATGCCGGTGAGCGGGTTGCCGATCTCGTGTGCCACGCCGGCCGCCAGCCGCCCGACCGAGGCGAGCCGGTCCTGGTGCGCCACGGTGGCGGCCAGGAGCTTCCGCTCGGTGAGGTCCTCCACCAGGACCACCACGCCCGCGGTCTCGCCGGCGGTGCTGCCCGGCTCGCGCACCTGGCTGCGGGTGAGGGAGAAGGCGCGCTCCGTCCCTCCCATCTGCAGATGGACCTCTTCCTGTGAGGCGTCGCCGGAGACGAACGCGCGCACGGAGGCGGCCACCGCCCCGGGCAGCGTGTCCAGCCGCGCCCCCACCGCGTCGTGCGCGGACAGCCCGCTGCTGTGCTCGAGCGCGCGGTTCCAGATGACCACGTCGCGGTCGGGACCGAGTGCGCAGACCCCGAGCGGCAGGTCCTCGAGCAGCCGGCGCAGGTACCGGCGGTAGGCCTCGAGCTCGGCCGGAGCGCCCTGCAGCTGCGCGCGGCTGGCGCGGAGCTGCTCCTCCAGGGCCCGGATGCGGTCGCTGAGCGGCGCACGCTTTCCATGGTGAACCCGGATGCTCCGGTCCACCACCCAGCGGGCCACCAGCGGACCCATGAGGCCGGAGAGGTTCCGCTGGAGGCGGTCACGCAGCCGCCCCAGCTGGGCCGGGCGCCGCTCGCCCGGGACCATGTCCAGGTCCGCCAGCGCCTGGGTGAGCTCGGCCGAGGCCGCGTCCTCGCCGAGCAGCGGTGCCAGCCGCGCCTGGAACTCCTCGGCGCTCGACGGCTCGAGCATGAACGGCCCGGGCTGCGCCCCGCGAGTGCAGGCCACCGCCGCCTCCTCCTCGCGCGCGGTGGGACGAGTGAGGAGGGAGACGCCGCCGAAGAGGAAGGTGTTCAGGCTGAGCGACCAGAAGGTGGCCGCGCTCCACGGCTCCATCCCGGGGCGGATCCCGAACAACCAGGCCAGATCGAACGCTGCTGGGAGCAGCCGGCCGTGCGCCAGGAGCGGGAAGAAGAGGGCGAGCGCCCAGACCGTGATGCCTGCCCACAGCCCGGCCAGGAAGCCGGCCCGGGTCGCGCCGCGCCAGAAGAGGAGGGCCAGCATCCCGGGCAAGACCTGGACGACTGCCACGAAGGAGGTGAGGCCGATCTCCACCAGGCCCTGGCGGGTGGCGAGGAGACGGCTGAAGGCATAGCCCAGCCCCAGCACCGTCACGATGAGCGCCCGCCGGGCCCAGAGCAGCCCGGCGTACAGATCGCCCGAGCGCGCAAGGTCCGTGCGGGGGAGCACCAGGTGGTTGAGGCACATCGCCGCCAGCGCCAGCGTGTCGACGATGAGCATGCTGCTCGCCGCCGAGATGGCGCCGATGAAGGCGAACGCCGCGACGAGGGGATGACCGCTCGACCGGGCCAGGGCGAGCACGTGGTTGTCGGGATTTCCGTTCGGGAAGCTCACGGTACCCGCCCACAGCAGTGGCAGCACCGGGAGATTGAGCAGCAGGAGGAAGAGAGGGAAGGCCCACGCAGCGACCCGGAGCGCCTTGCCGTCGAGCGACTCGGTGAACGCCATGTGGAACTGGCGCGGCAGGAGGAAGCCCGCGGCGAAAGAGAGCAGGAGGAGGGTGACCCAGGGCCCGTTCAGCACCGGGCCGTACGCACGCGCGAGCGCGTCCGGGTGCTCGGCCAGCCAGCGGGAGAGCCCGGAGAATCCACCGAACACGCTGGTCACCGCCACGACCATCACGGTGAGCAGCGCCACGAGCTTCACCAGCGACTCGAAGGCGATGGCCACCCCGAGGCCGGCGTGGCGTTCCCGCGGAGTGACGTGCCGCGCGCCGAAGAGCAGGGCGAACAGCGTCACCAGGCCGCAGAACATGAGCGCGATGCTGCTCGGGGGCGAGGCCTGGGCCAGGACCTTGAACCCGGCGGTCACGGCGTGGATCTGCAGCGCGAGGTAGGGGAGGTTCCCCGCGAGCATGAACACCGTCACCAGCACTCCGGCACCCTGGCTCTGGAAGCGGAAGGCGAAGAGGTCGGCCAGCGACGTCAGCTGGTGCTCGCGACACAGGCGGAGCACCGGCTCCCAGATCACCGGCACCAGGAGGCAGGCCAGCGTCACCCCGAGATAGATGGTGAGGAAGACGTAGCCGTGGTTCCGGGCGAAGCCGACGCTGCCGGAGTAGGTCCAGGAGGTGGCGTATACCCCGAGCGACAGGGCGTAGGTCAGCGGGTGGCGCACCAGCCGCGCCGGCACCAGCCCTCGCTCGGTGGCGTAGGCCAGGCCGAAGAGCAGCAGGAGGTACGCCACCGCCACCGCGAACAGCACCCCGATCGACTGACTCATGGCGGGGTGCTCGCGCGGTGGACGGCCCAGGCACCGAGGCCGATGATCAGCAGCCAGAGCACGAAGGGCAGGATCCAGCCCCGCTCCGGAGCGGCCCAGAGCGTCCGCACCGGGCCGACCATCAGTACCAGCGACACGGCGAAGGCCCACAGCGCGGGCTCGACGGCGCGGCTCTTGTCCGGCGGCGGTGCCATGCGGCGTCCTGGGCCGGGCAGCGTAGAACGCTCCGGCCGACAAGTCCTCAGAAGCGCCACTCAGCGCAGTGCGCTATGCACCGCTGCCGGACATCTCGATGAGCGCGCTTCTGTCGATCTGGGCCTGGGTGGAGATCGCCCTCGTCGCCCTGGTGGGGTTCGTCGTTCAGACGGTGCTGTTCGTCGTGTGTCTGCCGTTCGACAAGGGAAGGCGGGTTGCCGGCCGTGCGTTCCGGCTGGTCGGCGTGGTGGCGGCGAGGCTGAACCCGTTCTGGCGCTTCGGCGTGGTCGGCGCGGTTCCCCCGCGGCCCCGCAGACCGACGGTGGTGGTCAGCAACCACGAGTCCAACGCCGACCCGTTCCTCATCTCCTTCCTGCCCTGGGAGATGAAGTGGCTGGGAAAGGCGTCGCTGTTCCGCATCCCGGTCGCGGGCTGGATGATGCGCATGGCGGGGGACATCCCGGTCGAGCGGGGCGACAGCGATTCGGCGAAGGAGGCGATGGGCGCCTGCGCCCGCTGGCTCGGCCTCGGAGTGCCCGTGATGCTCTTCCCCGAGGGTACGCGGAGCAAGGACGGCCAGCTGCTGCCGTTCAAGGACGGCGCGTTCCGGCTCGCCATCGAGACCGGGGCGGACGTCCTCCCGCTGGCGGTGGCCGGGACCGGGACCGCGCTTCCCAAGCACAGCTGGAAGTTCGGGCACGCGGATGGACGGGTGATCGTCGGCGCGCCTCTCTCCACCTTGGGGATGAGCCTGGAGGACGTCGAGCCGCTGAAGGCCCGCGTTCGCGCCGAGATCGAGTCACTCCGCCGCCAGCTGGGTTCTGCGGGAGCGGTCAGGCCCGAACCAGGAGCGGCCGCCGGCAGCTCTGCCGGAACCGCGAGGGGCTGACGCCGAAGGCCCGCCGGAACCGGGCCGAGAAGTGGCTGTGGCTGGAGAACCCGAGATCCAGCGCGAGCGTGGTGAGGTCGTCCGCGTGCGCGAGCTCGTTCAGTGCCCGGGCCAGCCGCAGCTGCGTCAGGTAGGCATGGAGCGGCACGCCCTCCATGGCGCGGAAGAGCTCGGTCAGGTACCCCGGCGAGGCGCCGACCGCGCGAGCGACGTCGACGAGTCGGATCGACCGCCCAAGCTCCGAGGCGAGGTAGGCCTTGGCGCGCTCGACCAGACGCTGGGTGCGGCGCCCCGGAACGAAGGCGGGCCGGTCGCCGTCGAGCGCAGCGCGGAGCAGCCCCATGACCTGCTCGTCGGCCTCGAGCGGCTCCAGCCCCTCCCTGGCCCTCGCCAGGAATCGGGCGCGGGCGAGCTGCAGGCGCGGCTCGATCCTCCGGCTCCTGCGGCGGAAGAGAGGGTGGAGGCGCACGCTCCGTCCCGGGGCGGCTGCGAGCTCCTCGAGAATGGGCTCGGTGGGAGTGACGATCAGCTCGGCGTAGCCACCGGGGACCGGCTGGCGCATCCGGAACGCCTCGCCTCCGGAGACGAACAGGGCCTGGTTGGCATCGCCGACGACCAGGTCGCGGCCAACCTCCCACAGGAAATACCCCCGGTATGGCAGCACGAGCTGGAACTCCGCGGAGAACCCCTCGGCGCCCACCCACCCGGCAGCGACGTCGGCGCTCACGTCCTCCACCAGGGCCATCGAGGGACCGAGCACCGGGACGCGCCGCTGGGCTGGGGGTTCCTCGAAGATGGCCCGGACCGTCGTCATGCACCCGCAGCCTACGACGCCCCGGACCGGACGGCGCGCGCATCCGAAATTCGTGACAGTCAGCGTTCAAGAAGCTGACAGCGCGCCCGGGCTCCGACGCTCGACGCTCCCTGGCCTCCACGATGTGCAGGGCCCCCACGGGCCCAGGAGGAGGACAGATGCGACGCGAGACGCGATGGCTGTTCGGTGTTCTGTTGATCGGCGCCCTGGCGGCATCAGGAGGGTGTTCCGGAGGAACGGCTCCTGCGAACGGGAGCGAGGCCCTCGTCGGCGGGGGCCAGAGATATGTCCTGATCAAGCTCGGGTCGCTGGGCGGAACCTTCAGCTTCGGGAACAGCCTCAGCGAGAAGGGGGCCGTCGGCGGGCTCTCTGCGCTTCCCGGCGATGCGACGGTTCACGCGACGCTCTGGAAGGGGAACGAGCCCATGGACCTGGGCACGCTCGGGGGCCCCAACAGCGCCGTGCTCTGGCCCTCGAAGAACCGGATCGACCTCGTGGCCGGGGTGGCGGAGACGGACCAGGCCCAGCCGCTCGATGAGACCTGGAGTTGCCGCTTCTTCTTCCCCTCCCGCACGGCGAAGATCTGCCTCGGCGTCGTCTGGGACCACGGGGTGATCCGCGCGCTCCCCACCTGGGGCGGGGAGAACGGCTTCGCCACAACGGCCAACAACCTTCGGCAGATCGTCGGTTGGGCGGAGACCCCGGTGCTCGACCCTACGTGCACCGGCCGGCAGAAGCGTCAGTTCCTGGCAGCTCTCTGGGGGCCCGGCGAGGACGAGATGCACTTGCTACCGCCGCTCACCGGCGACTCGACCAGCGCCGCCACCGGCATCAACGACCACGGACAGGCGATCGGCATCTCCGGGGCGTGCGGCATCGCGGTGGGCGGCGTCAGCGCCCGGAGGGCGGTCCTCTGGGAGAACGGGTCCATCGTGGATCTGGGGACGCTCGGCGGCGAAGGCTGGAACACGCCGATGGCGCTCAACGCCCTGGGCGACGTCGTGGGCTTCGCCAACGCCCCCGGGACGCCGGTGTCGAACTTCATTCCTCGTCCCTTCCTCTGGACCCGCAGCGGCGGAATCGAGCCGCTTCCGCTGCTGGATGGTGACGACAACGGCCAGGCGCTGGACATCAATGTCCACAAGCAGATCGTCGGTGTCTCCTGCGCCGGTGGCAGCTGCCGCGGGGTCCTCTGGGAGAACAAGCAGGTGATCGATCTCTCGGCCCATACCGACGGCCTGTCGGGCACCATCGTGAACGCCGGGGGTATCGACGACAAGGGACGCATCGGCGGTCACTCCTTCGATCCAGCGACCGGTCTCACCACCGCCTTCCGCCTCATCCCCGCAGGGGAGAGCGGCGAGCGAATGGGCCACGACCGCCGAATGGGTGACGACGATCTCGGCATGGGGAGCAGCGAGGACCGGCCGTGAGCGAAGGAGGACCCGCGATCACCGACTCCGAGCGTGCCACCCTGCTCCTGCTCAATGCGGAGTACCTCCGGGCGGTGGAGCGCGCCGATCGGGGATGGTTCGAGGAGCACCTCGGCGAGGACTTCCTCTGCTCGCTGCCCGACGGGGTCCTCCTCGACAGGCCTGGGTTCCTCGCCCAGGTACGCACGCCCGCACCGCTCACGCAGATCGAGGCGCACGAGGTGATCGTCCGGCTGCTCGGGGAGGTGGCCCTTGTTCACGCCCGGACCACGTTCCTCCGGGACGGCCGGCCCGCCCGCGGGCGCTACACGGACGTCTGGGCGCGCCGCCGCGGGAGATGGCTGGCCGTCGCCGCCCACGTGACCCGATTGTGAGCGCGTGAGCCTGAACGGCGGCGCTCCTGCGCCGCTCCGCAGCCGCCCCTGGTGCGGGGGGGGGGGGTGAACGGAGCAGCCGGCCGGCTGCACCGGGGTGGACTGTGCGAGCGGGCGGGGCGGGGCCCGAGGCATGATGCCTCGGTGCTCCGCCTGCGCCCCGCGACGCGCGCCGACGTCCCGCTGATCCTGTCGCTCATCCGCGAGCTCGCGACCTACGAGCGCGACCCTGACTCGGTGGTGGCCACCGAGGAGGGGCTCATGCGCGACGGCTTCGGCGAGCGCCCGCTGTTCCAGGTGACCATCGCGGAGTGGGGTGACACCCCGGTCGGCTTCGCCTTGTGGTTCTTCGCCTACTCCACGTGGCGGGGGCAGCCCACGCTGTACCTCGAGGACCTCTTCGTCCGTCCCGAGGCGAGGGGCCGCGGCATCGGCAAGGACATGATGCGGTACCTGGCCGGGACGGCGCTGGACATGGGGTGCGGCCGCTTCGTCTGGCAGGTGCTGGACTGGAACACTCCCAGCATCGAGTTCTACGAGTCCCTCGGAGCGAAGGTGGTACACGAGTGGCTGACCTGCCGCCTCGATGGAGAAGCGCTGCAGGCGCTCGCCGGCCGATGAATACCAGAGTGCAACCGGAGGCCCGCAAAGTGTCTGGCGAGGCGTGAAGCAGGTGTCCCAGGACTGGAGCCGCATTGCCGAGCTGGTGGACCAGGGGCTGGCCCTGAACGCCGCCGTGCGCGCCGCGTGGCTGGACACGCTCTCGCGGGCCGAGCCCACCGTGGCCGCGGCGGTCCGCCGGTTGATCGAGGCGCGCGTGGCCGAGACCGAGACCCTCGCCGCCCCGGTGCTCGCCACCGCGACCATTCACGCTCCCGGCGAGCGCGTGGGCCCATACGTGCTGGTGGAGCTCCTGGGCACCGGAGGGATGGGCGAGGTGTGGCTCGCGCGCCGGGATGACGGCGCGTTCCGCCGGGACGTCGCCTTGAAGCTTCCGCTCCTGGACGCGCGTCGGCGGGAGGTGGCCCAGCGCTTCGCCCGCGAGCGCGACATCCTCGCCCGCCTCGAGCACCAGAACATCGCGCGGCTCTACGACGCCGGCGTCGACCGCGGGCAGCCCTACCTCGCGATGGAGCGGGTTCCCGGCGAGCACATCACCACCTGGGCCGATGACCGCCGGTTGGGGGTCGACGCGCGCCTGGAGCTGTTTCTACAAGTACTCTCCGCGCTGCAGTACGCGCACGGAAGCCTCGTGCTGCATCGGGACCTCAAGCCGTCCAACATCCTGGTGACCGACGAGGGCCAGGTCCGTCTCCTGGACTTCGGAGTGGCCACGCTGCTCGAGCCCGAGGGGCCGACACAGGACTCTCCGCTCACCCGGGCCACCGGCCGGGCCCTCACTCCGGCGTACGCGAGCCCGGAGCAGATCCTGGGCATGCCGCTCACCACCGCGAGCGACGTGTACTCGCTGGGGGTGGTCCTCTTCGAGCTGCTCACCGGGTTCCGGCCCTACCAGGTCACCGGAGGATCGCCGGCGCAGCTCGCGGTGGAGATCCTCCAGGCGCAGCCGCTGCTCCCCAGCGCCACCGTGGACGAGCCGCTGGCAGAGCTCCGGGGCACCTCCGTCCGCGGCCTGCGACGCCGGCTGGAGCGGGACCTGGACGGCATCCTCCTGCGCGCGCTGGCCCGCCGTCCGGAGGATCGCTACCCGGCGGTGGAGGCGCTGGCCGAGGATCTCCGGCGGTCGATCGCCCGCGAGCCGCTGCAGGCCCAAGCCAGCTCGTTGCCGCACCGGCTCCGGAGCTTCGTCGCGCGGCACCGGGGACTGGTGCTCGCAGCGTCGGTGGCCGTGCTGGCCCTGGTCGCCCTCGCCGCGGTGGCGGTGATGCAGGCGCGGCGACTCGCGGAGGAGACGCGCCTGGCTCAGGTCGAGGCGCGCAACGCGACGGCGGTACAAAGCTTCCTGGAGGACGTGCTCGCCGCGGCGGATCCGGGCTCGGGGGGTAGCAGGCCCGCACGGGAGCGGACGGTCCAGGAGGCGGTGGACGCTGCGGCCGACCGCATCGGCTCCGCGCTCCCCGATCAGCCGCGGCAGAAGATCTCCATCCTGATCACCCTGAGCCAGGTCTACCACTCGCTCGACCAGTCCGAGCGGAGCATCAAGCTGCTCGAGCAGGCGCTGGAGGTGGCGCGGAAGGTGGAGCCGGTGCCCGGCCGCGAGCAGTCAGTGGTGCTGGCGCGACTGGCGAACACCGCCATGTTCGCCGGCAAGTTCGAGGAGGCGCAGCGCTGGTTGGAGCAGGCCGAGGCAGCCTTCCGCACCGCGGGGGACGAGACGTCGGAGCACTTCGCGCAGGCGCTGAAGATCCGCGGCAATCTCACCCGGCGAGGAAACAACGCCGATCTGAAGGGCGGGGCGGCGCTGCTCGAGCGGGCCGCGGCCCTGTTCCGGGACCGATACCCCGAGAGCAGCGGTCGCCTGGGAACGCTGTTCTATCTCGCGCAGACGCTGCGCTCGGCGAGCCTGCCGGCGCGGGCCGAGGCCGTGGCGGACGAGGCGGTGGAGATCAGCCTCAAGTACCCGCGCCCGGGCTTCGATGGTCCCAACGCGTACTCGCTGCGCGCGGTCATCCGTGACAGCAATGGCAAGCTCGCCGAGGCCGACGCGGACTACTCGAAGGCCAACGACGGTTACGTCCGCTCGCTGGGCCCCAGCCACTTCCTCACCCTGCAGAATCTCGGGCTGCGCGGCGCGACGCGGCTCGAGCTCGGCGGATCGCTGCGCGAGGCGCTCGCCGAGATCGAGGCGTCGGCAGAGGGTCTGGGCCGCGTCCGGCGGGACAGCCACACCCATGCGCAGTCGCTGGAGCGGATGGGAGTCGCCTACGTCCGCATCGGCCGCTTCGAGGAGGCGATCCGGCCGCTGGAGCAGGCACGCGCGATCTGGACGGCACGAAACGACTCACTCCTGCGTACCGGCGCGACCCTGGCCCTCGCCGAGGCGCGAGCAGCCCTGGGGCAGGACGCGCCCGCCCGCGCGCTCCTCGACGAGGCCCTCGCCGTCCGCCAGTCCAGCCCGCGGACCGCGTCGCACCCGGAGGGGGACGTGCATCTGGTCCGGGGGCTCCTGGCGATCGACCGGAAGGAAACCGCCGAGGCCCACACCGAGCTCGGGCTGGCGCTGTCACTGTCCGGCTGGGAGAGCCGGGGGGACCTCACCCGACGGGTGCTCGCCGATGCCGGACGGACGAGGCTGGCCATCGCCGCAAGCCAGGTGAACGAGGCGCTGACCGCCTCGGAGAGGCTGCTGGAGATGGTCCGGATGCCGCCGCTGGCCCAGGTGCCTCGGGTCCGCGCGGTTGCGCTGGAGGCCCGCGGGGCGGCGCTGTGCCGCGCGGGCCGGGCGGGCGAGGGCGAGCCGATGCTGTCGCAGGCGGTCCAGCTCCTTGGACGGGTCATGGATCCGGAGACGGCGCCGGTAGCGCGGGTTCAGCTGGTGCAAGCCGGCTGTCTCCTCGACAACGGCAAGCGCGCCGAGGCTGCATCGGTGCTGGAGGCTGCGCGTCAGACCATCACCGCCACGGGACCGGCCGGCGCCGGGCTGCAGGCCTCGCTGCGGTCGCTGAACGAGAAGCTCGCCGCCCGGTGAAGCACGCGAGTGGCCACGGCTCGGGTCCGACGTCCTGGAGAGCGCCTCCACGATCGACGGGCGGCTCCACCACACCGCCGCTCTCGTCACGATTCCTGCTGCTGCCGATCGAACGAGCCCGGGACGGACGTTCCGGGGTAGACCTGCGAGGAAATTGGAGGAGCGACCCATGCACCACTCCCGCCTCTGCGCGGTGCTGATCGACTGCAACACGTCGGACGTGGACGAGGCTGCTCTCTTCTGGGCGCGGGCGCTGGGGCGCCCGGTGGACGCCGAGCATCCCGGCAGCCGCGGCAACTACCGGATGCTGGAGACCCCTGCTGACGAGTGCATCGTCCAGATCCAGCGCGTCGACCACCCGAGCCGCGTCCACATCGACATCGAGACCGACGACATTCCCGCGGAGGTGCGCCGGCTGGAAGGGATCGGCGCGACGGTGGTCAAACCCCTGGAGCGCTGGGTGGTGATGGAGGCGCCGACCGGCCAGCGCTTCTGCGTGGTCCGCGTTCAGCGTCCGGGCTTCCCGAAGAACGCCCGCCGCTGGGAGTGAGCGCGAGCTCGAAGGTGGTCAGCATAGGCGCAGCCGTGTCAGGCTCCACGTCTTCGACTGTCGGGGCAGATGGCGAAACTGGTAGACGCGCTGGATTTAGGATCCAGTCCCGAAAGGGGTCCGAGTTCGACTCTCGGTCTGCCCAACACGCTCCTCGGCTCGCAGCGCTCTTTCGGGGTCGTCGATGCGGCGGAGATCCGGACACTCGGTCGGCCAGCACGGGTCGTGCTGAGCAGCGTACGCCTCCACTTCCCAGCGGATCTGCCGGTAGGCCGCGTCCAGGCTCCCGGTGCGGGCCAGCCCCCGGACCCAGTCCCACAGGTATGTGCCGTAGAACGCGAGGAGGCCCACCCGCCGCGCCTGCGCCAGGTGCTCGGCCTCGTGGCGCCGCGTGAGTGGGTCCACGTGCTGCTCCGCCTCCCGGTAGAGGATGCAGAACGGCGCAAGAGTCATCGCCGAGAAGCGGCGAAGGAACGGAAGACGGAAAGCGGGATGGGCGTAGAGCTCGCGCACCGACCCTCTCTGTGCCACGCAACAGGCCTCGGCGCATCGCTCCTGCGGGCCGAAAGGCACACGGGCCCGGGCCGGGGGAGGGGCGTCCTCGAAGTCGCATTGACAGGGGGGGACCGGGGCTCTTAAGGCCCTCTGCTTCCATGAAGGTCCAGGTCGAAGAGCTCTCCCCGATCGAGCGCAAGCTCTCCATCGAGGTCCCCCCCGAGCAGGTCCAGGCCGAGCTTGGCCGCGCGTACGCCCAGCTCGGACGGCAAGTGCGCCTGCCTGGTTTCCGGCCAGGCAAGATTCCCCGGCGGATCCTGGAGCAGCGCTTCAAGGGCGAGGTGGAGGACGACGTCGCCCGGCGGCTCGTGGAGCGGGCCTACCTCTCGGCCATCTCCGAGCACCATGTGGACGCCGTCGGCGCGCCCCAGCTCACCCCGGTCCACCTGGACGACGAGAAGCCCTTCGCTTTCGAGGCCCGGGTGGAAGTCCGTCCCAGGGTGGATCCGAAGGACTACCGCGGGCTCCCCTTCAAGCGCGTGCCGGCCACCGTCACCGACGCCGAGGTGGACGAGCGCCTGGAGGCCCTGCGGCAGCGGGCCGCACGGCTCGAGCCGGTCGAGGGGCGCACCGTGGCCCAGACCGGTGACCTCGGCATCGTGGACTACGCCGGCACCATCGACGGGCATCCGTTCCCCGGGAGCCATGCCGAGGACGTGACGGTCGAGATAGCCGCCGGCGACCTGCTGCGCGGCAACGTGCCCGAGCTCGCCGGCACCGTGGTGGGCCAGAAGAAGGAGCTCGACCACGCCTTTGCCAAGGATGACCCGGAGCCGGTCCGCGCGGGGAAGACTGCCCACTTCAGCTTCACCCTCAAGGGCCTCAAGCGGCAGCTGGTCCCTACCCTGGACGACGACTTCGCCAAGGAGGTCGGAGGAGGGGAGACCCTCGCCGAGCTGAGGGGCAAGGTCCGGAACGACCTCGAGGTGAGCACGCGCAACCGCGCTGCGCAGGAGGAGCGCGACCAGCTGCTGAAGGCTCTGGTGGAGCGCAACCCCTTCGAGCTTCCGAAGGCGATGATCGAGCGAGGTCTGGACGCGATGCTCGACGGCGCGCTGCGGATGATGGCTCGCCAGGGCCTCGACCCGTCACGGCTCAACCTCGACTTCGCCTCGCTCCGGGACGAGATGCGCCCCAAGGCGGAGGCCGAGGTGCGGGGAGCCCTGCTCCTGGCGGCGGTGGCGGAGAAGGAGGGATTCTCCGTGAACTCCGACGAGCTCGACGCGCGCATTGCCCAGTATGCGACCGAGAGCGGAGCTCCGCTTCACCAGGTACGCAAGGCGTTCAAGGAGCCCGAGCAGCGCCGGGCCCTCGAGCAGCGGGTCCGCGAGGAAAAGACGGTTGAATTCTTGAAGGCCGCCGCGAAGGATGGAGGGGAGGAGTCCTAAACACCGATGCCTCTCATCCCCTACGTCATCGAGCAGACCCATCGCGGGGAGCGCTCGTACGACATCTACAGCCGCCTGCTGAAGGACCGGATCATCCTGCTCGGCACGGAGATCCACGACGAGCTGGCCAACGTCATCGTGGCCCAGATGCTCTTCCTGGAATCCGAGGACCCGGACAAGGACATCAACCTCTACATCAACTCTCCGGGTGGCTCGGTGACCGCCGGCATGGCCATCTACGACACGATGCAGTACGTGCGACCGGCGGTCTCCACCATCTGTGTAGGCCAGGCGGCCTCGATGGGGGCGGTGCTGCTCCTCGCCGGCGCCAAGGGGAAGCGGCAGGCCCTCCCCAACGCGCGGATCATGATCCACCAGCCCATGGGCGGCGCGCAGGGGCAGGCCACCGACATCGAGATCCAGGCCAAGGAGATCCTCCGGATGAAGGGCCGACTCAACGACATCATCGCCAAGCACACCGGACAGCCCCTGGAGCGGGTCGAGAAGGACAGCGACCGTGACTACTTCATGGGCGCACAGGAGGCCCGGGCCTACGGCATCGTGGACGAGGTGGTTTCGGTCAACCGGAAGAGCCTGAAGCCCGCGGAAGAGCGGCGCGATCGCTGAGCTTTCCCCTCAGTCCGGCGGCGGGCTGCGCCCGCCGGTCGCCGGCTGTTAGAAACGCAGAACCAGGACTAGATTCGGCAGTCGAGGGCTTTGATGGCAGGGAAGAACGTGGAGAAGTCCAACCAGACCTTGTGCTGCTCCTTCTGCGGAAAGTCGCAGAAGGAGGTGAAGAAGCTCATCGCTGGGCCCACGGTCTACATCTGCGACGAGTGCATCGGCCTCTGCAACGACATCATCGCCGAGGAGATCGACCGGGAAGAGACCAAGGACACCAAGCTCCGCATCCCCCGCCCGAGCGAGATCAAGTCGATCCTCGACGAGTACGTCATCGGGCAGGAGCGGGCGAAGAAGGTCCTCGCGGTCGCGGTCCACAACCACTACAAGCGCATCGAGTCCAAGGTCGCGATGGACGACGTGGAGCTGCAGAAGAGCAACATCCTTCTGCTCGGCCCCACCGGCAGCGGCAAG
>JBKPMY010000206.1:0-7954 GCA_046732375.1 Myxococcota bacterium
GCTGTCGACGGGTCTACCTGCGCCTGGGCCACGGCCGCGGTGCCGGCGAAACACGCTCCGGTGACGATCAAGATATGCAGGCGCATTGACTCCTCCTCGGTCGAGAAATCTCGCGCTCGACGAGCGGGACCCGATGAACGCGCTGGCCGCAACCCCGGTCGAGGAGGCGGCTGGAACCTCCCAGGTCGGGGCAGCCGGGGCCATCAGACCAAAGGCGTATGGAGGCGGTGGCGACCGGGGCTGGAATCGCCTCGACTCTTACCGGCCACTGCTGGAGTCAATCACGGATGGTCCCCGAGGCGAGCGATGCTCCCGCGTGACATCCTCGTCGCCCTGTCAGTGCTGGTCGCGGTTCTGCCAGTACTCGGCTGCCGCCGCGGCCGGCGGTTGCGGCCCGGATGGTGCGCGTCGGGTCCTTCCCGTGGCCCCGACAGAGGCCGCGGGCGCTCACCCGGCGGTTGCAGCCGGGGATCGAGCAGCGCGGGCCCTCCGGGAGGCGCTTCTTCCTGTAGTGGCTCTCGCAGAACCCCGTCGAGTAGTAGGGGAGGCCGCAACCCGGGACGGTGCAGCGGCGAAAAGCTCTCCTCGGCATCACGCACCCTCCTGGCTGCTGCTCGGCTCCGCCATTCCGACGAAGCGGCGCGCCAGGTAGTCCATTGCCCCGAGATACCAGTCGAGCCTCGGGCTCTCCCCGCGCTTCGGTGGCGCAAGGAGGAAGGAGCCTGCGGAGCGAATCTGGTTCGTACCCGGCTTCCGCAAGTGACTGTCCAAGGCCGGAGCGGACAGCGCGATGTTCACTCGGCCCAGGGGCACCCCGCTCCGATGCGCGACGAAGTTTCTGAGCGCTCGCCACGCGTTGATGCACGCGGTCTCGTCGTCCTTCAGCTCGAATCGCTGCGCGACGAGCGGCGTTGGGCACTCCTGCGCGCGCTCCTCAAGCTCGGCGGGCTCGAACCCGGAGTTGTAGGCGTTCTTCTCCAGGAGCTGGGCCGTCTGAGCCTTCGACGGATGCTTCGGAAGCAACACAGAAACCACCTCGGCGGTCGAAGCACCGAATCGCTTGGTGACGTCCTGGCGCACGCGAGCTTCGAGGTACTTGGCGAAGCGAGTGGAGTTCCTGTTGACCAGCGCGACGAGAAGCTTGTTGATGAACTCATCCCACGGCACCACCGCGGCGAGGAGCACCAGTTCCGCAGTGAGGCTCTCCGGCCGATGCACCTGGAATTGGTCCACGACCTGCTCGAACAGGTATGCGAGGTCGTCGAGCTGTTCGCGAAAGTCTCTGTAGACCTTCTCGGCGTGTGCCTTCCGCACCGGGGCCCTCCCGTCCTCGGTCAGGGCGGGCGCCGGCGCTCCCCGACCCAACCACGGCCCCACCACACAACAAGCCCCGGAACCAGAGCATCCTGATTCCGGGGCATCGATGTGGTCGGGGCGACTGGATTTGAACCAGCGACCACCTGCACCCCAAGCAGGTGCGCTACCAGGCTGCGCTACGCCCCGGGAACTGCTCGACGAATCTGACTTCGGGACTGCGGGGGAAGCGGGATGTACCTGCCGGCCCCCGGTGGGTCAAGCCGCTCCGTCCGACCCGGAGCCGCTGCCGCCCGCCGCCGCAGCCTCGGCGGAGAGGTTCAGCGCGCTCTTCAGCACCTGGCTCGGCCGGAAGGTCAGCACCCGGCGGGCGGAGATCTCGATCTCCTTCCCCGTCTGGGGATTCCGCCCGACGCGCGCGTTCTTCTGGCGCACCTGGAAGTTCCCGAAGCCGGAGATCTTGATCTTGTCTCCGCGCTCCAGAGTTTCCTTCACCGTGTCGAAGACAAGCTCGACGATCTCCGCGGACTCCTTCTTGGAGAAGCCCACCTTCTCGTAGACGCCTTCGATGATGTCGGCCTTCGTCATGGGCCCAAAGTCTGCCTGCCTGCTCCTGAACGTGTCAACTCCCCGGACTTGCTGAGGGTTTTAGCGGCCCCTCAGCTGCCCGCCCAGGCGCCGCTGGACCTCCTCCACGATGCGCTTGTGGGCCTCCTGCACCTCGTCGTCTCGCAGGGTGCGCTCCGCCGAGCGGTAGGTCAGGGCGAAGGCCAGGTTCTTCTGCCCCTCGGGCAGAGGTGCGCCGGTGTAGACGTCGAACAGCGCGGCGTCCTCCACCAGCGGCTGCCCCACCTCGCGGATGACCTCGCGTACCTCGGCCGCCTCCATCGACACCGGCACCACCACCGCCAGGTCCCGCAGCACCGCGGGGTAGCGCGGCAGCGGCCGGAACTGGGGCGACAGGCGAGACACCTTCTCCAGGGCCCCGAACTCGACCTCGAAGGCGAACACGCCCGGGGGCAGCTCCATCTTCTCGGCCACCAGCGGATGAAGCTCGCCGATCCACCCCAGCACCACCTCCCCCACCCTCGCCTCGGCCGTCGCCCGGGGATGGAACGGCGCCACCCGCGCCATCCGGCAGGTCAGCTCGTCGGAAGCGAGCGCCGAGAGGATGGCCTCGACGGCCCCCTTGGCATCGGCGAAGTCGTTCTGTTCGTCCTTCGCGGTCCAGCCTCGCGGGTCGCGCCTTCCCCAGAGGACGCCGGCGACGTGCAGCCGCTCTTCGGCGACGGGCCGGAGGTCCTTTCCGCCGTGCGGATCATGCAGGTAGGCGCGGCCAATCTCGTACAGGCGCAGCGACTCGGGCTGGTGGCGGAGGTTGGAGGCCACGTTCGGCAGGAGCGAGGCCAGGAGCGTGGTCCGCATCACGGCCTGCTGCGGGGTGAGCGGATTCCTGAGGGTGACCGCCTTCACCGGCGTCCCGAGCTTTTCCACCGCCCGCGGCGTGACCCACGGAAGAAGGTCCGGGTCGACGAAGCTGTAGTTCACGACCTCGTCGAAGCCGGCCCCGGAGAGCGCGACCCGGATCCGCCGCTCCACCTCGACCCACGCCGGTTCGGGAGTGAGTGACCCCGAGCTGGCCGGGAGCACCGAGGGGATGTGCTCGTAGCCGCGGATGCGGGCGACCTCCTCGACCAGGTCCTCGGGCCGTTCCACGTCATTCCGCCAGCCAGGCACCCGCCAGCGCCCCGCGCCCTCGGCCGCGAAGCCGAGCGACGACAGAACGGCGCGGACCTCCTCCTCCGGCACCGGCGCCCCGAGCAGGCCCTCGACATCGCCCGCGCCCAGCGGAACGAGGCGAGGCTCGGCGGGCCGCGGATAAAGGTCGATGCGGCCCCGGCGCACTGTCGCGCCCGACAGCTCGGCCATCAGCGCCGCCCCGTGGTCCAGCACCTCGGGCAGCACGGTTCGGTCCACGCCCCGCTCGAACCGGTAGGAGGCCTCGCTCTGCAGCTGGTGGCGGCGGGCCATCCGCCGGATGGTGCCCGGGTCCCAGTTCGCCGCCTCGAGCAGCACCCGCGTCGTCTTCTCGCTGACCTCGGTATCCGCCCCGCCCATGGTGCCGGCCAGCGACTGCGCGCCACGCACGTCCTCGATGACCAGGTCGTCGGCCACCAGCGTGCGCTGCTTGCCGTCGAGCGTGGTCAGCAGCTCGCCCTCCCGCGCCCGGCGCACCCTCAGCAGTCCGCCCTGGATGCGGTCCAGATCGAAGGCGTGCATGGGCTGGCCGAGCTCCAGCATCACGTAGTTGGTGACGTCGACCACGTTGCTGATGCTCCGGACGCCACAGCGCTCCAGCCGACGGCGCAGCCAGGCCGGCGACGGCCCGATCCGCACTCCCTCCAGCACCCGGGCGGTGAACCGCGGGCAGCCCACCGGGTCGGCGATCTCGATCCGGATGGCGTCGGAGACCGGCGCGCCCGACTCGACCGGCACCCGCAGCTTCCGCTTCAGGGGAACGCGCAGCACCGCCGCCGACTCGCGTCCGACGCCGAGGTGACTGAGCGCATCGCCGCGGTTGGGGGTGACGTTCACCTCCAGCACCGTGTCCTCGAGCCCCAGCGCACTCGCCAGTGGCGTGCCGGGCACGAGGTCCCTGGGGAGGATGAGGAGCCCGCTCGCGTCGTCGGAGAGACCGAGCTCCTTCCCCGAGCAGAGCATGCCGTGGCTCTCCACCCCGCGGAGGCTGGCCCGCTGGATGGTCGGCCCGCCGGGAAGCTTCGTCCCCACCGGCGTCAGCGGGACCAGGTCACCCACCTGGAAGTTCTTCGCCCCGCAGACGATCTGCAGCCGCTCGCCGCCCGCCTCGACCTGGGTGACGGTCAGCTTCTCGGCACCGGGGTGTGGAGCGGCCGCGGCGATGCGGGCCACCACCACCCCGCGCAGCGCCTCGGCGGGCCGTTCCATCCCCTCCACCTCGAGGCCGGCCCGGGTCAGGCGCCGGGCGAGCTCCTCGGGAGCCGGGAGGGGCGAGACGAACTCGGACAGCCACTCGACGGAGACCTTCATGGCTAGAACTGCTCCAGCAATCGAACGTCGTTCTCGAACAGGCTGCGCAGGTCATCGAGGCCGTAGCGCAGCATTGCCACCCGCTCGATCCCCATCCCGAATGCGAAGCCGGTGACGCTCCCCTCGGGGTAGCCCACCGCCCGGAAGACGTTCTGGTGCACCATCCCGCAGCCGAGGATCTCCAGCCACCCGGTCTGCTTGCACAGACGGCAGCCCTTCCCCGCGCACCCGCCGCAGCTCACGTCCAGCTCGCCCGAGGGTTCGGTGAAGGGGAAGAAGGAGGGCCGGAACCGGGTCCGGCGGTCCGCTCCGAAGTAGGCGTGGACGAACGCGTCGAGCGTCCCCTTGAGCTCGGCCATGGTGACCTTCCGGTCCACGAGCAGTCCCTCGATCTGGTGGAACATCGGGGTGTGCGTCGCGTCCGAGTCAGCGCGGTACACCTTCCCCGGCACCACCACCCGGATGGGCGGCTTCTGGGTGAGCATCGTCCGGATCTGCCCGGGGGAGGTGTGGGTGCGGAGCACGATCGCCCCGGGGTCGTGCTGGAGGTAGTCCCCGTGCACGTAGAACGTGTCCTGCATGTCCCGCGCGGGGTGGTCCCCCGGGAAGTTCAGGGCCTCGAAGTTGTAGAGGTCGAGCTCCACCTCCGGACTCTGCACCACGTCGAAGCCGAGCCGCTGGAAGGTCCGGGTGATCTCCTCCATCGTCCGGGACACCACGTGCCGCCGGCCTGGACGGCGCATCCGCCCCGGCAGCGTCACGTCGATGGGTGGCGCCTGGAGCTCGGCGTCCAGTGCCGCGCGGGCGATGCGGCGCTGCGCCTCGCCGAGCAGCCCCTCCACCTCCGTCTTCACCCGGTTGGCGATCTCCCCCACCCGCCGTCGCTCCTCGGGGGCGAGCTTGCCCATCCCACCCAGCACCGCCGACAGCTCGCCCTTCTTGCCGAGGTAGCGGACCCGCAGCGCCTCCAGGCCGGAGGCGTCCTGCGCGCGACCGATCTCGTCCCGCGCCTTGCTCGCCAGCGATTCCAGTCGGTCCTGCATTGCGTCCTCCCGAAACGACGAAGGGCCGCCCCTGGGGGCAGCCCTCGTGTCGGCTCGCCGGGGCTCTTGAAGCCCCCCCGGCAGGGGTCCGATGTCAGGCCGCCGCGATTTTCGCGATGGCCGCAAAACCCTGCGGATCGGCGACGGCGATGTCGGCCAGCACCTTGCGGTCCAGCGCCACCTGCGCCTTGTTCAGCCCGGCGATCAGCCGGCTGTAGCTCAGCCCCGAGAGACGGGCCGCGGCGTTGATCCGGACGATCCACAGCGAACGGAAATCCCGCTTCTTCCGGGCCCGGTCACGGCTGGCGTAGTCCAGCGCGCGCTCCACGGCCTGGTTCGCGCGCTTGTAGCAGTTCTTCCTCCGGCCCCGGTAACCCTTGGCCAGCTTCAGGATCCGGTTGCGGCGACGGCGCGCCTTGAAACCCTTCTTGACCCGCATGGCTCGTCCTCAGTTCGCCCCGTAGGGGAACAGCTCCTTGATGACCTTCTTCGCGTCCATGTCGCGAAGGTGGCCGGTGCCGCGGTGGCGGCGATCGTTGTTGGCGGTCTTGGAGAAGGTGAACAGGTGCTTCCCGTAGGCCTTGGCGTGCTTCACCTTGCCCGTCTTCTTCACCTGGAACCGCTTCTTCGCCGCGCTGCGCGTCTTCATCTTCGGCATCGCTCGACTCCTAAACGTGTCCCTGCCCCGCGGGGGTCTTGGAGGCCGGGGCGGCGGCGGCAGGCGCCGGCTCCGCCTTCCGCTCGGCTTCCAGTTGTGCCGCCCGCTGCCTGGCCAGATCGCGCGCCCGCTGGGCGACCTTGGGATTCGGGGCGAGGATCATGAACATCTGTCGGCCTTCCATGCGGGGGACCTGCTCTACCACCCCGACCTCTTTGACGTCCTTGATGACGTCCTCGAGCAGCGCCTGGCCGAGCTCCTTGTGGGTGATCTCCCGGCCCCGGAACATGATCGTGATGCGCGCCTTGTTCCCCTCCTCGAGGAAGCGCTTCACGTTCCGGACCTTGAACTCGTAGTCGTGCTCCTCCGTCTTCGGTCGCAGCTTCACCTCCTTGAGGTGAACGACGACCTGCTTCTTCTTCGCCTCCGACGCCCGCTTCTTCTCCTCGTACTTGAAGCGGCCGTAATCCATGATCTTGCAAACCGGAGGCTTGGCCATCGGGTTGACCTCGACGAGGTCCATCCCGAACTGATTGGCCTGCTCCAGTGCTGCTTCGATCGTCAGGACACCCAGCTGCTCGCCGGCGGGACCGACAACCCGCACCTCGCGGGCACGGATTCGCCGGTTCGTTCTCTGGTCACGAGCGATGTGAGTCGACCTCCAGCTGGGGGGAACCCGCCCGTGTAGGCGCAGGGGTCCAAAGGGCGGGGCAAGATACTTGCCTGACGCCCCAAGTCAAGCGAGCCCCCCGGGCCGGCCAACGTGGCCGCCGGGGCCCTCTCCCCATAGCGCGGAAAGGCGCACACTGCACAGCCGATGGGTGCCCTGCTGCCCCTGCTCCTGGCCGGGTGGACGGTGTCCACGTCTCCCCCATCCCGGGGAGACACCTCGGTGGGGCTCCTCCTCCACGACACCTGCGCCGGGGCCCAGGCGCCGGTCTGCAGCCGGCTGGGCCGGATGTTCATCCCGGGGTTCGTGACCCGGACCGAGCAGAAGGCGCTCCGGGCCTCCCGGGCCTACTGCGAGCTCCTGGGGACCTCCTGGGAGTGCCTGGATGCGCGGGAGCGGGTACTCCGGCAGCGGCCCCCCGACGTGGCGTCGGCCGCCCAGTTCGCCTCCGGGGCGTGCACCTCGGGGTCTGCCCGCGGGTGCGTGCTCTGGGCCGAAGCCGTGGGCTGCGGGCGGGGGGTCCCCGCGGACGTGAAGAAGGGCCTGACGGTGCTCCGGCGGCAGTGCGAGCAGACCCCGCAGGCCTGCCTCGAGCTGGCGGTGTGGCTGGACTTTCCGAACGCCCGGGCGGCTCTGGACGGCTCGCCGGCGAAGGCGAACGCGACCTACCTGGCGGCGGAGATCGCGCTCACCAACGAGCGGGTGGACCGCGCCTCCGAGCTCCTGGCCCTGCTCCCGAAGTCTGGCCCGCCCTGGCCGGAGCGCCGGGCCTTTCTCTCGGCGATGATCGCCCGGGCGCGCGGGGACGACGCGGGCTTTCGCGCCGCCGTCGAGCAGCTCCGGAAGCTGAAGCCCGACGAGCGCGTCAGCCGCATCCTCGGGCGGGTCACCTCGGGAAACCTGGCGGCGGGGTGGATGCCGGCCCTGATCTCCGCCTGGACCGAGGAGCGAAAGCCGGAGCTCAAGAGTGACCCCTTCCTCCTCCCCGCCTTCGAGCCCCAGTCCACCTGCATCCCCGACGAGCACGAGCCCAGGATTGCCGACCCGCCGGACTCCGAGGCCGGGTTCGTCACCCGGCTGGCGCACCGCTTCCACGGCCGGCCGCGGCTGCCTCCCTTGCCGGCGCTCGTGGACGCCGCCCGGCTCCACGCCGCCGGCCCGGACGAGGGCATCCGCCTCGTCGCCGTCTCTCTCCTGGTC